>JBEIUI010000068.1:0-18301 GCA_040374425.1 Verrucomicrobiia bacterium | reverse complement strand
TCACCTGCCCCAAAAACCATTTCTTGAACCCCCGCCCCCGCGCGCCGCCCCGCGGGGGGGGGGGGGGGGGGGGGGGGGGGGGGGGGGGGGGGGGGGGGGGGGGGGGGGGGGGGGCGGGGGGCGGGCGGACCGGGGGGCGGGGTCAGAGAAGGAGAGACGGAGGCCGCCCCGCCCCCAAGTCACTGAGGGTGGAGCCAGAGATCAGTCTCACCCCTGATCCCTGATCCCTCACCCCTTTCTTCCCCTCACCCCTGTCTGCCCCCTGTTTTCCCCTGTGCTCAGTGGCCCGGTTGTGGAACCATGCAGATCCCATGTCCCACGGCTCTGAATTCTGGCACACGCCTCTTTTGGTTTTGGCTTTGGGGTTCGTGCTTTTTCAGGCGTGGAAAGGTTGGCGCTTGGGGATTGTGCGTCAGTTGCTGCGGATCGCGGCGATCGGTTCGAGTTATGCCGTCGCGGTTTTCTGGGGCGGTGCGCTGGTGCCCGTGTTGCGGCCTTTGGGGTTACCCGATGCGGTTCTGAGGTGGGTGGGGGGGGCGCTTTTGGGGATGGGCACTTTCCTGGCGGTGTCGATGCTGGCGGCGGTGTTGTTTAAAAAAACCACCGACCAGAGTCTGCGCCTGGTCCGGTGGGGATACGGTGCGCTGGGGGCCTTGGCCGGCGTTTGTCTCGGCTTGGTGTATCTTTGGGCCAGCCTCCTGGTGATCCGGGTGCTGGGGAGTGTTGCCCCGCCTCCCACGCAGGCGCGTTCTGCCGGGCCGACTCAGGAGGTTTCGTCCACGGTGGCTTTGGCTCGCAGTGTCACCCGGGGCTTGGGTGAGGTGAAAGAGGTGTTGGATCAGGAGGGGCCGCGTTCCGTGATCGATCGGCTCGATCCGTTGCCGGGCAACCTTGCGGGTGTGCTCTCCAAGATGGGTCAAGTCACCTCCGCGCCGCAGGCGCTGCTTCGGCTGCAGACGTATTCGGGCCTCAAGCCGCTCCTTCATAATCCCAAGATCCAGGCGCTGCAGCGGGATCCCGAGGTTGCGCGCGCCGCCGGGTCCCGTGATTTGGGGAAATACCTGGGATTGCTCCTTCATCCCAAGGTGGTGGACGCCCTCAATGACGAGCAGGTCGTGGCTCTTTTAAAAGAGGTGGATCTTGAGAAGGCCCTCGATTATGCCCTCCAGCCGCCGGAGCGCGATCCGGCGCGGCACCCCGGGCGTTGAGGGATTCTGTGGGCCTGCTATGGCGCAGCATTGACAGGCGGGGCGCAATTTCAAGGATTCCGCACTGAATTTCACGGGCTCGCCCGGGATCCGGTCCGGGGCAGGTTTTGCGCCGGGTGCGGGTGTCGGGCGGGTTTCCCAAAGCCCCCTTTTTTTCCATGTCCAAGAAATACATCCCCACCATCGGGCTTGAAGTCCACGTCCAGCTCAAAACCCGCAGCAAGATGTTTTGCAGCTGTCCCGTGGAGTTTGGCGCGGAACCCAACCAGCACACTTGTCCGGTTTGTTTGGGGTTCCCGGGCGCGTTGCCTGTGATGAACGAGGTGGCGCTGCAGATGACGGCGCTTGCGGGGCTGATGTTGGGATGCGAGATCCCGGATATCTGCAAGTTCGACCGGAAGAATTATTTCTACCCGGACATGCCCAAGAACTACCAGATCACGCAGTTTGATCAGCCCATCTGCGTGGGCGGGGCGGTGCCGCTGGACGAGTTCGCGTATCCGAAGGAGAGCCAGAAGAACATTGTGAATCCGGGTAAAGCGGTGCGCCTGGTGCGGATCCATCTCGAGGAGGACGTGGCCAAGAGCACGCATTTTGAGACGTCCAGCGGGATCGACTTCAACCGGGCCGGCACCCCGCTCATGGAGATTGTGAGCGAGCCGGACATTGATTCCCCGGAGGAAGCTTTCGCCTATCTCACGGCGCTCCAGCAGATCCTCGTGTACGGCGGGGTGAGCGATGCGGACATGGAAAAGGGGCAGTTGCGTTGTGACTGCAATATCTCGGTTCGGCCGGAGGGCACCTCGGAGTTGGGCACCAAGATTGAGATCAAAAACATGAACTCGATCAGCGGGGTGCGCCGGGCGGTGGCTTACGAGATCGAACGCCAGATTCAGGCGCTGGATCGCGGGGAAACCCTCGTGCAATCCACCCGGCGCTGGGACGATGCCGCCGGTCAAACCTTCCAGATGCGGGTCAAGGAGTCCTCCCACGATTACCGGTATTTTCCGGACCCGGATCTTCTGCCGGTGGACACGCGGGTGTTCATGGACGCCGTGCGGGCCCGGCGACCGGAGTTGCCCGGGGAGAAACGGGCGCGTTTTGTGGAGCAGTTTGGGGTGACGCCCTACGACGCCAGTGTGCTGGCGAGTGATGCGGCGTTGGCGGATTATTTCGATGCGGCAGCGAAGGACGCCAAAAAGCCCAAGAACGTGGCCAACTGGGTGATCAACGATTTGCTCAGTGCGTTGGCCAACGCGGGGTTGGGGATCGGTGAGTCGCCGGTGTCGCCGGGCGCTCTCAACGCGCTGGTGAGTCTGATTGATTCCGGGGTGATCAGCGGCAAACAGGGCAAGGAAGTGTTTGGGGAGATGGTGATTTCGGGCAAGGCGGCTGAGGTGATTGTGGAGGAGCGCGGGCTCAAGCAGGAGAGCGACACGGGGGCGATCCAGGCTCTTTGCCAGCAGGTGATTGGCGCCAATCCCAAGGCGGTTGCGGAGTATCAATCGGGCAAGCTGCAATCGATCAACTTCCTCAAAGGGCAGGTGTTGAAGCTCTCGCAGGGAAAGGCGAACCCGGCCGTGGTGAGCGAAGTGCTCGCGATGCAGCTGAAGGGGTGAGCCCCAACGGGGCGAAATAGGATAGGCAACGCCCCGGGAAACAGGGGGCTACAACGAGGGGAGCCCCGAAGGGGTGCGCCAAGGGATGCTTCGTTTTTGGGGCGCCCCTTGAGGGCTCGACGTTTGGGTTGGATGCCATACCCCGGCGTTGCCCGGGGCTATCATAATTCGCCCCGTTGGGGCTGGGATTGTGCCCCTTCGGAGCTGGAATTGTGTCCAGGCGGGGCGGGAGTTGTGCCGCGTTGGGGCGGGATCAGGCCAGGGGAAGGCACAAAGAGATCGCGAGAAACGGAGGGATCGGCCAACCGGCGAGCGCCTTCGGGGCCTCATCGGAGCGCCTCGGCAAGGCCCAGCGCCCAAAACGCGCCGGGTTCTCCTCCTCTGTGCTCACCCCTGACCCCTTCTCCTCCGCCCCTGACCCCTTTTTCCTCCGCCCCTGACCCCTTTCCTCCGCCGGCTAGCAGCAGCGCCGGATGCCGCGGAAACGAGCGTCGGTGGCGCTCAGATAAACGTTCCTTCGGCCCCGGGGCGTCTGCGCTTCCTGACAGTTGCAGGCCATTTCGGCCGCTTGCGCGCGTTCCAAGGCGGCTTCCCCGGAGATTTCTTTGAGCAGGGTGAGCCCCATGGCCACCGCGCCCAGAGCATGGATGGGGGAGGGATCCGCCGGTCGGAGATCTGCGGCGGGCAGCCAGACCGGTGCGGTTTCCTGAAGAGTCGGAGGCGTGCGGCCTTGGAGCAGCAGCAACCATTGCCGGATGGAGATGCCCAGAATCGTGGCCACCAGCGCCAGAAAAACCGAGGTCACCACGGCGTCCAACCGCATGTTGGAGCGTTGCGAGCGGACGGTCTTGAGGGTCTTTGCCGCTGACGCCCGGGCTTCCGCATCACCGCTGGCCTCTGCTTGGGCCAGGGCGGTCTCCAGCGCCGGCAGCTTTTTATTCGCCACTTCCGCCGCGGCCAGGAACCCGATCCGGGGATCGGAATGCGCGATTTTTTCGACCCCGGCCGTGACCGTCACGGCGAGGAGCCAGACCAGGGGCGCGAAGGCGGCCAGCACAATGGCGAGCCGGGGGCGGCCGGAGCGACTGAGCTGGGTTTTGAGCAGGATGGTGGTGGCCAGGCAGAGCGCCACGGCGGCAAGCAACTGATTGGCGATGCCGAAGATGGGCCAGAGAGCTTTGATTCCGCCCTCCGGGTCGTAAACGGCTTTGATGAGGAAATAGCCCCAAGCGGCCACGACAAGGGCGCTGGCGAAGAAATTGGAGAGCAGGTTGCGGGTGTCCCCGAGCGGTTTCCAGACGTGGCCCAGGGCGTCCTGGAGCAAGTAACGGCCAACCCGGGTGCCGGCATCGAGGGTGGTGAGGATGAAGAGCGCCTCGAACATGAGCGCGAAGTGGTACCAGATCCCCAGGAGACTGTCCCCGAAGACGCGGGCGAAGATATTGGCCATGCCGACGGCCAGGGTGGCGGCACCGCCGGTGCGCCCAAACAGCGAGTGTTCATGGACGGTTTGGGCGAGCTGATTCATTTGCTCGACCGACACCTGGAAAGCGGGTCCGTAGGCGTTGACCTGCGCGATGGTCTGCGCGGCGATGGCTGCGGGATCCGCCCCGGCGACCTTGATGTTCATGCTCAGATACACCCCGGGGTCCAGTGTGCAGGCGGCGATGATCGCCATGATGGCCACCAAGGATTCCAGGCACATGGCCCCGTAACCCACGGGCCGGGCGTAGCTTTCGCGGGTGATGATTTTGGGGGTGATCCCGCTGGCGATGAGGGTGTGAAACCCGCTGATGGCACCGCAGGCGATCGTGATAAAGCAGAACGGGAAGAGTTGTCCGGGCACCACGGGTCCGGAGCCATCGATGAACTGGGTGATGGCGGGCATTTTCAGGTCGGGCAACACGCAGAACACGCCGAGGGCGAGGGCAAAAATGGTGCCCAGTTTCATGAACGTGCTGAGGTAATCGCGCGGAGCCAAAAGCAGCCATACCGGCAGAACACTGGCCGCGAGCGCGTAAATGAGAATGCTCCAGGCCAGAGGGGCCGCCTGCAGGGTGAGGACCGTGGACCATTTGGGGGAGGCATGCACGTATTGGCCGCCCCAGACCGCCAAAAGCAGAAGAATCACGCCAAGGACAGAGCCCTCGAGGACCTTGCCCACGCGCACCCAGCGCAGGTAACCCCCCATGAAAAGGGCGATGGGGACGGTGGCGGCCACCGTGAACACGCCCCATGGGCTTTCCGCCAGCGCGTTGACGACCACCAGGGCCAGCACCGCCAGAAGGATGATCATGATCGAGAGAATCGCCAAAACCCCAATGGCCCCGGCCGTCGAGTTGAGTTCATCCCGGAGCATCTGGGCCAGCGATTTGCCGTCCCGCCGGATCGAGGCAAAGAGCACGATGAAATCCTGCACGGCGCCGCCGAGCACGACGCCGATCAAAATCCAGAGGGTTCCCGGCAGGTAGCCGAACTGGGCGGCGAGCACGGGGCCCACCAGCGGGCCAGGGCCCGAGATGGCGGCGAAATGATGGCCGAAAACGATCCATTTGTTGGTTTTAACAAAGTCTTTCCCGTCGTCGTGGACCTCGCAGGGGGTGGCGCGCCTGTCGTCGAGCATCAGGGCCGTAACGGCGAGCCACTTGGAATAAAATCGGTACCCGATCGCGTAGGTGCACAACGCGGCGACTAGGATGAACCCTGAGTTGATGGGTTCATTTTGCCGGAGTGCGATGGTGGCGTAAGCGGCTGCGCCCAGCAGAGCGACTCCGAGCCAGACCAGAAAGGAGAGGAACTTTTTCACGTAGAGGTGTCTGAACCCTCCTGACGGAATGTTCAACCCTCAAGGAGCAGCAGTCTGGAGCCGCCGTGGGACTGGCAATCCGATCTCAAGGGAGCGCGTTTCCGGTGGTCGCATCGACCTTCCCCAAATGCCAGTCCCGGGAAATCGCATGAAACTCATTGCCATACAGAGAGATTGATGGATGAGCTCATCGATCCAGGGCTGCACCATCCTGCGATCGATGGCGCCGCAAACCTCGAGGGAAGCCATAGCAGTGGAGGCGTTTTCCGGATGCCGCGTGCTCGGGAAGATCTGTGACGCCGGGGGCGCCGGCTTCAATACCCGCTCGGCGGGCCGTTTCGCGGATGCGCGCCGCGGCTGGGCAGGCTCAAGTTTTATGGCGGGCTCGTGGCGGTGAACGGGCTGAGGGTCACGAAAATGCGCGGCATCGTCAGGGGGAAAGAGACCAGGCCGCGCCGTGGATCTGATGTGTGCGGCCAATTAAACGCATCCCTCCCGATGCGGCTGGGTGGCAAAAATTGCGCTTTACCTGGGAGTCGCGATGCGATTTTTGGCGCGATGCAATGGCTTATAGACCCTCAAATCTGGATGAGTTTCCTGACCCTAACGGTTTTGGAGGTGGTTCTGGGGATCGACAACATCATCTTCATCTCGATTCTTTCGGGGAAACTGCCCGCTCATCAGCAAAGCGCGGCCCGCAATACCGGGCTGATGCTCGCTCTTCTCACCCGGATCCTGCTGCTCTGCTCCATTTTCTGGCTGACACGGTTAACCACCGATTTGTTTACGGTCTTCGGGAAAGGATTTTCCGGTAAAGACTTGGTGATGCTGGCGGGGGGCCTGTTTCTTTTGGCCAAGAGTGTGAACGAGATTCATTCCAGTCTGGAAGGGGAAGACCACGAGCAGTCTTCGAAAGTGGGTGGAGCGTTTGCGGCGGTGATCACACAGATTGTGGTGGTGGATATTGTTTTCTCGCTCGACTCGGTGATTACGGCGGTGGGCCTGGCCAAGCAGGTCGGCGTGATGATTGCCGCAGTCGTGGCCGCCATGGGCGTCATGTTGGCGGCGGCCGGGGCGATTGCCGGGTTTGTGCAAAAACATCCCACCGTCAAGATGCTCGCACTGAGCTTTCTCATCCTCGTGGGCGTGATGCTGGTGGCCGACGGATTCGGCCATCATATCCCGAAGGGCTACATCTATTTCGCGATGGCGTTCTCTTTTGCCGTCGAGATGCTCAACATCAAGATCCGCGCACGGCGGAAACCGGTTGAACCCGTCGATTTGCGCTCCTCTTACTAGGATCCCAAGGCTCGAGGCTAGCCCCACACAAAGGGATGGCGTGATTCCGCGCGCCAGTTTGCTTCGCTCCTTTTTTGGGCGCTGCCCACCAAAAAACCCCTCCTACCGGTTTTTGCCCGCCCCAACACCCATAAACCCTTGTGGATCCAAATTGAGCGGGATCCGGACATCCGGGAGATCTTTGAGGGTGAAAGTGAGGATCATACCGAACTCCTGTTGGCCTCTGCCGTTGGAGCGGTTGTCGGCGACGAGCAGGCCGAGTGAAGCCATCCAGCTGGAGAGGTCCCGGTGAAGTTCGTAGCGCTGGGTCTGAAGCAGGCCCTCTTCAAACGCGTAGTAGTCCCGGAAACTGAAAGACCAGTGGTCGTTGATTCGCACATGGGCACCTACAATGAGGTCGTTGCCGTCGCCGATGATGGCCACTTCTTTCTGGCCCCCGGTTGTCGGATCGAATTGGCTGCGTGAATTGCCTTGGATGTAGCGGTGCCCGATTTGGATGGAGAGATTCCGCGTGGCAAAGAAATTGGCGTTGGTGTTTACCTCCGTGAACCCCTTGTCCAATAGAGGAAGCTGGCTGTCGACGCTGAGCCGGACCCAAGGCAGAGGCTGCCAGCGGAGCCGGTTGAACACATTGGAAAAAGTTCCCTTGTCGGCTGTCAGATCCCCGAGAAAATCGGGGCGATCGAGGTTGACGTCGAAGAAGGTGTCCAGCTCCAGCCAGTTGAAGCTGGCGTTGTCTCTCCGGGTCTGAAGCCGGTTGCGCACGCCCAACCGCAGGATGCTCCAGTTGTCGATGGAGTCGATGGTGTTGAACTGAGGAAAGTCCACCGGGGGAAGCTGCGTGGAGCGGTTGATCCGGTCGAACTGGGGCAGTTCTCTCGGGTCGGTGTTGGTGTAGACAAAAGAGAGGTTCGAGTAGGGCTGCAGCACATGCCGCATCCCGTCCAAACCCCAGACGCGGCTTTGCACCTGCTCAAACGCGCGGGAAATTTTGTAAGAGGTTTCAAGCCCCGCGTTGAGTACCGGCCTGAAAACCGAGCCGTCTTTTTCAAAAGACGTCTGGGTGAATGTCTTGCCCTCGCGCGTGTTGACGTCTTCGGCGAGGCGGCCGCCCTCGTGGTAGTAGGTGCCCCGGACACCCGCCCGCGGAACCAGCGAGAGCCAGCCAAAGTAAGTTTTCGGATACGAGAGCTGATGGAAGGTGTCGGCCCGGAACGTGCCGTAATCGGAGGCAAGGGAGTCTTCCGCGAAGTTTCTCCGGTAAAAACCGGCGCTGGTTTCGCCGTCATAGAAGAGGCCCGTGCCGAAGAGGGGTTGCCGTTTGATCTCCAGAGCGCCCTCGGGGATGCGTTCGGTTTGGTCGAAGCCTTTCTCGTTGAGGTTGACCCTCCCCAGAAACGTGGCGGTGTAGTTCTCGTCCCATTTGGTAACCGAGAACGCATTGTCGGGGTTCGGGTTAATCCTCGCCAGCCCCGGTTGGAAGTCCTGTAAGAACCGCGCATCGCTGAGCTTGTTGATGTCGGTGGTCGCGTAGATGTCCTCCGTGAGATAACGGCGGTCCTGCAGGGAGACCCGGTAACGCGCGGAGTCGATCGGTTCGCGTCGCTGGGCCGTGCGATTGAGCCCCGGGTTGGAGTCTTCGATGTAATAGCTCCTGAACCGACCCCAGCTGCCTCTGTTGGAGCCTTTGATGTTTTGCTGGGCAACCGGGTCAGGATCAGCCTCGTCTTTGCCGCCTTTCCCCCGGTTGCGGCGTTTCAAGCTTTGTTCGTCGGACCACTGGGCGTCGAATCCCAAGCCCAACCCGCGTTTGCTTAGGAAATCCGCCCTGACCTTGCCCTGCACCTCACCGATCGGGAACGAATACTGGCTCAGGAAGAACGGTCCCCAGAGGCTGTTAAATCCGGGCGTAACGAGAAAACCGCGCTCTGTGTCCAGTGACTGGTAGAAATACGGGATCCAGAAGACCGGAGTGCGGCCGATACGAAGTTTGAGGTTGGTGAAAACGACCCTGTCGTTGGGATAAACCCGGGCTTTTTCCGCCCACACCTGGTAATCGGGTTTGCTGTTGTCGCTGGTGGTGAACACCCCATCCTTCACCAGATAACCGTCCGACCCCAAGGTGCTCACCGAGTTGGCCGCAAAACAAAAGGGCACAAAATCCCCTCGGAAATCCGCTGCGGTGATTTGTTTGGTGTCGACGTTGTATACGGCCCGTTCCCCGGTCAGAAGCTGGCCGCCCCGGTAGATCCGCACATCTCCCTGGATGAGCACGTCCCGGCTTTCCTGGTTGAACTGGGCGTGATTACAGTAAATGAGCAGGTCATCGTAGCTAATGACGACGTTTTCGTCCCAGCTGGCGAGGCCGCCTTTGTAGCTGATGTTGTCCCCCCGGATGTCGACGGGAATTTTGCCGGTGGGCGAAATGTCCGAGGGCGAGAACTGGGCCCATGCCCCGGGCTGGCACATCAGCGTCAAGGCGAGACAGGGGATCAGGCGTTTCATGCGGAGGGCTGGAAGCTAGCGATGCGCTCGAAATGATGCCAAGGCAAAATCAGGGTTCGAAGCCGGGGCGGCCGGCAAGGCGCGGAAAGTGAGGCGCGTCGGTGGCGAACGCCCAAACGCATCTGCCGACCGCCGCCTCGTCACCCGAAAAAGCCCTCTAGTCCCCGTAACCGTTGGGGTGTTTGAGATGCCATGCCCAGGCGCTCTCGATGATGGCTTCAATGGATTGGAACCGGGGTTTCCAACCCAGTTCCCCTTGGATCTTGTCCGATGCGGCGATGAGCCGGGCAGGGTCTCCGGGGCGACGCGGTTTTTCTACGACGGCGATTTTTTTGCCCGTGACGCGTTCGCAACAGGCGACGATTTCGCGCACGCTTGTGCCCCCCCCGGTGCCTAGGTTGTAACGGGCGCCGTTTGCAGTCTGAAGCGCCAGCATGTGGGCCTGGGCGAGGTCGAGAATGTGGATGTAATCCCGCACACAGGTCCCGTCCGGGGTCTCATAGTCGGTTCCGTAGATGTCGACGTGCGATTTCTGGCCCAGCGCAACCTTGAGCACGTTGGGAATGAGGTGCGTTTCGATTCGATGATCCTCCCCGTATTTTTCGGTGGCTCCGGCGGCGTTGAAATACCGAAGGGCGACGGCTTTGATCCCGTGGATTTCGTCATACCACCGCAGGATCTTTTCAAAGATGAGCTTGGATTCGCCGTAGGGATTGATGGGCCGTTGGGGAAGAGTCTCATCAATGGGCAGCCGATCCGGTGGGCCAAACGTCGCGCAGGTCGAGCTGAACACCAATTTCCCAACGCCGCTGCTCACCATCGCGTCGAGCAGGTTGATTCCCGCTGAGACGTTGTTACGGAAATATTTGGAGGGGTTCTCCATCGATTCGCCCACCAGCGCGTTGGCGGCAAAGTGCATCACCGCATCGGGTTTCGCCTCGCGAACGGCGCCCTCGATTTCCTCACGGTTTTGAAGGTCGCCCACGCTGAGGTTTGCACCGGGATCCACCGCGAGGCGATGGCCCTCGGAGAGGTTATCAAAAACCGTGACTTGATGGCCTGCAGCCAAGAGCTGTTCCACACAGATGCTGCCGATATAACCGGCTCCGCCGGTGACAAAGATTTTCATGAGAAGAGGGTCGAAAGTGGGTTCAGGAGGGGACGCCCGGAGAAACCAGGGCGGAGTAGAGCAGGTCGCCCTGCTGGAGCAAAGAGGGAAGGATTAGAGCGCTGCGTCGTGAAGCTGGCCTCTGAGGGCCATGACCATGGTGCGGACATGGTGGTGGCGCTGCCGGTCCTGCAGGAGTTTGAGGCTCATGGCGTGGGAGCCCCACTCCAGAATTTCAATGTCCACTTGGCGGCACCCCCAGGTATTCATCAGTCTGCGCGTGGGCATGTACAAATCAATGGTCTCACGGCCAACCAGCGCGGAGCCGTAATCCTCGATCACGTAGGTGCGATCGTTGCTGCACAGCCGAAACCGGGTTCCCAAGGGCAGCCAGGACCAATCCGCCGCTGCGCTGTAAACGGCACCTCCAAAACGCAGGCGGCCGCCGACTCCGTTGGAGCGTCCCCCGGCTTCGCTGTGGTGATAGGCGGTGGTACGCACGCTCATCCGCGTCCCGGGTTTCACGGAGAGGGGATTTTTAGCCGCGCCCCCGAATTGCGCTTTTGTAGCCCGCGTCGAGGGCTTGGCCCGGGTCGAGGGCGACGTGGCGCAGGCGCTCAATAAAAGCGCCGTCACGGCCATCAGTGCAAAGGCGGTCTTCATGGAGCCCGAGGTTTTTATGCCGAGCGGGTCGGGGTCGCAACTGAAAGCTTTTCGGGGGGGAGCCATCGCTCCGCCGGTGTTTAGCCCTCAGCTGGCGTCGCCGAGCCCGTGCGCAGCCATGCGCAGATGCCGCGCTTTTTTGATGCCGCCACAAAATCGAAAAAAAGCTGGGCCTCGGGGCTCCACGGCCCTTGGGCGGCGGTCTTGAGGGCTTGAGCCGTGTTAAGGCCCCTGCGATAGAGCAGGGCGAATGCCTCTTTGATCTCCGCGCGCGCCGCCGCCTGCAGGCCGGCTCTCCGCATTCCCACCACGTTGAGCCCGGCCACCGTGTTGCGTTCCGCCGCCAAACTGTAAGGGGGAACGTCTTTGCTGAAGGCGGACGCGCCTTGGCAGATCGCCAGTTTTCCCACCCGGACATGCTGGTGGAACACGCAGCCGCCTCCGATAAACACCCGGTCCTGCACCTGCACGTGGCCTCCCAGAAGCACGTTGTTGGCGAGAATGACCTCGTCGGCCAACTGCACGTTGTGCGCCAAATGCGCTCCTGCCATCAGAAAACAGCGATCGCCCATCACCGTGGCGCTCCCCTCCGTGCTACCCCTGTGCAGGGTGCAATACTCTCGGATCTTGTTGCCGTTCCCGATTCTCACCTCGCTCCGGATCGAGGAATGAAAGCTGAAATCCTGCGGGTCCCCCCCGATCACCGCCCCGTAGCCAACCACGTTGTTCTCTCCCATCGTCACGTGGGCGCCAATGATCGCGTGGGCCTGGATCACGCAGCCGTCGCCGATCCGGGCAGCGCCTTCGATGATGGCATACGGGCCGAGGGTGACATTCTCGCCGAGTTGGGCGTCCGGATGAACGAGGGCGGTAGGGTGCAGCATGGGAAAGCACGGCATCCAACAACACACTTTCCCGGGAAGCGAGCTTCTGAGTGGGCCACGCCCTGGCGAAAACAACGGGGATGCCGGGAACGGCTCCCGGAAGCGTGGGTGCCGGGTGTTCAAGCCATCAATCCCGCTTGCCGAAAGCTGAACCACGGTTGGCGGCCGTTGTCGCTTGAGCCGAGAATGACGTGGTCCAGGAGGCGCAGCTGGAGGATCTGGGCGCCTTCGGAGAGCCGTCGCGTGAGGGCGTGGTCGGCGTTGCTGGGGCTGGGGTCTCCCGAGGGGTGATTGTGGACGAGGATGAGTGCGTAGGCGGCGTGGAGTAGGGCGGGGCGGAAGATTTCCCGGGGATGCGCGATGCTTTCGTTGAGGCTGCCGAGGGAAATCTCCTCGACGCGCAGGAGGTGGAATTTCGTGTCGAGTAGCACCACCCTGAGTGATTCCTTGTGGAGCGCACGCATGTCGGCTCCGAGCAGTTCCCAGATTTGTTCGGGGGCATCGAGCCGCTGCCGGGCCAGGTTCTCCCGGGCGACTCGCGATGCCAGCCCAAACGCGGCTGCCAGTTGCAGCGCCTTGGCGGGGCCCATGCCGTGGACGCCGCATAATTCCTGAAGCGTGCAGCGGCAGAGCCCTCCTAAGGAACCGAAGCGGACAAGGATTTGGCGGGCAAGGTCGATGGCGCTTTGTCCGCGGACCCCGGTTCTCAGCAGAATGGCGAGCAGTTCGCTGTCGCTCAGGGCGGCGGTGCCCAGGGATGCCAGCTTTTCCCGTGGACGCTCCTGCGAGGGAAGTTCTTGGATGGAAGCCATGACTTGGCGCCCCGGCTTGTCATGCCGGTGGCACCCAAACACCTACGCATCCCGAGGGCAGCCAGGCGGATATGGAGGAATCTTTCGGGGCGCCCCCCCCGGAGGGACGGAATTTGCCGGGGGTAAGAAGACCCTTGATCGCGAGAGCCGGCCTCAAGCCGACTGGCTGCCAAACTGAGCGATCATGACGTCCAGTGTGGTGACCAAGCCGTTGAGAGCTTCGCGGTAGGGGGAGGGCTCCAGCGCCGCGAGCTGGCTTGCGGCCTCTTGAAGCATGGCGCGTCCGGTGGCGACAGCCGCCTCGATGGCGCCGGCTTTGAGCGCGCGGTCCACGAGGGTTTGAAGGTCTTCGTCGTTGCCGCTGAGAATGATCTGGCTCAGGCCTTGGCGCTCGGTTGGAGTGCTGTGCTGGAGCAGATGCAAGATCGGCAGGGTGAGCTTGCCTTTGCGCAGGTCGCTTCCGAGGGATTTGCCGGCCTGAGCTTCGTCGCCGGCCAGGTCCAGGCAGTCATCATAGATCTGATAGGCCGTGCCGAGCCGGAGCCCGAAGATTTTGAGGGAATCCACCACCGCCGCTGGGGCTTCGTTGAGCACCGCGCTGAGTTCCGTGGCGGCTGCAAACAGCGCGCCGGTCTTCATCTCGATGATTTTGTAGTAGTCGGGCACGCTCAGGTTGAGATCGAACCGGCGCTGGGTCTGGATGATTTCTCCCGAGCACACCTCGCTGGCGGCGTGTGCGATGCGCCGCCCGATCTCGCCGTTGGAGAACGCGCTGGAAAGTTTGAGGGCGTGGGCAAAAAGGCAGTCGCCCAGCAGCACAGAAATCGCGTTGCCCCATTTGGCGTTGGCCGTGGGCTGGCCCCGGCGTTTGTCCGCTCCGTCGAGAATGTCGTCATGGACGAGCGTGGCGGCGTGGATGAGTTCCACGACCACAGCGAGGTTGGCGTGCCCGTCGAGAATCGGGCCCGTGGCGCCTCCTGCCAGAAGCGCGAGCGCGGGACGCAGCCGTTTGCCGTTGCTTTCAATCGCGTAAGCCACGTAGGCCTCCACGGCAGGATCAAAGGCGCGCGCTTGGTCTCGGATCCGTTGTTCTACGGAAAGAAGTTGTGACTGGATCAGCTCGAACGTGGCTTTGAGAGCCTGGGTTTTATCTGCGGCGGATTCGACGTTCGCGGTTTTCTTCACCGTGCGGAGAATATGACTGCTCCGAGCGAAGTCAATGCGTGGAGCGGCCAAGCAGCGATCCCACTCCCAACACTCGCAGGTCCAAGCCCCGGTGCGCTTGAAAAAATGTACGGTTGGCTCCCGGGAATATGCCGTTGCCAACCCCCATCCGCCCGACCATCGTGCAGCCGACCGATGCGACCGATCACTTTTACCAACCTGGCGAGGGCTCTCGAAATCGGTGCAAACTCCTATTGTCTGCAGGTAGGCGACCAAAAAATCGTCATCGACGCGGGGTTGCATCCGAGGGAGGAAGGGCCTCAGGCACTGCCCAACTACGGGTTGATGGAGGACGGCAGCGTCAACGCCGTCGTGCTCTCTCACGCTCACCAGGACCACGTGGGTTCGCTGCCGCTCTTGCAGAGGCGGCATCCGCGCAGTCCCGTGTTCATGACCGAGGCCACCAAAGCCCTCAGTGAGGTCATGCTTCACAATTCGGTCAACGTGATGCTTAAGCGGCGGGATCAAGGCGTCTCGGGTTACCCGTTGTTTACTCATCGTGAAGTGGATGTTTGCACGCGACGGTGGACCGTGGCTCCCGTCCGGCAGCGGTTCGATCTTTCCGGGGACCGGCTCGCCCCCGGCGAAGAGGCGGAGGTTTCCCTCGAGTTCTTCGATGCCGGTCACATCCTGGGCTCGGCAGGGACCCTTTTGAGGGCTCATGGGAAGACTATTTTTTACACGGGTGACGTGAATTTTGAGGATCAGACTCTGATGAAGGGCGCTGATTTCCCCGGTGAACCCCTCGATGTGCTCATCATGGAGACCACCCGGGGCGACCGCGCCACGCCGGAGGGCTTTACGCGCGCCGCTGAAGAGCTGCGGTTGGCGCAGGCCTTTCAAGAGGTGTTTTCCCAGGGCGGCGGAGTGTTGTTGCCGCTCTTCGCACTGGGCAAGACCCAGGAGATGCTGGCGCTGTTTTTTGAGTTCCGGCGCCGCGGCCTCTTGGACCGCGATTGTCCGATCTACATCGGTGGATTGGGCGCGAAACTGAGCGACATCCACGACCGACTCGCCCTGCATGCCCCTAGGCAGTTGCCCGGTCTGCATTTGCTCGACGATGTCGCGCCCTTTGTTGTCGGGGGACAGGAAGCTCAGGCTCTCTCGATTCGGCCCGGCCGGATCTACGCGCTCTCCAGCGGCATGATGACCGAGAAGACGCTCTCCAACTCCGCCGCCCGACAGGTGCTCAGCGATCCGTCTCATGCGCTGATTTTTGTCGGTTACGCCGATCCGGATTCGCCCGCGGGCAAGATCCGCAATGCACAGACAGGCGACGTGGTGCAGGTGAGCCCGGAGTTCGCCCCGCAAGAACTCCGGTGCCGCGTGGAGAAGTTCAACTTCAGCGGGCACGCCTCCCGGGAAAGCCTTCGGGCGTATGCCAACAAGGTGCGCCCGAAAAAAATCCTGCTCGTGCACGGGGATTCCACGGCGATGGGATGGTTTAAAGAGGTGCTCCAGGGGGATTTGCCGGAGACCGAGATTATCCTGCCCGTTCCTGGGGAACCCATCGCGCTTTAAGGACGGTGCGCTCCGGCGTGCCCGCTCTTTTTCTGTGCAGTCGAATTTGGGGAGTTGGGCGGGTTTTGTTTCCAACTCGTGGCGGAAAGGCTCTATGAGAGTCGGCCTCCAACGAATCCTTGCTTCCCCATGAACCCTTTCCATCGCGCTTCGGGCTTTTTGATGACGGCTCTGCTCTTGGAGCCGCTGTTTCTTTCGGCTGCACAACCCACTCCGCAAAGCCTTGGTGTGGCCATTCAGAAGCCCATCTACCACGAGGGCTGGATCGATTTTAACAAGAACGGCGCAAAAGATCGGTTCGAGGATCCCTCGGCACCTTTGCAGGAACGCGTGGAAGATCTTCTCGGGCAAATGTCCGTGGAAGAAAAAACCTGCCAGCTCGCCACCCTCTACGGTTACCGGCGCGTGCTCAAAGATCCGTTGCCGACACCGCAGTGGAAGGACGCGATCTGGAAGGATGGGATCGCCAATATCGACGAAATGCACAACGGGGTGGGGCGTTCCGGAGACGCGGACAACCCGCACATCGCGAGCCCCGGGGCAACGGTCCGCGCGCTCAATGAAGTGCAGCGCTGGTTTATCGAGGAGACCCGGCTTGGGATCCCCGTGGAGTTCACCAACGAGGGGGTGCGCGGGGCGGCCTACCGCAGGACAGTCAATTTCCCGGCCAACATCGCCCTGGGCGCCACCTGGAATCCCGAGCTGCTCACCCGCGTGGGCGAAGTGGTGGCGCGCGAGTCCAAGGCGATCGGTTACCGCAACGTTTACGCGCCACTGCTGGATCTGGCCCGAGATCCGCGCTGGGGCCGGGTGGTGGAATGCTACGGCGAGGACCCCTATCATGTGGGCATCCTGGGGTTGCGGATGAGCCAGGCGATTCGGTCCATGGGATTGGTTTCCACCGCCAAACATTTCGCAGTCTACAGTGAGCCCAAGGGCGGGCGCGACGGCAACGCGCGCACCGATCCTCACGTGGCTCCGCGGGAAATGGAGCTGCTGCATCTACGCCCTTGGGAGCGCTTGGTGAAAGCCGGCCTCCTCGGGGTGATGAGCTCCTACAACGACTACGACGGTGTGCCGATTTCCGGGAGCTCGGAGTTCCTTGTCGACCGGCTCCGCAAACAGTGGGGCTTCAAAGGCTACGTGGTATCCGACAGCGAGGCCGTGGAGTTTCTCTACACCAAACATCATGTGGCGACTTCGCCGGAAGACGCCGCCGCCATGTTCATCCGCGAAGGCGGCAATGTGCGCACCCATTTTAAACCGCCGGAAACCTTTCTCCTTCCCATTCGAAGCGAGATTGCCGCCGGCCGTCTTTCCATGGAACTGGTCAATGAACGGGTCCGGGACGTGTTGCGGGTAAAAATGATCGAGGGGCTTTTTGACGCCCCGTATGGCGATCCCGAGGCGGCGGCGGAACAGATTGCCACCCCGGAATCCAAGGCCCTCGCTTTGGAGGCGGCCCGGCAGTGCCTGGTTCTCCTAAAGAACGAGGGCGGCACCCTGCCTCTGCGAAAAGATCTCAAGCGCATCCTGGTATGTGGCCCTACTGCCACCATGAAGGAGACCTCGATGGATCGCTACGGCTCCAACGGAGGAGATGTCGTTTCGCCGCTGGAGGGGCTCCATGCGTTTTTGAAGGGCTCCGGCACGGAGGTGGTTTTTGCGCAGGGCTGTCAAATCACCGACAAACGCTGGCCGTCCTCGGAACTGTTTCCCGAGCCGCCCTCGGGTCAGGAGCTCGCGGAAATTCTCGATGCCGTCGAGAAGGCGCGGGGCGCGGACGCCGTGGTGGTGTGTGTAGGGGATTCGAACGAAACGATTGGCGAGTCCAAGAGCCGGACGAGCCTGGATTTGCCGGGATACCAGGACGAACTGGTGCGCGCCCTTTTGAAGACGGGCAAACCCGTGGTGGCGGTCTTGCTCACCGGCAAGCCCGCTTCCATCAACGCCATCCAGCGCTCGGTGCCCGCGATTCTGCAGGCGTGGAACCCGGGGGAATCGGGTGGAACGGCGATTGCCGAGGCGCTTTTTGGCCAAACAAACCCGGGCGGCCGGCTGCCGGTGACTTTCCCGAAAACGGTCGGCCAGCTGCCGTTGAATTTCCCCTACAAACCGGGCAGCCACGCCACGCAGTCCAAAAAATTCGACCCGAACGGGTTCGGCAACAGCATGGCCGAGGGCGCGTTGTATCCCTTCGGATTCGGTTTGAGTTACACCCGGTTCACCTACAGCGGACTTTCTGTGAGCCCGGAGAAAATCCCAGTGAACGGAACTGTGACCGTCCAATGCAAGGTTCAGAACTCGGGCGAGCGGGCCGGAGACGAGGTGGTGCAACTCTATTTTCACCAGGAAACCAGCAGCGTCACCACCTACGAACTCAATCTCTGCGGGTTTGAACGGATCCGGCTCCAGCCGGGCGAGACGCGGACGGTGACTTTCGCGCTGCCCGCCTCGGAGCTCGAAATCATCAATCGCCAAGGGCGGCGGGTGGTGGAGCCGGGCCGGTTCAAAGTCATGCTGGGCGGTTCCTCGGTGGACCTGCCGCTTGGCGGTGGCTTCGAGGTGGTCGAGGCTGTGAGGTGAGGCTGTGAGGTGAGGCTGTGAGGTGAGGCTGTGAGGTGAGGCTGTGAGGTGAGGCTGTGAGGTGAG
>JBEIUI010000147.1:0-6201 GCA_040374425.1 Verrucomicrobiia bacterium | reverse complement strand
TCATCTCAGTAGGGAGTGGGAACATCGCGCTTTCTCGGTCTCACCCAAGGACGTGGCCCGAGTCCGATCCGAATCGATTTCGCGCAACAAGCCGTGGACAAAAGAAGAAGTGCTCAAGCCGCAGGCGCTTCAGGTATCCAAGAGTTCGGGGAACTGACGGGCGCTGGGTGCTCTCCGTAATCGGGAGGGGAGCCCGCACACCGGCAATACGTCAGGAAACGCGTTGCATCAGGAAACGCGTTGCATTAGGAACCGCATTCAACCCCGAAGACCTTTAAAAAACCCACTTCGAGGGCGAGTTGTTCCTGCACGTTACGGCTGAGGTTTTCGCGGAGATCCCAGAGGGCTGAGAACTTGCGCAGCAGCACCGGGGTGCTGAGTTGGCTGGCCAAGGATTGTGTCGCCTGCGCGTAGTCGGCTTGGTGGAGGGACTCTGGAGCGGCAGACACGTGGGCACGCAACACGTCGGCCCACCATTGTTCGAGAGTGGCCAGGAGCCGGGCGCGCTCAGCGATATAACGGCTCTCGGTGAGCGCCTTGAAATAATCCTCGCGCTCATCGAGGCCGTCCTTGTTACCGGTCTGCTTGTAAATGGTCTCCTCCTTTTTCAGGAGCGCCTCGTTCTCCTCTTGGATGGATTCCTTGGCGGATGCCAGCAGATCTTGGAAACGTCGGAGCAAAAGAAACACGTCGGGCAGGTCGGTGCGGGAGTGTCGCGCGAAATCGGCCAGTGCGTCTAAAAGCTGGGACTCGTGCGGGGTGAGCGGCGTGCGCGCCAACGACTGCAGCGGCACCTCGATGCACCGCGAAAGGATGGTCTCCAAGATTTGATCCGGAAACGCGCTAATCAGAAAGAGGTGGGAATGTGCCGGTGGCTCCTCAAGCGTCTTGAGGAACGCGCTCGCAGCCTGTTCTTGGAGCCGCTCCGCATCAAAGAGGATACCCAGTTTTTTTCCTCCCAACAGAGACCGCAGCTGGAGTTGCTGCTGTAAATCCCGGACCGCCTCGATCCGGATCCGGCGACTTTTGGATTCCGGCGTGAGCACATGCACATCCGGGTGTTTGAGCGGATCGCGTGAGCAATCCAAGATCAAGGCTGCCAAGTCGGTGACCAGCTGGCGTTTTCCGCAGCCCTCCGCTCCTGTGATGAGGTAAGCGTGTGCGAGACGATCCCGGGAGTGTGCCCGGGAGAGGACTTGAAGGGCGTCTGAAGCAGAAAAGGACATCCGTTGAAACGTCGGAAGGCTCGCGCTCAGGGAGAGGCGGAAGGGGAGTTGATTCCCCGGCGCGCAAGGCCCGTTACCGGGTGATGACGGTGGGACCGTCCGAAGGACGGCTCACTTGCACGACGCGTTCACCGCTCCGGCGTCCCAGTTGGACAAAAGTGTTGTTTTCCCCCCAGCGGGACCACGGGCCAAAGGGAACCTCGCGGAACTCCACGAACTTCCAGTCCGTGACGTCTTTGGAGCCCAGTCCCAAGTAATCACGCACAGCCGGACTCACGTCCAGGCCCGCGCCCTGGTTGAGGTTTGGTTTCGGCCGTTCGTTGCCAAAAACATACTGCCAATGATCAGTGCGGAACGGCCCGCAGTCGCTCCACTGGGCATAAGCCACCTTGCCGTATCGGTTGCGCACCGCGATCCATCGGTCCCGGCAGACGCTTTTTCCGTCCCGCTCAAACGTCTGATTGAACCAAGGAATCACCTGCCGCGCCTCCGGCTTGGTATCGCCCCGGGTGACGTCGTTGTAGGGCAGGGCGACGTAGAAAGGATTTTGCTGGGGGATAAATCTCGCCGGGATGAACCCGTTCCGGGAGCGCGGGTTGGGGTCGTCGAAGCCGCCAAAGCTCTCCGACCAGTTGAGATCCCAAGAGCTGGACCGGTTATGGATGGGGTTGTTGACGGCGGCAGGTTCCCCGACCCAAAAAATGGTGGTGACGATGTTGGTCTTCCAAGGGTAACGACCTGCCCTTAGGGAGCTGAAGGAGGTCGTCGGCACCACCACCCTCGGTTCAATCTGCGAAATCGCGCTTTCCCGAAGTTTCATCGCATACCGGGCGAAATCATCGGTGCTTCGGGTCGAAGACTGCCCGAAGGCGAAGCCGCCCATGAGGAGAATTCCTAGAAGATACGGGAGGATCCTTTTCATATTCAGGAAATGCTGGAAGCGCCACGGGGTATAGTCGCCGGTAGGGCCGGGGTAAAGCCCATTTTCCCCGGATGCAGTGCAGGCTCCGTGCCAAGCCAGTGGAAAAACCTCTGAAAGGCTCTCCCACAGAGGAGTCGGTCTACAGGGAGCTTGCGCGGCCCGAACAAATCGCCAGACGCAGGGGGCCGGAGGGGATTGGATCCGGCAATTTCTTCCGTTCCACCCTGCATTTTTGGCTTAGCTCCGTACGATGACGGTGTTTGTGCGCAGCCGCTCGTCTGGCGCGTGGTAGTCGAGGGTGTAGTGGAGACCCCGGCTCTCTTTGCGGAGCAAAGCGCAGTCGACGATGAGACCGGCCACGGTGGCTAGGTTGCGCAATTCAAGCAAGTCGGTGGTGATCGTGAAATTCCAGTAGAACTCCTGAATCTCGTTCTGGAGGTTGCGCAGGCGGGTGGCTGCGCGTTGAAGGCGTTTTGTGGTGCGCACGATGCCGACGTAATCCCACATCAAGCGCCGGATCTCGTCCCAGTTGTGGTAAATGACGACGCGTTCATCGACGTCTTGGACGTTGCCGCTTACCCACTCGGGCAGCTCCACCTGCCATGCGTCGGGGCTCGGCGCAGGGCGTGTGGAGAGGGTTTCCGCGCACCGATGGGCTACGACCACGGCCTCCAGCAGGGAATTGCTCGCTAAGCGATTGGCTCCGTGGAGCCCCGTGCAGGCGACTTCGCCGATGGCGGAGAGCCCCAGTAAACTGCTCGAGCCGTTTTCATCCGTTAGCACCCCGCCACATTGATAATGGGCCGCAGGCACCACCGGAATGGGCTCCCGCGTGATGTCGATCCCGTAACTCATGCACGTCTCGTAGATGTTCGGGAACCGGTCACGAACAAAATCCGCAGGTTTGTGGGTGATATCCAAAAACACGCATTTGGCCCCGGTCCGCTTCATTTCGGCGTCGATTGCCCGGGCCACGATGTCGCGGGGCGCCAGTTCCCGTCGGTGATCATAACGATCCATGAACTCCCGGCCCTGGGCGTCGATGAGCCGGGCGCCTTCACCCCGGACCGCCTCGGAGATCAGGAAAGAGCCGGCGTCGGGATGATAGAGGCAGGGGGATGAAACTGGATGAACTCCATGTTCGCCACGCGCGCTCCCGCCCGCCACGCCATGGCGACTCCGTCTCCCGTGGCGACTGCCGGGTTGGTGGTATAGAGGTAAACCTTGCCGCACCCCCCCGTGGCCAGCACGAGGCGATCGGTGCGCAACGTCAGCACCTGTCCACTCCCTTCATCCAGAACATAGGCTCCCAGGCAGCGGTTTTCGCTCACATGCCCCAGTTTCCTCAGGGTAATGAGGTCCACGGCCATGTGGTTGCCCAGCAATTCGATTTGGGCGTGCGCCGCCACGGCCTTTAGCAAAGTCTCCTCGATTGCCAGCCCTGTCACGTCGCGGGCGTGCAAGATGCGGCGCTTGGAGTGGCCTCCCTCGCGGCCCAGATCCAGGCTAGGCTGGGCTGAGCCGTTGTTGGGTTCATCCGTGCGCTCGTCAAACTGGACCCCGGCTTCCATCAATTCCCGAATCCGCGCGGGGCCGTCCGTCACGATGGCCCGCACCACGGCCTCGTCGCACAGGCCCGCTCCGGCGTCCAATGTGTCGGCGACGTGGAGCTCAAAAGAATCCTCCACACTGGTCACGCAGGCGATTCCTCCTTGGGCATACCGCGTGTTGGATTCGCCCGGAGCCCGTTTGGTCACTACCGCTACAGTACCGTGTTTTGCAGCTTTGAGGGCAAAGCTTAACCCCGCGATGCCGCCGCCGATTATGACGTAGTCGTACCTTTTCATCGAATCCAGAGGTTGTCTATTAGACGGGTTTTCCCAAAGAAGACCGCAAGCGCCAGCACGCAATTGCGGCGAATGGCCCGCACCGGGGAGAGCGTTGCGGCGTCCACGATTTCCACGTAATCCGCACGCGCCAGCGGCGCCCGGGAGAGCGTGTTTAAAAGGATCCGTTTGATCCGGGCCGGCCTGGTCTCGCCGGAGCGCACTGCCGCCGCGGCGGTTTGCAGCGCCTCCCGAAGGATGGGCGCCTGATCCCGCTCTTCAGCCGTCAAATACTGGTTGCGGGAGCTCAGGGCCAATCCATCGCGTTCTCTGACCGTCTGGGCTGCTACAATGCGGACCGGTAGGTTGAGGTCATTGACCATGCGCCGGATCACCATGCACTGCTGGAAATCTTTCAGCCCGAATACGGCGATGTCCGGCTGCAAGATATGAAAGAGCTTGGTCACCACGGTGCAGACCCCGCGGAAATGACCCGGCCGAGCGGCGCCGCAGAGACTTCCTGAGAGACTCGTTTCCTCGACGTAAGTCGAATAGCCGCTGGGATAAATGCTGCGCGCGTCGGGATTGAAAACCACGTCCGCACCCTCCTGTTCGCACACCCTCAGATCGGCCTTCAATGGACGCGGGTAACGGCTGAGGTCTTCGCGGGGGCCGAACTGCGTGGGGTTCACGAAAATACTCACCGCCACCGTGCCCTGGGGTCCTGCCAGTTTGCGCGCCTTCCGGATCAACGCTGCGTGACCGCGATGCAGTGCCCCCATAGTGGGAACCAGAACCAATGGCCGCGATGCCTTGCGGCACCACCGGGTGCACGTGGAGGGGGATTGGATGACTTTCAAAATGGGTGGCCAGCGGACTTATCTTTAAAGTGCAAGCAGGGCAAGCGCTTCGCTCCCAGTCGGGCTGGGCGACCCGCGCGCTTCATGGACGGCCTTTTTTGAATCCTTGGGGCTGCTCCGGACCTCTGCGTAATCTCCAGTCAACACGCTCCTCAATGAAGCGTCCATCCCTCGACACGGCCCGAACTTGTCTTAAACTCTCGTGACCCCATGCGCTGGTTCCTTTTTTGTCTTGTCTGTTGTTTTGCTCCGGTCCTGCGTTTGGCGTCCTCCGGCGCGGACGCCCGGCCTCCCGCTCGCTACAACTTCGCCGTCCTCCAGGCCCTCCGGTTGATGCCCGACGGGGGTCGCTACGCCGCCAGCGGGATGGCCACGCAGCTGCTATCTTCCGCCATCTCCGTAACGGATGGGCGCTTGCTGCTGGATCCCGCCAAGGCCGCCCCCAGCTACTGTTCCGGTGCCACGTATCTCGTGTTTCTGGGGGCTTTGGAGCAGCTCATGCGGGAAGGCGTGCTCCATCTTTCGCCTCAAACCCTCAGCCTGCTCGAGGTCCGAGCCCAGCGCGACGGCGCCGGCGTTTGGGGCCGCTGGAACGCCAATGGGCCCGGCACAGCAAGGCTCTTTTATGAACTGGGGATCGGGTCCAATTTCACGAGCTATTCGGAAGCGCTGCCCGGTGATTTTATGAAGATTTTTTGGACTCCTGAGATCGGAGCTCAGGAGCGCGGCCACTCGGTGATTTATCTCGGGACCGAAACGCGTGACGGGGGGGAATGGGTCCGGTTTTGGTCCAGCAACCAACCCCTCGGTTACGGGGAAAAAGCGGTGCCCAAATCCAAAATCGCCCTGGCGTTGTTCTCGCGCTTTGACTCCCCGGCGAATCTCGCGCGGCTTCCGGGATTGGCCAAGTTGGATCCCTATCTTGCGAGCCTGCTTAAAAAACGTTCCAGCTGGGCGGAAATGCGGGAGATGTGCGGGTTTTAAGCGCTACCCGGGTGACGGCTCAGAAACAGGGTGGCGACATCTGGGCTCAGACAAGAAGTTCTTTGATCCACCGGCCGGCGGTGTTGATCAGGGCGCGGGTTCATTCCGTCCCAGCCGCCAATCCCACGGGACCGGCAGCGGCCGAAGTGTCCGCAGCGCTGGCAAAAAGAGGAGAGTCGCAAGAAAGTGAGGCTCCCAGGGAGCGGTGCGCTCACTCCAGAATGGAGAGAGCGGAATCAGTGGAAACTGGAGCCAGTGACGGGATTTGAACCCGTGACCTGCTGTTTACGAAACAGCTGCTCTACACCTGAGCTACACTGGCAAGTGAGTGAAGAGGCGGGAACCGCCTCCGAGGCGGGGGAAAGTAGCGGGATTTTCCAGTC
>JBEIUI010000157.1:0-5412 GCA_040374425.1 Verrucomicrobiia bacterium | reverse complement strand
CGTCGTGTTGAACGAGGACCAAAGCCGCGCCCGGCTCAAGAATGCCGGGGAAAACCCCGCCACCTTGCGCCGGTGGAGTCTCAACCTGCTCAAAGCCGAAAAGCCCAGGGCGAAACGCTCCCTGAAAGGCCACAGAAAGAGCGCCGGCTGGGACAATACCTCCCTCCTTCATCTCCTCGGCATCCATTGAGATGCGTGAGCCCTGGCCCGGTAGGAAGAGACTCTTGATTTGTTCGCGGAGCCTGCATTACTCTCCGTTCTTGATCTAGCGCGGCGGTAGCTCAGCGGTAGAGCGGCGCCTTTACACGGCGTTGGTCGGGGGTTCGATCCCCTCCCGCCGCACCAGATCCAACTGACCGGGACGCTAATCTCGAGTTACTCAAACCGCCCCCCCTGACAGGCACCCTCGCACGACTCGCGCCAGATGAATCATGCTGGATGATTGGCGCAGCAATCACTCGCGAAACGCGACCACAAACCACAATCCCTTTCTTTCGTCTCCATCAACCGTTTGACGCCCCCCCACGCTAAATAGCGCGTCAACGATGATGCGGGCTGAGGAATCTGGAGATGTCAAAGAGACGCCCTTGGAGAGCTCTGGGTATTGCTGGAAACGGTTGAGAGCGTGCGGGTTTGGCTCAGAATGGCATGAGAGGAAATGGCCTCGGTGAAGGCGGCGATCTGGACCTGATGCTCGGACGGGGCGGCTCCTAGCTGGGGTTCTAGGCAGGAGGGTGGGCCAGTGGGTCTGCGGCAACGCATCCAACGGCCAGAGCTAGGCCTCGGCGTTGAAGTGCGCATAAAGCCAGCGCCCGGAGTAGGTGGAAAGCGCCGCGGCTCCCATCACGTTGATGGTCCCCGCTGGGCGCGGTTGCCTTGGGAGCGCAGGGAGCACCGCTCCGCGAGCACTCCCGCATACAGAGACTGTGCGAGAAAGATTAGCTGCCCTGCGCTCGTAACCAGCATCTCCATTCGCGTTTTTGGGATCACCGGGCTCCTCCCAAGACATTGCATCCGCCGAAGCCGCACGTTTTTCAGCTGAGAAGTCCGCTCCCCCGAAATCGCGCTCTCCGGCGACAGGATTCCTAGAAACCGCAACATTGACCACACGTCATTCCATGATGGATAAATAAAGCCTGATGGAACTACAGACTGCACCGCGAGACATTGCTTTTGACTGCCCTCTCTGCAGGGGACACTTGGTGGCTCAATCGTCCCAAATAGGGACGTCGGCTGATTGCCCCCACTGTAATCAACTCCTGTTTGTTCCAAAGGCATCCTACGTTGATGACGAAACCGCGTTGCCCGGCGTTCGACGCATTATAAAACGAACCAAGGCGCGAATTTCCCAGCCCAAGCTCAACGCTCCACCCTCTCCCGATTCGCCACTTCCACGCGAGGTCCCGGAGGCTAAGGAAGAGATAAACCGGGCCCACCTAGCGGCAGTCGAGGCCGAGCTCCTGAAAGTTCGATCCGAAATTGCAGTGGAGAGGGAGAACGCCAAGAAGACCCTGGAGCGTGCGGCCGAGCTGGAGGCGGATTTCAACCGGCAGCAAGAGATCGGCTTGGCGTCGATCGCGGGGCTCGAAACTCGGATCGCGGGTCTGCAGGAGCAGCTCGACACATCCATCCTCGAAATTCAGTCCTTATCCCGTCGGTTGGGGGATGAGCGGGAGTCATCTCGGCAGAGCGCGTTGGAGATCCAAAAATTGAGGGACCAACTCTCTCAAAAAAGCGACGCATCACACAGGGCCGAAGCCCGATCTACCGAACTCGAAATCGGCATCGAGCGGAGCGTTAAAGATGCGTCTTCCAAAATCACAGCTTTTGAAACCGAGATTGCTGACCTGCGTCGGCAACTCACCCAAAATTTTCAGATTGAGCAGAGCCGTGCGTAGCAGGACGAGAAGTTTACCTTGGCTTTGAGCCAGCTTAAATTAGGCGCACTGGAAGTGATGAGACAGATCTCCACTCGCCACGCGCCGACCAAAGGAGTCACGGGAAATCAGCGCCAGTGAGATTCGATTCCCTCATTTTCAACACGCGCATCTCCCCGGGGCTTGCCCAGACCTCACGCTCGTAAACATTCTCGTAATCGACGGGGAAAACGTGGGCGGAGCTGGGCTTGACGCTGAGACGTGAAAAATTCAGATGCTCATATTTGAAAGATGCACAGCCGTGTTTTTAGGTCTCTCCGCTGAAGTGGGGATTGAAGTAAGTCTTGGGCGGGAACCGGTGCTGCCGTTTGACTTCGACACAGGCGCTGAGCAACTGCGCATGGGAAACCGGCGACTGTGGCGAAAGTCCATTGCTCCAGCACAGGCGAAGCTGGCTGGGACCCGTTGTTGTCCGCAAATCCGTTGACCGGGAGCGATCCATCTACCCAACGCTGGGAATGCAAGTCGGGGGATCATTGCGGGCTCCCTATTTGATTCACCTTGGGGTTGGCGTAGGCCAACGCCTGTTTTTGTTCCCATGGATTCAATGAGCCGCCCCCCCCGGCAGAACGTTTCACCGATCGGAGCTCAAAAACGCCCATCCCTTTAAGCGGCATGCCGCTTAAATTCGCGCGGCTGTTGGCGCACCCGCTCCTTCCAGTTCGCGACCACCTCAGGCGATTGATTACAACACGTCACCCCCTGAAGAATCCCATGGAGGAAATAGCGGACCAAAAACTGCCCGCTCGCACGGTCGCCTTCCATCTCTAAGCGTGTTGGCGTTTTTGAAAAATCGCCCACCCACTCAAACCTCAAATCGAAGACCGATAAGGCGCGATGAGGCATCCACTCAAACCTCTGTCGCTTTTTCCCAGTCATATTGGCTCCCGCTACCAGCCCCTGTAACCGAGCACAATCCTCCTGCTCAGAACGCCGAACGCCGCCAAATATTTTGTCCGGATACGCGGCAATGTTGCCAGCTGCATAAATCCCCTTTTCATCCGTCTCCAAAAACTCATTCACCGGAGTGCCGTGGGGATAACTCAAGGGGGTGTTGGCCACCAATCCAAGGTTCATCTCCAATCCTAGGGCTACCACTGCGGCTCCTGCGGGAAACCGTTGCCCGCTCTTGGTCTGGATATTTTTAAGCGCGGTGCGCCCCTCAAAACCATTGAGCGCCTCACCCACACGCACCTGGACCCCCTTGCTCTCGTAATAGCCGGTGAGCCAGGCGGCGCTGGCCTGGTCGAGCAACCGGTTCCAGAGAGCTTTGCCCCGGTGCACCAATAAAACTTGGGATCCCGATCTCCGGGCAAACTGCGCCGCCACCAGCGCGGCCACTGCCCCGCCTCCGACCACCGCCAAATGCGGCTCAGAAGCGGCGGCCTCCCGCAGCGCGATCACATCCCGCCATGAACGCAGGTAAAAGAGGTTGCCCAAGGCGGCTCCCGCAACCAAAGGCCGATGAACCCGGGTGCCTGTAGCCAGACAAGCTTTACGGAACTCCACGACCTGGCCCGTGCTGAGCACGGCCAGATGGCGCTCAAGGTTGAGCTGGCGCACGGGCGTGTCCGGGCGCACATCAATCGCCTGATCCTCGTACCAGGCCGGCGGAAATATCCGCAGATCCTCCCGGGAGGGGCTCTCCGGAGCCAATCCACACCCCAAAAGCCGCAACCGAGAATAAGGCAGTTCGCCTTCGTTGCCCACCAGCATGACCGTGCCTTTGGGGTCGTACTGCCGAATGCCTTCGCAGACGCTGCCTCCCGCAACACCCGCCCCAATAATCAGATAATCTCTGCGTAAGATCGCCATAGTGCTCCCGACCTCCTTTCCCAAAGCCACTTTGCCCACCCGCGGCCGCCGCCACCCCGCTTTTTCTTCGCCGTGCTCTCCCGCTTTGTGTTCTCCCTTCCCTTTTTTGCTCCGCTCCGAGGCCGGGCTGCATCAACTTCCCTACCGACTCCGGAGTCTCCTGCCTCCTTCTTTGGCCCCGCTCCGTAGCACTAGCCCAACCGCATGGTCTCAATCTCCATAGAGTCCCTCTCTAAATATTTCGGAGCCGCCCCCGCTCTCGACCGGGTGAATCTGCGGATTGATCCCGGCGAAATGTTTTTTCTCCTCGGCCCAAGCGGCTGCGGAAAAACCACCCTGCTCCGCTGCCTCGCAGGATTTCTCGCCCCGGAACAAGGCCACATTTTTTTCGGAAAAGAAGACGTTACAGGAATCCCTCCGCACCAGCGCCGCTGCGCGATGATGTTCCAGAACTATGCGCTCTGGCCGCACCTCGACGTGGCAGCCAATGTGGCGTTCGGACTCGAAGAGCAGCGGGTGCCCCGAGCGGAAATCACACCGCGCGTCCGGGAAGCTCTCCAGCGGGTCCAATTGGAGGGGCTCGAAAAACGCCGGATCCACGAACTTTCCGGGGGCCAACAGCAACGGGTGGCGCTGGCGCGAGCGCTGGTGGTACGCCCGCGCTGCCTTTTTCTCGATGAACCCCTCTCGAACCTCGATGCGCGTCTTCGCATCGAGATGCGCACCGAGATCCGGAGGCTGTGCAAGGAGTTCGGACTCACCGCCATCTATGTCACTCATGACCAAAAAGAGGCGCTCTCCATCGCGGATCGCATGGCGGTGTTAAACTCCGGCCGGATCGCCCAATGCGGTTCACCCGAGGATGTTTATCGCAGGCCTCAGTCGGCTTTCGTGGCGGAGTTCATGGGAGAAACCAACATCCTCTCCGCCGAGGTCCTCGGCAAAGAGGGGGCACTTTGGGTGCTTGGAACCGCCGCGGGAATGCTCCACGCCGCGCCCCCATCCGGTGGAGGCTGGGAACCCGCCGTGGGCAACTCCTGCTTGGTATCGGTCCGGCCAGAGGCCTGGCAACTCAGCGCACAATGTGCGGGGATCAACTGCATTTCCGGGCAGGTGACGGAGCGGATTTACCTCGGCGAAATCGCGCAGTATTTCGTTCAAACCGGCCCGGTAAGGCTCCGCATCTCCGAACTCAATCCCGGCCTGGCCATGCCCACGAACTCCCAAATGCTCTCAGCAAGCGTCGCCCCACGGGATGTCGTTCTTCTGCCCGGCTCACGCGAGGTCTAGTGAATGGACCGTCAAGCTCTGGGCATTTTTGTTTTACTGGGGGCCGTGGTGCTCCTGCCCATCGCCCTGCGCCCCCGCCATGAGCCGACTCAATCGGGCCCCGCGCCCGAGCGAAGCTTGGTGGTGATCACCCCGCACAATGCCGCAATCCGGTTTGAATTCGCTGAGGCTTTCCGCAGGGCGCACTGGACTAAGCACAGAGAACACATCCGAGTCGATTACCGGACGCCAGGCGGCACCAGCGAGATTGTGCGGTATGTGAGTGGGCAATATGTAGGGGCTTTTCGCCACCACTGGACCCTGGAGCTTGGAAAACCCTGGAGTCATGCGGTGGAACGCAGCTTTGCCAATGCCCGGGTCTCTCTTCCTG
>JBEIUI010000185.1:0-3053 GCA_040374425.1 Verrucomicrobiia bacterium | reverse complement strand
GGGACGAAGTAGAGCAAGAGTGGGTATTCGAGGACCCCTTGGATTGGATAAACGTCCACGAAACCAAAGCTGGAGGTGCGCGATGAGCACCCTCCTCACCCTCTCCGGCTGGGACGTGGCCGTGGTTTTCATCCTCGGCAGTCTCGCCGGAGTGTCGATCTGCCAATCCGTGGCCGCGTTGACCGGCTACCGCCGCCGGACCACCACACGCCTCCAGCGCAGCCGCTGGAGGGAACAGGGCGTGTTCACCCTCCGCCCAGGGAGGACTGCCGAGTGAGTAAGCGGATCCGGAAGAAGCCGGAACCTGCCGACGGGGAGCTTAGGTCCGCCACCCAAACCCAGAAAACCTCTGGGTTTTCGGAAGCCCCCCTCAGATTCCCTTGGATCCGTGAATTCGACGCAGCCCTCGATCGGTGGGAAGAGCGCCGGTTCGGGAGGAGGGTTTCCACCCAGTGGACAGGCGGCTGGATTTACGGCCAGACCAGAAAAACTCAATTATGATCAAACCCCAACACAGCGCCGCCCTGATTCTGGTGGCAATTGCAACAATCTGCGCAGTCGCATGGCTGCGCCGTTAAACCAACCAACCAACCTATGAGCATACTCGCAAAAATTAAAGCTGGCCCCACGGCCCGCCCGCAAAAAGTCGTCCTGTACGGCGCCGAGGGAATCGGAAAATCCACGCTGGCAGCAGCATTCCCAACCCCCCTCTTTCTCGACCTCGAGGACGGCACGGCCCACCTCAGCGTGCGCCGTTTGACGCGCACCGAGCTGCCTTCGTGCGCCACCGTCCGGGCAGCCATCCGGGAGATTGCACAAGCCGGGCCAGAGGTGGCCGGGACCGTAGTTTTGGATACGGTTGACTGGCTCGAAGCCATGGCGGCCGAGGAAGTGATTTCAGAGGCAAATGACGCCAAAATCACCAGCATCGAATCTTTTGGCTACGGGAAAGGGTACACCTACCTCCGCGAGAAACTCACCATGGTGCTGGCCGATTTGGATCGCTGTATCCGGGCAGGTCAGCACGTTGTGCTGCTCGCCCACAGCCGGGTCGCCCGTCACGAGCCCCCAGACTCCGCTGCGTTTGACAGGTACGAACTCAAGATGTCCAAGCAGGTCGCTCCGCTCATCAAAGAGTGGGCGGACTGCCTGCTCTTCGGCAACTTCGTGACACTCGTGACCGACGGCAAAGGCGTGGGTGGAAAAAAGCGCCGCCTTTGGGCGGAGCGCACGGCCGCCATTGAGGCAAAAAACAGAATAGGGCTGGAGCCCACGGCTGAATGGGGCATTGAGCCCATCCGCGAGGCGTTCCGGGCGGCCGGGATCCCGTGGGAAGTTGCCCCGGCGGCACCCAAGGCAGAGCCTAAACCGGCGCCAAAGAAGGCGGCACCGAAACCGGCGCCCGCGCCAGCGCCTGCGGAGCCCGAGGACAACCTCGACATGACACCGGCACCGGCTCCTGAGCCAGCACAGGCGGAGGATCCGTTCGTGGTTTGCATGCACGATACGTTCTCTCCCGACGAAATCGAGAATGTAAACTTGTGGCTCACCGAGACCGGGAAAATCGAACCCGGCCAGAGTTTTACCGACCTCCCTGCCGACTACAAATCCCGCATCATTAAACGCCCCGAGGCGTTCCGGCAGGCGGTTTTGAAGGGGGGTGCCAAATGATCCGCCCCTCAAGCCTTCCAAAATTGGCGCTCTGCGCCCGGTATGAAAGCGAACCCATTGCCGGGCCGGCGGCCGCCCGGGGGACCCTAATTGATGAGGCCGCCCGGGAATTGCTGGCCGGCGGATCGATCGCAGGCCGGTACAGCCGCGAGATCGAAACTGCGGCCCGCTGGTGCGCAGAAAAAGCGCTCGCGCTTGCCGGAGGGCTCCCGCTGGAGAGCCGGGAGGATGCACTCAAAACCAATGCCGAGGAGCCGTTTTTAAAACCCGGCACCGCCGATTTGCTCTGCGTGGACGGAGGGTGGTCGGCCGATTTCAAATCTGGCCAGATTCGAAACTACCTCGAGCAGCAAGCGGCTTACGCACTGGGGTTTATGTTGCAAAATTGGGCGGAGGAATGGACGGTCTACCTGCTGTATCCCGATCAGGAAACCGTGGAGACTCTGCGGTTCACGCTGGATTCAGCCCGGAAAATCGTCCGGGACGTTCTGGCCAAATACCACGACCCCGAAACACTCCCCACCCCGAACGAGTACTGCGGGTGGTGCGCGAAGCGCTGGTCCTGCACGGCAAGGCGTGAGGCGCTGGGGTGGCTGCCAGTTGAGGATGGCGGGATGGATCTGGGGGCGGCAAGTCTAGAGCAGTTGCGGGATTTCGCCTTGTGGGCTGACACCGTGGCAGAGTTCCGGGACCGGGCGGCCGAGCTACTCAAGGAGAGGGTTCAGGCGGGCGCCGAGTGCCAGGGGGTGACCCTGAGCAAACGTTCCGGATCCGAAACGGTCCCGCCCAACGTGGTGGAGTTGCATTTGCGCGACCTCGGAACGGCCGACGTGTTGGATGCCTACGGGCCGCTGGCCGCCAAAAAACTGAGGGAAATATGGGCACGCAAATGCCCTAGCAAACCGTTTCCCGAGGACAAAGTGCAGGCCAAGCCCGGCACGGTTGCCCTGAAAATTTCCCGGCCCAAGTGAGGCCGGAGGGTATTGCGGCGGGTTTCTTGGCCTAGTCATTTCATCGCCCGGTGGGTAACCGCTTAAAAGCCCGCCACTCCTTTTGTTTAACGCAACGAAACGCAAACAAAAAACGCAAATCTGTTAAACAACAAGTTTTTGGGGTGTTTTGACCTCAGAAACGCCCAAATCATAGGTGGGCAAAAATGCGTTCAGGGTCAGCGCAAAATCAAAACCCTCTTTTTTGCAGTCCGGTAAACCGCGCCTGTCCGGGAAGCGCACAACAAAGGAGAAAGACAAAATGGCAATTAGTTACACCGCAGGAAACCCCAACGCTGGGGGAGTCGCAAAAATCAATCCGCCGGGGGTGTACCCTCTGGTGATCACCAAGGCGGACGAAAAAACCTCAAAAGCGGGCAACCCCATGATCGC
>JBEIUI010000109.1:0-11341 GCA_040374425.1 Verrucomicrobiia bacterium | reverse complement strand
CATTTAGCTTTTCCCGGTTTGAAGCGCCAACCGCCCCGGAAGGCGCTTAAAAACAGGGTTTCCAGTGTGTTTTGACTGGAGCCAGTGACGGGATTTGAACCCGTGACCTGCTGTTTACGAAACAGCTGCTCTACCCCTGAGCTACACTGGCAAGTGAGCGAAGAGGCGGGAACCGCCTCCGAGGCGGGGGAAAGTAGCGGGATTTTCCAGTCCGGCAAGCCGGTTTTCGCCGCAGGCTATGGAACCAGGATGATTTTCCCCAGTGCGCCCGGAGCGAGGACGGCATCGTGGGCCGCCGCTGCATCATCAAGAGTAAACCGCCGACCGATCACCGGTCGCAATGTGCCGGTTTCAAGTCCGGCAAAAAGCGCGGCATGAATTGACGCCAGTTCCTTTTCAGTCGCCCCGGCTAGCAGCACCCCCCGGATGTCGGCGTTGCGAGTCATGGCGTCGCGGGGTTGAATCTCCACGGGGCCGCGGCTGCCGACCACGGCGATGCGTCCGTGCGGAGCCAGGAGTTGGAGGTCTCTGCCAAGATTCACGTTGGCCAGCATCTCCACGATGACGTCCACACCCGATCCACCGCTTTGCGCCGTGATTTCCCCATCATACCCGGCACGCGTATGGTCAAACGCCGCATGCGCCCCCTGGCGCAGAATTGCTTCCCGGCCCGGTTCGCTGCCGCCGGTGCCAAAAACCCGGAGCCCCATGGCGCGCCCGATTTGCACGGCGGCGAGCCCGACGCCTCCGCTGGCTCCGTGAATGAGCAACGTCTCACCCGGAACCGCCCGGGCTCGGAAATACAGAGCGTAGAAAGCAGTGGCGTACGGCACCCCTAGTGCAGCTCCTTGCTCGAATGAAGCCTGATCGGGCAGGGGATAGAGGTGTTTGGGCGCGCAGAGAGCCTCCTCCGCGTAGGTCCCCGTCAGGGAACCCGTCAGATAAACCCGCTGCCCGGGGTGGAACCCGGAGACTCCCGGGCCGACTTCCAGAACAACACCCGCGCCGTCGCCACCCGGCGTGAAGGGCAGCCTGGGTTTCACGGCATACCCTCCTGAACGGATGTAGGTGTCGACAGGATTGATTCCAATCGCCTTGAGCTCAACGCGGATTTCTCCCGGGCCGGCCAAAAGCTCGGGCCCCATTTGGGCTCGGAGCACCGAGGAGGGACCGAATTGTTCGATACGAATACTTTTCATGACAGAGCGGAGGGTTGAATGCGGCGTGGCTTTGAGTGAATACTGAGGTTTACTTTATGACGCAGCCTCAATTTCCTTCCCCCGAATCGGCTCCTACGATGCCGGCCTTGAAAGGCGTCGAACACGCAGGGGTAATCGACGCCCTGGTCCATGACCCTGAGACCGATGTTGTCACGCTGCTCATGGTGGAGCCCCGGCCCTGGGACGGTTCCGAGCTGCGTCTCTTCCAGTTGCAGGAGAAGATCAATGCTTACTTGTCCTTCGCCTTGGATGGCGAGATGCACGAGGCTTTCCCGCAGTTGCAGGGAAAACCGTTGCGATTGATTCTGGATTGTTTGACGGCCCCGGACTCCACAAGCCTGGGCTTCCTCGGTATGGTGCGCGATCAAATCGCATTCCAAGGCATCACGCTGGAGGTCAGAGCGGCTGGGCCTGATCCCGGGGGGGGCGAGTCCGGAGGCGGATGTGGCAGTGGGTGCGGTTGCAAATAGAGGGGGGCCGCAGGGAATGCACGGGGACCCTGAGCGCTGCCGCATCGGGAAGTTGGCCGCTGGCGTTCTCTGGCACGATACGCGGGCCAACGGGCGTAATCCGTAAGCAACCCGGCCCAGAATCCGCTTTGTCTTTGAGCGCTCGGCACCTTCCAGAAAGAGGGACGCCCTGTCCCGTCTCGGGTTATTTGCCCGTCTGCGTGAAAAATCGGTAGATTAAAAGAAGCGCTACTGCGCCGAGCACGGAGCCGATGAACCCCGCCGGCTCTCCAAGCCGGTAGAACCCGAGGAGTTGCCCGAGGTAGCCGCCAACGACGGATCCGCCCACCCCCAGAAGAACCGTCATCCAGAACCCGCCGGGATCCCGCCCGGGAGTGATGAGTTTGGCGACAACCCCCACAAGGAGCCCAATCAGAAGTGCGCTCAGAATGCCCATATTGTTTCCTTCCCCCCTGCGACCCACCATAACATCGGTAAGCCGGGTTGAACCGGACGTTCACGGTGAGGAAAAAGTCGCGACATCCAGCGACCGCTCACCATGCAAAGGCGGTTCGGATCCGCCCAAAGGAGCCGCTATTTCCAGGCTTCGGCCAACTCAATCAACGTGCGCACGCCGAAGCCCGTCGCGCCACGCGCCAAGCCGGAGCGGTCATTGTCCTGATGCGCCGTGTAAGCGATGTCGAGATGCGCCCAGGGCGTTTCCTCGGCAAATGCATGAAGAAAAGCCGCTCCTGTGCAGGCGCCCCCTAAACGGCCTCCGCTGTTCTTGAGAAGCGCCACCTGACTCTTGATCTGCGCCCGGTATTCGGGGAACAGCGGCATGTTCCATAGGCGTTCCCCGGCTTTCTGCGAGGCCGCCTGCACTTGGATGGAGAGATCCGGATCGGAGCTCCAGAATCCGGCGGCATACTCGCCCAGCGCCACGCCGCAGGCGCCGGTCAATGTGGCCAAGTCTACGATGGCGGCCGCTTTAAAGTGTTTGCGGGCATAGGCAATGGCATCGGCCAGAACCATCCGACCTTCGGCATCGGTGTTCACGATCTCCACGTGTTTGCCGTCGTAAGTGGTTACGATGTCCCCGGGCCGATATGCGTTGCCACTGGGCATGTTTTCGGCGCTCGCAATGAGACCAACGATGTTGCTCTTGAGCCCCAGCTGGGCGATTCCGACCATGGCGCCCAAAACCGCCATGCCCCCGCATTTGTCGAACACCATGTTCTCCATGTTGGCAGCGGGTTTGATGGAGATGCCGCCCGTGTCGAAGGTGATGGCTTTTCCCACCAGTGCCAGCGGCGCCTTCGACTTCGGCCCGCCCCGGTGCTCCAGAATAATGAGCCTGGGCGGGCGAACGCTCCCGGCGCCTACCGCTAAAATCCCGCCGAATTTCCCGGCCCGGAGCTGAGGCTCCTCCAGCACAGTGATGCGGAGCCCAAACTCTTTGGCGACTCTTTTTGAGAAAGACGCCAGGGTCTCAGGATATAACACGTTGCCCGGTTGATTGGCCACGTCCCGCGCAAGGTTGGTGGCTTGCGCAAGCAGGGCGCCTCGTTCGCCTGCGCGTCGAGCTTGGCGGATGTCCCCCGGCAAAAGCATCCCACGGATGGACTCCAGCGCGGGCGTTTTTGAGACCTTGAAGTCCTCGAAGCGGTAATCAGCCAGCAAAAGCCCGGTGATTGCCGGATCGACAAACTGCTGCCATTCCTCGAGGTGAACCGCCAAGTGGGTGCGGCCGATCTTTTTGAGGAAACAGGCGGCTGCGCCCGCCGCAGAACGCATGACATCCGCGCCCACCGCACCGGGCTGGCCCAAGCCCACGTAAAGCGCTTCGGGTTCCCGCAGGAAGAGCAGGGAATCGGGCTGGCCTGAAAACTCCAAGGCGTTGACGCGCAGGGGAATCTCCCCACAGCGATCGCTAGTGATGAACCGGATGGCGACCTCCCCCCCTTTGGCAGGACGCGCGTCAAAGGAGAGCTTCACAGCTGGACGACTAGAGCGGATTTGATGTCCTCAACGGCCAGCAACTCTTCGAGCAAGGCGCTGCCGGGCACGGAATCAAGGTTGAGTACGGTGAGCGCCTGGCCTCCCACTTCGTTGCGGCTCAGGGACATGCCCGCGATGTTCACGCCGTGTTTGCCGAACATGGTCCCCACGTGACCGACGATTCCCGGGCGATCCCGGTTTTCCAGCAGGAAAAGAACCCCCTCCGGTTTGGCTTCAACATGGCGTCCGTTGATCTTCACGATCCGCGGCGTGGCTCCAAAAAATGTGCCGGCTACCGACACCCAGCCCGCCGGGCCGGCCGCAGTCAGTTCAATAAGCTCTGCGAAATCCCCCAGGGCGCTCTCGCGGGATTCCGTGATTTTGAGGCCGAGGTTTTCAGCGAAAGCGGGTGCGTTGACGATGTTGACCTCGCCGCCGCCGGCTTTTTCGAGGAAACCCTTGAGAATGGCGCGTGTGACGGCGGTGGTATCGACTTCGTTGATCTTGCCGCTGAAGTTGATATTGAGCCCGTCACAACGGGTGGCAGAGATCTGGGAGAGAAACCGGCCGAGGCGTTCGCCCAAGTCCAGGTGGGGCCCAATGATGGCCAGAGTTTTCGCGTCAATACTGGGCATGTTGACAGCGTTGCGAATTTCGCCGTCGAGCAGCGCTGCACGGATTTGCTGGGCCACCTCAATGCCGACGCCCTCCTGAGCCTCCGCAGTGGAAGCCCCCAGGTGCGGGGTGAAAACCAAGTTGGGTGCCTGCCTCAGGGGATGGTCCGCCGGCAGGGGTTCCTGCTCAAACACGTCGAGCGCCGCCGCCGCGATGTGCTTGGATTGAAGTGCTTCAATGAGCGCCGCCTCGTCGATAAGCCCCCCCCGGGCGCAGTTCACGATCCGCGCGCCCTTCTTGGTAATTGCCAGACGCTGCTTGTTGAGCATGTGCGTGGTTTCCGGCGTCAGCGGCATGTGCATGGTGATGAAGTCCGACTCCGGGAGGATGTCATCGAGTTTCTCCACCAACTCCACCTGCAACGAACGGGCACGCGCAGCCGAAAGATACGGGTCATAAGCCAGAACGCGCATCCCGAAGGCCATGGCGCGCTTGGCGATCTCCGTGCCGATTCGGCCCATGCCCAAAATTGCCAGGGTTTTTCCGTAAAGCTCCACCCCGAGAAAAGATTTCCGTTCCCATTTCCCGGATTTCACCGACGCGTCTGCTTGGGGAATGCTGCGGGCAATGGAGACCATCAGGGAGAACGCGTGTTCGGCGGTGGAAATCGTGTTCCCTCCCGGTGTGTTCATCACAATGATGCCCCGTTTGGTGGCCGTTTCGACGTCCACGTTGTCGACGCCCACCCCGGCCCGGCCCACCACTTTGAGGAGCGAGGCGGCTTCGATGACCCGCGCGTTGACCTTGGTTTCGCTCCGAACCACCAAGCCCGCGTAGTCGCCGATGATCTCAAGGAGCTGCTCTTCTTTGAGTCCCGTTTTAACGGTCACATCGAGCGCGCCTCCCATGGAGAGCTCTTGAATCCCACGCTCAGCGATCGGATCGGCAACGAGAACTTTAGGCTTGGACATAATTTGAAAAAGGGGGGCGATTCTTTTCAGCCCGGCCCAAAGCGCAAATCGAAACTTGGCTTCAGAACGGAAAAAACCCCGCTCATGCCCCTTTTTGGGTGTCGCCGCTTCCAAAAAGAGAGTCGGCAGCCCGGCACGGCCCTTATCCGTGGCGTTCCAAACTCCGGGCGGACTGCCTGTTTACCCCCACCAGCCCGGCCATATCCGAAAAACGCTGGCGATCACCAAGGAGCGGGATTTTACATACCCGAAGCCGTCAGGAACCGACCTGTGTCGGGGGAACCTTTACACGTTCTGGAGCCGGAGCGCCGGGCACGCGAACACGTCTTACGGATGGAACCGACAGACTTGCCGGGAGCGCCCCGTTTCTCGACCATTTCGGCCTGAGAAAAAAGGTGGCCGATCGTGCCGGCAACCGAGCCGTTTGGCCGCTGAACGCCGATGATGTGCGGCTTGTCAGCGCGTATTGGACAAGGTCCCGAGCTGAAGCCTGGCGATTCGGAAGCGACCGCGGCGCCCTGCCTGTGAGGGCGGTGTGAGACGAGAGGATACCTAGAGAATCTCTGCGTTGTCTGGGAACCCGGAGTCGGTGCGGATCGAGTCCAAACGGCGCTTTTCGCCCCGTGCGGAACCAGGGCCGGTGATGGCATGCGTTACCGCTTCCACCACGGCGGGAAGAGCCAGCAGGGCGCCGACCCCGAGAAGGGAGGCCGCTGTGGCTTTTTGGGCGGGACGCCCGAGTTTGCCAGCCAACAGCAGGCCGATCGCACAGCCCACAGCGGTTTGAGTGACGGCAAGCAGGCTGGTTTGCAAGGGATCGGGAAGCTTCGAGCGTGACATGGGAGTGCGTGGACTATGGGGGAGCGCAGGCGCGATTGGCAAGGGGGCGGTGGATGAAAAAGCAGCGGGATGAGCCCGGCTAAAGCCGCTGAGCTGCACTCCGCGGGGTGCCCTGATGGCCCGTTACGCCGTTCCTCGACACTTCATCCGGCGACCGCTCGTACGCTTGGGCCCTCGATCCACGTGGGAGTCGAAAGAATTTGGCGGGGCGACGCCGGAATCCCAAATTCGTGGTGAAGGAGCTGGGTTGCTATCAGATCGACGGCGGCGCTGGCCACCTGATCGCGGCGGTGATCAATGCCTGCGTAGGCGTTCATCTGACCTGTCCAGTCATGCACGACAAGACCAATGTCTTCGGGGACCCGCAGGCCGAGATGTCTCAGCCAGTCTGGCACATGCGTGTCGAACGAGATGACAGCGTCGGGCCTGTGTTTTTTGATCCATTCCGAAAAGGCGCCAAAGTTTTCGCTGATCTGATGATGCGGCATCAAAAGCGTCGGCACGCGGCGTTTCGGCGGAAGGTCCCTGTGATAGAAGAACATGCCGCCGCTGTACCCGTTTTGCGACCGGAGATCGATCCACCGAGTGATCGCGACGCCGATGCGCTGGTAGCCCCTGTTGGCAAGCTCCGCTGCGGCCATTTGGATCCCGAGATTCAAATTGGAACCGCTCATATGGAGCGCTGGATCGCGCATGGCGAAGCCGAACGTGACCGCGGCGAAAGGCGAGTAATCCAGCTCACGGCAGGGCAGCTCGGTGCTCTGCGGGGAGACAATGACGGCCTCGATGCCTCGTGCGTGGAGGATCTTTTGAAGACGCGCTGGGGTGAGTTTGTCGCGCCCGAGCCAGAACTCTTCCGCGTGATAGCCGTGTTGCTCCGCACGCCTGCCAATGGCGTCGATGGAAACAAACTGGTAAGCCGCATGGCGCATCGCATCGTGGGGAACATCTTCCCGGATGACTGCAATAACGGCTCGTTGTCGGGAGACTTTACGTGCCCGGACGAGATGCATCATGCGGGAGAGATGCGGATCGGGCTGATAGTTCAATGCGCGTGCGGCAGCGAGGACTCGGTCGCGTGTTTCGGGAGAAACATTGGGGGCGTCTCTCAGCACGCGGGAAACGGTCATTGCGGAGACTCCAGCCGCGGCGGCAATGGTGTCCAGGCTGGGGGTTTGTGATGTCGGCATAACAAGAACTGTTACCATAACACGGTGGCCGTGTTGCCGCGTAAAACTCAAGCGTGTTTAATTCTCACGTCACCCTGGCAGCGCAGCCTCACTCCCCCCCCATGCCAACTTCCGCAGGACCCTTCGCAGATATTCAAGCCCGTCTCGAACGCACCCGCGTGGTTGCCGTGCTGATGATCGACGACGCTTCCGATGCCGTGCCTCTGGCCCAAGCGCTGCTCGATGGGGGTGTGGATGCCATCGAACTTACGCTCCGCACCGATGCCGCGATGGAGTCGCTCAGGCGTATCGTTGCCGAGGTGCCCGAGACCCTCGTCGGCGCGGGTACCGTGCTCACACCTGGACAAGTGGGCGAGGTGAGAGCGGCCGGGGCCGCGTTTGCGGTGGCGCCGGGCATGAATCCGCGCGTTGTCGCCGAGGCGCGGCGCATTGGGCTGCCGTTTGCGCCGGGAGTCTGCACGCCCACGGACATTGAACTCGCCATCGAACAGGGCTGCCGGTGCCTGAAGCTTTTTCCGAGCGAGCCCAGTGGGGGGCTCAAATATCTGCGGAGTATCGCCGCGCCGTTTGCGCATCTCGGCCTCCAGTTTATCCCCCTTGGCGGGTTGAGTGCGGCCAACGCAGAGGCCTATTTAAGGGAGCCTATGGTGATGGCCCTTGGCGGCTCCTGGCTGGCTCCACGCGAACTGATCCAGCGCAGGGATTGGACCGCTGTCAAAAACAACGCGCGCGAGTTGTCGGACATCGTGAACCGTGTGCGAAGAGATGATTTATGAACCGCTTTGTCACTTTCGGCGAAATCATGGGCCGGTTTACGCCCCCCGGCTTTCAACGTTTCCAGCAAGCCATGCCCGGCACACTGGACATCCTATTTGGGGGGGCCGAGGCATCCATCGCCGGCTCCATCGCTCATCTTGGCGGCGACGCGGCCTTTGTCACCGCGCTGCCGGACCACGCGATAGGCGATGCCTGCGTGGCGAACCTGCGTTCGATAGGGGTGGACACGCGCCACATCCTGCGGACAGAGCAAGGACGTCTCGGCATTTATTTCCTCGAAAACGGCGCGAATCAGCGTCCCGGAAATGTGATTTATGATCGGGAAGGATCATCGATCGCAATCACGCCGGCGAAGGCCTATGACTGGGGCTCGATCTTCGACGGAGCGGAGTGGTTTGTGACCTCCGGAATCACGCCAGCGATCTCTAAAAACGCCGCCGAGGTGACCGCGACCGCTTTGCGTGAAGCCTCGCAACGCGGCTTGAAAGTGGCCATCGATATGAACTACCGCAGCAAGCTCTGGCGCTGGGATGCGTCCCTGCAGCCGCGAGAACTGTCGACACGCACGATGCGTGAATTGTTGCCGTTCGCAGACATGTTCATCGGTGGTAGGGAGGACGCCGAAGCCGTGCTCGGTTTTCACGGCTCCGCATCGCTCGAAGAACTTGCGCGTCAAATCACGCAGCAATTCCCCAGGATATCCCGCGTTGCGATGACCTTGCGCGAGTGCATTTCCGCCACGCACAACAACTTGGGCGGCATGCTTTTTGACAAGGCAGCCGATGAGGTCTTCCATGCTCCCGCAAAAGGCCTGATGCATCCCATCACCAGCATCGTAGACCGGGTCGGTAGTGGCGATGCATTCACGGCTGGCCTTTTGTATGCGCAGACGGTTCCCGAACTCGCCGCACCGCCCTCAGCGATCGCCTTCGCCACCGCCGCCGGTTGCCTAGCCCACTCCATCGAAGGGGATTTCAACTTTACCTCACGCGAGGAAATCGAAGCGCTCATGAGCGGAAACTCTGCAGGTCGTATGAAGCGTTAAAAACTCTCCCCCCAAAAAATGAATGCCCCCCAATCACCCCACTGGCTTGCAAAATGGGCGAACGGTCGCCTGCGCTGGCTGCTGATCGGCTGGATGCTCACGGTCAGCGCGGTCGCTTATCTGGACCGCGTCAATGTCTCCATCGCAGGCCAGGCCCTCCAGAGGGACCACGGGCTCACGGATGTCCAACTCGGCTGGGTGTTCAGTGCGTTCCTTATCGGATACGCCCTTTTTCAAGTGCCGGGCGGCTGGTTGGCGGACCGTTTTGGGCCGCGGCGAGTGATTTCGCTGGGGGTGCTCTGGTGGGGCCTCTTCACCACGCTCACGGCGCTGGTGCCTCCCGGACTCACGGCTTCGGTGGCGTGCCTGATCGGAACCCGCTTTTTACTCGGGCTGGGCGAGGCCGTGCTGTTTCCATCGTCGAACAAGCTCGTATCGGCCTGGATTCCGTCCTCGGAACGCGGACTGGCGAACGGCCTCATCTTTGCCGGGGTGGGCGCGGGGGCCGGTGTCACGCCGCCTCTGATCGTCTATATCCTGTCGCACTGGGGCTGGCACGTGTCGTTTTATGTGAGTGCGCTGCTTGGCCTGGCCGTCGGCGTGGTGTGGTTTTTCCTGGTAAGGGACACACCGCGTGCCCATCCGCTCGCGAGCGCGGCCGAGGTGGACAAAATCGAAGCTGGAATGCCTGCGGCGACGCCCCGGGACCGTGAGCCGCTGCCTTGGCGCGCGGTCCTGTGCGACCGCAATGTGCTCGCCATCACGGGCAGTTACCTCGCCTACGGCTACACCTCTTATATCTTCTTCACCTGGTTCTTTATCTACCTGAGCCGCGTCAGGGGGTTGGATTTGAAATCGAGCGCATTTTTCTCCATGCTCCCATTTATCGCAATGGCCTGCGCGGCGCCCCTCGGGGGCCTGCTTTCCGACCGAATCACGCGCCGGCATGGGACGCGGCTCGGGCGCTGTGGGGTAGCCGTGGGCGGTCTTGCACTCGCCGCGGTGTTTCTCATCCTCGCAACACAAGTGGAGAGCGCGCGTGTCGCAAGCCTCGTGCTGGCCGGGGGCGCGGGCGCGTTGTATCTGGCGCAAAGCGCCTACTGGGCTGTGTCGGCGGACATTGCCGGTCATTCCGCCGGCAGCGTGTCCGGCTTGATGAATATGGGGGCGCAGACCGGTGGCGCGCTCACCGCCTCGCTCACTCCATGGATCGCGGAGCACTTTGGCTGGACCACCTCGTTCCTGGTTGCCGCCGCTGTCTGCCTTGCAGGTTCGCTTGCATGGCTGCTTGTGAATCCCGGGCAACCCATTGCGATTCCGCGCCAACGCCTCTCCAAACCCCTCCAAACAACGGTCTGACCCCATGAACGTTCGATTCCTTTCGCTCCTCTGTTTCTCCGTGACCAGTCTGCACGCGGCGGAGGATTCGACGCGCAGCGAACGGCTCGGGGCTGCGCCGCAAACGGATACTGTGGCGGTGAGCGGCATCGGTGCTCCTGTTCCAGCCGGGTTACTTCTCCCAGCCCATTGGGATCCAAAAGCCGAGGCGGATAAGGTTCTGAAGACGCTCGCAAAAGTAACGGCACCCCAGGTCAAAGGAGCGCACGACGCGGAATTTGCGTGTGTCGGTGAGCGGGCTTATGTCGTCTCCGAGGTAAACGATCTCAAGGGAGGGGAGAACGGCGGTTGGCACTTCATCTACTCCACTCTGTCCATCGTAAACCTGAAGACGCTGAAGACGGAACGGGTCATCGACTTCGCGAAGGGAGAGCAGGCGTTTGTCAACGAGACACTCCCGGCAGGCGCGTGCTGGGTGCCGCGGATCATCCAAAAAGACCCGACTGCGCTGCGCTGCTACTTCGTGAGCCAGGACCCGGGCCGACGGCAGTCACAGATGTGGTATCGCGACTTTGATCTGACCCGGGGTGAGTTCGCGCTGACGATCCACAAGGCTAAGCTCCAGACTGCCGCGGGCACGTTTGACTTCCAGCCGGAGCACTTTCATGCCGACGCGGTGAATCACGGCTTCAAGAAGAAAGCGGCGGACTCCTTCTTCTTCGTTTTCGATTCCTTCAAGAAGTTCGACGGCAAGCTGTATGTCGCGCTGAACAATTTCGACGGACGGCAGAACGCACTCGCCCTTGTGCATGACGACCTCGTGACCTTCGAGGTGCTCGGGCACTACAACGAACCGCAATCGGCGGCACTGAGCGAGTCTGCTGTCAACCGCCTG
>JBEIUI010000118.1:0-10434 GCA_040374425.1 Verrucomicrobiia bacterium | reverse complement strand
GTGCCCCAAACCTCGGATATTGTGGCGCACAGCACCGTGTTAGATCCGGAGAAAAAGTCGCGAATCTCAGTGGATCTTCCAACTGAGCCGGGTGTTTATCCCTATGTTTGCACGATGCCGGGGCATGGCATGGTGATGTACGGGGCCCTCTACTTGGGGGTTATACCCCCTGCGATCGACAAGGATCCCAATATCCCGCCCACCGCGGTTCAGGCCCTGCTTCCGGGGGGTGGACGCCGACCCTTCGTTCAGCGGATGTTTCTGCCAAACGCGGGGCCCGCAGCCATTGCGGTGTCACTTCCAGGAAAACAGAACTTCTGCTGGGACGCCGGGGAATGCCGTTTGCGCTACGTCTGGAGCGGCGCTGGGGTGGACCCCAGTGAGCACTGGCGGGGCAATGGCAAGGATCTCGCGAAGGTGCCGACGGCCCCCTGGTGGCGTGCTCCGATTGGAGACTTTCCTTTCCGCTTGGGCAGCCCGAACGCTCCATCGCCGAAGGTGAAATTTCTTGGCTATCGGCTGGAAGCAGGTCTGCCTGAGTTTCATTTCAAGTTTGGGGCCGTAGAAGTTTTTGAAAAAGTCACCGCGGACGATAGGCGTGGTGTCCTCGAGTTGCATTACCGGGTGAGGCAATCGAATGAAGCCGTGTATTATCGGGCAGCAGACGCCGAGGGGGCCAAGTGGGCGAGTCCCGCTGGGGTCTTCAATGACGGAGTGCTGGAACTGACTCCCGCCCAAGCGAGGCAATTTTCAGTTATTCTTGTAGGCCCCTCCATTCACTGATGAAAACGCTCTATTTTTCTGTGTTCGCAGCTGTCTCTCTGAGTGCTTCCGGCTTTGCAGCCGATGACGGCTCACCTGCGTCGGGGGAAGGTCGGAATTCAAAGCACTACAAGGTGGAGAAGCTCATGGGGCCGCCTGGAATCGATTTGCAGGTGGGGGCGCTGGTCGGCCTTGAGGATGGGCGTTTGGCTGCAGCATTCCATCACGGGCAGGTTGCCATTTATGATCCCAAGGATTCGTCGTGGAAGATCATCGCAGAAGGTCTGCATGAGCCTTTGGGAATCCTGCCTGAAAAGGGTGGCACATTTCTTGTAATGCAACGGGCCGAGTTAACCCGTTTGCGGGATACCGATGGCGACGGGGTGACGGATCATTACGAGACCGTATGGGATGATTTCGGGCTCTCGGGGAACTACCACGAGTTCGCTTTCGGGCCCGTGCGCGGCCCGAGCGGCAAGCTCTATGTGGGGCTCAACGTGGCTTCCAGCGGGGACAGCATCCGGCAGGAAATTCGAGGGGAGTGGAGCCCCATCGGGCTGCCCCGGCAGGAGTTTTATGGGGCCGACTGGAAAAAAGTGAGCGATAAAGCCGGGCGGATGTATTCCCGGGTGCCATGGCGGGGATGGATCATGGAGCTGGACCCGGTCAGTGGTGCCGCCACGCCTTTCGCTTCAGGTCTGCGATCGCCAGATGGGCTCGGATTCGACTCCGACGGGAACCTTTTGGTTTCCGACAACCAAGGCGACTGGCGCGGTTCGAGTGAGTTGTTTGTGGTCAAAAAAGACGGTTTTTACGGCCATCCAGCCAGCTTGGTTTGGCGCAAGGATTGGGACGGATCGGAGCCGTTGAATGTGCCGATCTCCCGGTTAGATGCCCTGCGGACACCGGCTGCCGTTTGGTTTCCACACAACATTTACGCGAACTCTCCCACGCAGCCCGTGCTCATTCCCAAGACTCCCGCTTGGGGCGCGTTTGGCGGCCAAGTGCTGATGGGGGAGATGAACTCCCCCCGACTGCTCCGCGTTTTGATGGAGGAAGTCGACGGGGTCTGGCAGGGGGCCTGCGTCAATCTGTTGGATTCCGAGACACTCAAGCGGGGGCTGCATCGGCTCGCCTTTATCGGGGACACCCTCTATGTCGGCCGAACCCACCTATCTTGGGCGGGGGCTGAGGGACTGGTATCCCTGAAACCGGAAGGGACGCTGCCGTTTGATCCGCTGGACATTCATGTCTCGCCGCGTGGGTTCCGCATCGATTTTACCGCGCCTCTTTCCGCCGCGGCGGCGGATCCCGGGGCTTGGAGCGTGGAACAATACACGTATGCCTACCACATCGCGTACGGATCCCCCCAAATGGAGAAGGAATTCCTGACTCCAACCAAGGTCCAGCTCTCCAATTCAAACAGGACTGCGGAAATCGAGCTGCCGACGCTCAAGGAGAACTTCGTTTACGATCTGCACCTGGATGCTCTGCGTTCGGAGTCGGGGATCGCCCCGCTAAACGCCCGCATAGCCTACACCCTGCGCAAGATCCCTAAAAAGTAGGCGATCCTCTTCCGTATCCACGGAAAAATAGGCGCTGAGTGAAGCGGTGGCTCTTTCTGTTCAACGAAGAGCGGGCGTGCGCTTTTTTTCGTCGTTTTTTGCAGTGCTGATCGGGTGCCGGGCTGAGGGTTGAGTGCTCAGGGCAGAGCGGATGCTCGGATTCAGGAGGGATTGAGCACGAAACCTGCATTATAGTGAGAGTAGTATGTGGTGCCGTTCGTTAGCTGCGGCGTTTGGAGCGTTTTGTTTTTTGACCGGCTTGGCCGGTGCAGAGGACAACAAGGTTTTCACGCGGGAAATTCTCCCTTTGCTTGAGAATTATTGTTTCGACTGTCACAGCCGGGAAAAGTCAAAGGGGGACGTTAACCTAGAGCAGTTTGCGGAGGCTTCGGATCTCTGGCGAAACCCAAAGCTCTGGGAAAAAGTCTTCGTCCAGTTGCAGGACCAGGTCATGCCTCCGGCGCTCAAAGACCAGCCTTCTCAGAGCGAGCGCAAGCGGTTGGCTGGCTGGATCCATGAGACTCTCGAGCGTAGCGATCCTTCCTCGTTTCCCCGGGATCCCGGCTGGGCGCCAATCCACCGCCTCACCCGGCTCCAATACAACAACACGTTGCGCGATCTTTTGGGGGTGGATCACAGGCCTGCGGATCATTTCCCTCCGGATGGTGGCGGTGGGGGCGGATTTGAAAATAACGCGGCTACGCTCTTTGTTCCGCCTCTCTTGATGGAGAAATATGTGGAGGCAGCAGCCGAATCCATCGCCGCGGCCGGGCTGGAAAAGATTTTTCTCGAGAGGCCCACCCCTACACTCTCTGAGAGCGCGGCGGCTCGGCGCGATTTGGCTCAGTTTGCTTCTCGCGGTTTTCGCCGCCCGGTGTTGGACGATGAACTGGACGCGCTGATGGGCCTCTATGAAGAAGCGCGAAAGCGCGGGGAATCTTGGGAAGACGCTGTGCGGCTGGGCTGCGAGGCCGTGTTAATCGCGCCTCAGTTCCTTTTCCGAGTAGAAGCCGATCCTCCAGGACAGGAGAAACCTTATCCCTTGAGTGGCTACGAATTGGCGACTCGACTCTCCTATTTTATCTGGGCCTCGATGCCGGATGCTGAGTTACTCGCCCTTGCGGGTGAGGGGCGTTTGACAGAGCCCGCGCAGCTGGAGGCCCAAGTCATGCGGATGCTGGCGGATCCCAAGTCCCGCGCTTTCAGCGAAGACTTTGCCAGTCAGTGGTTGCGCACTCGGGAGTTGCGGACCTGGGTGGCTCCGGCGCCGGAGAAGTTTCCGCAGTTCACCGCCGAGTTGCGGGATGCCTTTTACCGTGAGCCCGTGGAGTTTTTTTCCGGTCTGATTCGGGCGAACGGCACCCTCATCGACCTGCTGCAGTCCGATTACACCTATGCGAATGAAACATTGGCACGATTCTACGGAATTGAGGGGGTGCGCGGGCCGGATTTCCGCAGGGTCCTGCTGCAGAACCCGAATCGGGGGGGGGTATTGGGGATGGGCGGCGTGTTAACGCTCACTAGTTACGCCCGGCGTACCAGCCCGGTTTTGCGTGGAAAATGGGTGATGGAAGAAATCCTTGGATCTCCGCCGCCGCCGCCGCCTCCCCTTGTGAACACTCAGAAGGTGTCCTCCGAGAAAGCCAAGGATGGCCTGACATTTCGCCAGCGGCTCGAACGGCACCGTGAGGATCCGCGTTGCGCCGGGTGCCACGCGCGAATGGATCCACTGGGATTTGGCCTTGAAAATTTCGATCCCATCGGAGCTTGGCGCGACCGCAACACCAACGCGACTGTGGACGCTTCGGGCCAGCTCGTCTCGGGCGAGAAATTCACGGGCCCTGCGGAACTCAAAAATCTGCTCCTTGATCGCAAGGATGCGTTTGTGCGCACCCTCACTGAAAAGCTCCTCGCCTACGCTTTGGGAAGGGGCTTGGAAGCCGCCGACTGGATCACGGTGCGCGAGATTTCCTCCGCAGTCGCTGCGGACCATTACCGGATCCAGCGCCTGATTTTGGAAGTGGCCCGCAGTTATCCCTTCCTTTACCGCCGTCCTGCGACGTCTCAACCCCTCGCCCAAAACCCACCATGAATGCGTCCCAAATCTCGCGTCGTGCCGTGCTCAAAGGAATCGGAGCCTGCGTGGCTCTGCCTTTTCTGGAGTCGCTGAGGCCTTTTGGAGCGAAGGCGGAAACCGCGCCGAGTCCCGTTCGCATGGCGGTGCTCTACATGCCCAACGGCGTGCGTCCCGACACGTGGACCCCCTCGGGAATTGGGAGCCAGTTTGAGCTCTCGCCCACGTTGCAGCCCCTCGCGCCGCACAAGGCCGATTTGCTGGTGCTTTCCGAGCTTTGGAACGCTGCCAGCAACACGGGCGACGGGCACTACGTAAAGACGAGCGGTTTCCTCACCAGTACCACCATCACACGCACCACCGGAGCCAACGTCAGCAGCAACGGGGTCTCCATGGACCAAGTCTGTGCGAAACGCATCGGCAGTCTCACGGCTCTGCCCTCGCTGGAGCTGGGAATTGAACCTCCATCAACCGGGGTGGACAGCAACGTGGGATACACCCAGCTCTACGGGGCGCACATTTCCTGGAGCGCCCCGACCATTCCGGTCGCCAAGGAAATCCATCCACAGAGGGCGTTTGACCGGCTCTTCCGCTCCAAGTCGCCACACGCCGAACACCCTTCGGGGGCGGCTCGGCATCGTAGTGTGCTGGACCTCGTGGCGGACCAAGCTAAAACCCTGCAGAACAAGCTGAGCCGCGCGGATCGCAACAAGCTGGAGGAGTATCTCGACAGCGTGCGTTCGGTGGAAAAACGGATCGAATGGGAAACCCTACGGCAGAGATCCGTGCTCTTGAGTGACCCCATAGCGCGTCGGGCCGTCGAGGCCTTGGGGGTCCAAGTGGACGCGTTCAGTGATCCGGGCCGAGCCAGTGAACGGGTGGGGGATCACACCGAACACACCCGGCTGATGATGGATATTCTGGCGCTTGCTTTTTGGACCGACGCCACCCGGATCGGCACGTTCATGTTTGGCAACGAAGTAAGCAGCCGGGCGTTCACTTTCCTGGGCGAGAACATCGACAGCCATCACGAGGCTTCGCACCACGAGAATAGCCCGCAGAAGCTCGCCCAATACCAGCGGATAAACCTCTGGCACATCGAACAATACGCCTACTTACTCGCCAAACTCAAAAGTTTGCCCGAGGGCGAGGGCTCGGTCCTGGATCAGTCGATGATTCTCTTCGGGGCAGGCATCCGCGATGGCAACGAACATAGCGCAAGAAACCTTCCCATCCTCTTAGCCGGCCGCGGCGGCGGTACCCTCGATACCGGGCGCCATCTTGTTTTTGACCAGGGGACCCCTCTGGCGGACCTCTATTTTTCCATGCTCAACCGAATGGGGGCCCCCGTGGAGAGCTTTGCCGACAGCACCGGCGAGTTGCCCGGACTGTGCGGGAGCGGCCTCTTCGATCTCAAGCCGAGAAGCTGACGCCCCTCAGCCGCGGTTCGTTTTCGGCCCGGCAACAAGTTCCCCGATACGGCCCAGCAAATGCCTCCCCGCTTGGAGCCCGTCCGTCCAGCGTGAATGAATCCCCGAAGCCCCCGATTCAGCGCCCAAGAGAGCGCCCACCACGGCTCCTCGGTGGCAGTTGTCGCCGCCGAGGTTGGCGTTGCTCAAAATCCCCGACTCGAAATCACCCGCATATTTCCATGCGAGATACAGAGAGGCGGGGAAAGCGTCTTGAAGATAGCAAGCTGTGCTGAGCCGTTTTCCAATCACCACGTCGTCGGGGTCCCGGGCCCAGTCCGTGATTTTGCGCTTGGAAATGTAATCCCTGCCGTGTTCCAAGATCGCCTCGCGCAGCGGGGCCCCTCCACCCGTGGCCACCAGAATCCTCACAAGTGCATCCGTGGCCGCTCGGATTTCCTCACCGCGATGGGTGCACTCCACATGGGCTCGCGCAACTGCCTGGGCCGCGGACGCATCACCGCCAGAGAATCCGCAGAGCACGCCCACGGGTGCCAGCCCGCCAATGTGGATGTCGGTGCCGCCGCACCGCTTGGGTGGTGTACCCCGGGCATAGGCCTCGAAAAACTTGCGGTGACACTCCTCGACATAAGTGTCCCTGTGCATCCCGGGCGTCAGAAAGAACGCGATATAACGCGCAAGATAGTCCTCCCCATCGTAGTTGCCCGTGGCCAGCATCGACTCGACCAGCTCTCGGGCCAACCGCAGATTGAGCGTGTTCTCTCCGGCGGCAAGAAACTGATGGTAATGCACACCGCGCTGCCCCCAGTAGACGGCTTGGTCCCGCAAAATATCGCCTCGCTCGTTGAGCGGAGTGTATTGGGAGCGCCAGAGAATACTGTCGGGATGCGGGTTGAACGGGGCGAGATACCCTCGGATTTCCCCGTAATCACGCCGAAGCGCGTTTCGGTCGTAGTACCAGTGCACTGGCATCGCGACGGCATCGCCGATGAAGCCTCCCAAGGCCATGCCGCTGAGCCGATCAAGGCTGGGTTTCTGCATAAGAATGCTAGCGGACTGCGCGCTCGGCGACGCGCCGGATCATTCCTCCGAAAATGAGTCCGTGAATCGGGTAAAGCGCATACCAATAAACCAGCCCCCAGAGGCCTTTTGGCGCAAAATAAGCCGTCTGCGTCAGGGTGCAGCGGCCATCTCCGGGCGTGGACCGGACCTCAAACTGCAACCACGCCTTGCCGGGAACTTTCATCTCCGCCCGCAGCCGGAGCATTTCCCCGGGGGTGATCGCTTCCACACGCCAGAAGTCCAGCGCCTCCCCGACCCGAAGCTCCTGTGGATCCCGGCGGCTCCGCCGCAGGCCGACGCCGCCCAAGAGCCGATCCAAGGCGCCGCGGATCTGCCAGGCCCAATTCATATAAAGCCAGCCCTGTGTGCCACCGAGCGCCGTGAACGAGCGAAAAAGGGAGTCGGTCTCCGCATCCACCATTAACTGGCGGCGTTCGATGATCATCCCCTCGTGTGTGGTGAGGGTGACCAGCGGCGCACCGCGTTGGCTGGTGGAAAGGGCATCGCTCCACGCCGTCTCCACCCCATGCGCTTCCAATCGTTCCAGGGCCAGCTTTACCGAGGTGCGGTAGTCGAGGGGTTGGATTCCCGGGAATAAGCGCTGGGCGAGATCCCCCCTCACCACAATCTCGTTGCGGAGCCCGGCAATGAGGGGGCGCGCGATGCTAGCGGGGATGGGTGTTACAAAATGCACCCAGTAAGAGGAAAGGCGCGGGGTCAAAACTGGCACGGGCACAAGAAAGCGCGAGAGTCCCCGGACCTCGGCGTAGGCGGTGAGCATTTCGCCATACGTCACCACATCCGCGCCGCCAATCTCGATGATCTTCCCCGCACTTTGCTCCACGCGCAAGGCCGCCACCAGATACTCCAGGACGTTGCGGATCGCGATCGGTTGGATCCTCGTGTAGACCCAGCGAGGGCAGATCATCACCGGCACCCGCTCCGTGAGATACCGGATCATCTCAAAAGAGAGGCTCCCGGAGCCCACAATCACGCCGGCGCGAAATTCCGTGACGGGCACACCGCTTTCTCTGAGCGCATCTCCTGTCTGCTGCCGGGAGCGCAGATGCTGGGAAAGCTCCGAGGAAGGGTCGCCCAAGCCACCTAGATAAATGATGCGTTGGACGCCTTGGCGCCTGGCCTCGACTCCAAAGTTGCGGGCCGCCTGCAAATCGCGGTCGGAGAAGTCCGTGCCTGCCCCGAGGCTGTGCACGAGGTAATAAGCGACATCGATTCCTTGGAACGCCTCGCTCAGCGCCTCTTTTTGGAGCACGTCGCCCTGGATCTGTTCGGTTTCCGGCGCCCACGCACGGCCTTGGAGACGCGTCACATCCCGGACGATGCAACGCACACGAAACCCCGCCTCCAGCAGGCGCGGCACCAGTCGGCCCCCGATGTATCCCGTAGCTCCGGTGACGAGCACCCTCTGTGCCGATGAATTATTCACGCGGTTTTTCAATCCGGATCAGTACCTCGTTGCGGCGGAGAAAAACCGGGGTCCACGGCGGATCGTAATACGCTAGAAACGGCACACCTTTGCCTTTCAATCGCTGGGTCTCCATCCATGCGTGGAGTTTTTCGATCGCGTTTTTCTCGTTTTGAGCGGATCGCCCTCCCTTAAACCGGAACACCGCATAGCGTTCCGGGGGCAGTTGCCCAAGCCGTAAGCCCGCATCCAGCGGTTGTGGTATGCCGTTCTGGGCCGTCCCTTTGGGGAGAATAAAGCTCATCCGTTTTTGCTGGGTCGTGTTGTCGATCAGCACCGGTGCCGTCATCGCGAGCTTAGCCCCGGATTGGTTGTTGCCGGTAATGAAGCCAAAGAGCGCGCCAAACCCGCCTTGGATGCCGTCTGCCTCCATCGGACTGGTTACAAGGTTGAGCGCGGGATAATCGCGGATCTCGAAAGGAGGCTGCGATCGGGTGACAGTGTATTCCGGCGTTTCCGTGGCGGCCCGCGACGTGTTCAAAAGCCAGAACCCTGCGAGGCCCCCGGTCAGAAGGGCGCTGGTCAGGAGGATCAATCGTGGGCGTCTCATAGAAGGCGGGTGGAAGGCGGCAACCAGCAGGGCTCGGCGCGGTAGCCAAACAAAAGCCGGGAATTGGCATCGTGTCGCGGATGAAACCGATGCCCAGACAAATTTCAGGTGCAACGGCTGTTTCCCTGCCAGCGAGCGAATTCCCCCCAGCCGGGATGGGAGGCCATCCGGCAGGATGGCTGGCTGCTCCCCGGTGACAAATAAACCCAAAGATTCCCGTTCCTTCCTCGACCCGAGCCCCCCGCCGCCTTCTCCCCGCGGATCAATGCCCTCGGCGCGCGAGGTCTCTGGCGTGCCGGTATTGGTTGCGGAAGTGTTCCCCCAGTTCACGAGCCAGTTCGACTTCCCGGATCTTTTCCGCGCCAAGTCCCTCGCGAATGGAGCCTCGGGCCGCAGCGTAATCGACCCGTTCCACATTCTCAAAAACCTCCATTGCCTCCGGCGGAAACCCGGCCTCGATCAGGGCACGCCAAGCGTCCTCCAGCTCATCATGGCTGTCGACACACATGACCCGGAAGATGAACGAAATCGTCCTGAAAAGCCCGCCCGTCCACGCCGCCTGGTAGCTGAATTCGCGTCCCATCTCATAAGGGTTGAGGTCCGGGTCGCTGCGGAACTTCCTCCAGCCGGAATCATAGAGCGAAGGGAGAAGGGGGAGCCGCCGCAGGGCATACCGCCGGGGGCCGCCGGGGCTGTTAGGCTTCCAATTCCAGAGCTTCTGTCCCTCTTCAGAGACCACAAATTCAATAAACTCTCTGGCCAAAGCCGGATCCGGTGCTCCGCGGAACAGACCGATGGGATCTACGCCCACGCTGGTGCCGCCGATTGCCTCCCGGAAGATCAGCGGTGATCGGCCATCGGGCCCGCGCATGGATTCGCTTTGGAATCGGGCGGAGAAGTCGATGCTCATGCCCGCCGCGGCTTCCCCGGAGCTCACATCCAGGGCGACCTTGGCGGAGGCATCGGTGAAAGATTTCGCGTTCGCCCCGATCTTCATGAGCAACCGCAAAGCCCGGCTCCAGCCTGCCGCAACCGCCTGGGGATCCTGGCCGGGCGCGGCACCTTTTTGTCGATGTTCCTCGTGGATCTGCTGCTGAATGAGCATTTCAAACGCCTTGTTGGCCGAACTGCTTTGGGCCGGATTGGACAGAGCGATCTGCCCGAAGTAACGCGGGTTTGCCAAGTCCTCCCAGCGCTCCGGCGGTGTCGCGATGTGCAAAGCGCTAAGAAGATCCGGATTGGAGCAGATCCCAAAGGAAGAGAGCACCGTGCCCACCCAACGCCCCGCCGGATCCCAGAATGGTTCACCCTGCCAAGTGGATGGAATCACGGAGTCATGAAAAATTTCGGGATGCGCGCGGGTCACCCCGCTGTCGACCAGAAAACCCGCCGCCGCTTGGGCTTGGAAATCGAACGCGCCACCGCCAAAGAAAACGTCCATCCTGCAGCCTACCGCCGAGTGGAGAAATGCGCGTCGGGCGGCCTGCTCCAGAGTATCCTTTTCG
>JBEIUI010000117.1:0-10499 GCA_040374425.1 Verrucomicrobiia bacterium | reverse complement strand
GCCTTTCTTGCATTCGCCAACAAGCGCCATGTCCTCGAAGCTGTCTGCGCCGCACCACAACGCGCAAATCGCGATCCCCAAGATGTCCACGAGATTGTGGCACCGCGTTCGGTCTATTCGGGGATCTTCGAATTCTCGGATCATGGTGATCAGATCCAGTCTCGGGTGCTTTTCCAGCCCGAGCATCTCTCCGATCTGTCAGATTTTATGCGCCACTTCCGGGATTTTTCGATGCGTGAGCCCTGGGAAGGGACCCCTCAGCCCTTGGCAACGTCCAAGGTTGGCGCCGGCTCCTCGCGAGACGAGCGTTGAAGGGGGGTGCATGAACTCCGGAACAGGGATTGGCACCCCTGCCGGGGTGCGCCGGTTTTGTCCACAATGGCGTTGCCCCAGGGCGAGGCCGTGCTCAGCAAATCCGGGGCAGTTGTTCTCCGCTAAGCATGTCTAGGAGGCGGGTTGTGCCCAGCGGACTGCGGAGAGTGACCCGGGCTTGCCCTGGACTGGCACTGCAGGCCCGGCCGATCCGTACGGCGTTTTTACCGTGCCGATGCGCATGCAACACCGAGAGCGCTTCGGGGACTTGGCGTTCTGGAAGCACCGCAATGAATCGGCCTTCATTGGCCACGGAAAGCGGGTCCAACCCCAGAAGTTCGCAGGCGCCCCGGACGGCTTGGCACACGGGAATCGTACTTTCTTCGAGTCGGAGTTCCACGCCGCTCGCTGCGGCGATTTCGTTGAGGGCGCTCACAAGGCCGCCCCGGGTTAAATCGCGCAAGCAATGCACTTCAAGGCCTGCGTCGAGCAGCGCCTGCACGAGTTCCCATACGGGCGCGCAATCGCTCATCAGAGCCGGCTCAAACTCCAGGCCTTCACGCGCCGACATCACGGCAATCCCATGGCGTCCCAGATCTCCGTTGATCAGCAGGGCGTCGCCCGGTTCCACGCGGCCGGGTCCGATGGAAACGGGGTGCGTGAGGGTGCCGATCCCTGCCGTATTGATGAAGAGCCCGTCACATTTGCCGCGGTCGACGACTTTGGTGTCGCCGGTGACTAGTTGCACGCCAGCGCAGTGAGCCGCCTCGCGCATGGAGTCGAGCACCCTCCTAAGTGTGCCCACGTGGAATCCCTCCTCGAGAATCAGCCCGGCGCTTAACCAACGGGGGCGCGCCCCGCACATGGCCAGATCATTGACGGTGCCGTTGATGGCCAGGGTGCCGATGTCGCCTCCCGGAAAAAAGAGCGGGCGCACCACGAACGAATCGGTGGTGAAGGCGATGGAGCTGTGTCCTGCACCGAGCACGGCACCGTCGTGTTGTAGTCGGAGAAAGGGGTTTTCAAACGCGGGCAAAATCACATTCCGAAGCAGGTCCTGCATCTTGCGGCCCCCTCCGCCGTGGGCGAGTTGGATGCATTCGTCGGCATCGGAAAACGGGATCGGACAGATGGAGAGAAAATCGTTCATTGTGGATATCGGTAGTAGGCGGCGCAGGCGCCCTCGGGAGAAACCATCGTGGCGCCGAGCGGATTTTGCGGGGTGCAGCGGGTGCCAAAAGCCGGGCAATCGACCGGGCGCAACCTGCCTTGAAGTACGAGCCCGCTCAGGCAACCGGACGTGTCCTTTGCGGTGGCCATCACACAACCAAATCGTTCCTCTGCGTCGTGCCGGGCGTATTGGGGTTGCAAAGCAAAACCGCTCTGCGGGATCGTGCCGATTCCCCGCCAATTGCGGTCCACCACGCGGAACACCTCGCGACAGAGCTCTTGAGCCAGGGGATTGCCAGGCGGTCGGACCGCGCGCGCGTATGGATTCTCCACCCGGGCCTCGCCTTTCTCGTGCTGGCGAACACAGAGCAGGACGCCTTGGAGGATGTCCGTGGGTTCAAATCCCGTGATGACGATGGGCACCCGGTATCGGGCGATCATTCGCTCGTAGTCAGCGAACCCGGTGACGGTGCAGACATGGCCTGCCGCGAGGAACGCTTCCACATGGGTGCCGTCGCGGAGAATGGTTTCCATAGCCGGCGGTACTAGGACATGGCCGACAAGTACCGAGAAATTGGTAACGTTGCCGGTATGCGCCTGCAAGACGGCCATGGCGTTGGCGGGAGCCGTGGTTTCGAAGCCAACCGCAAAAAACACGATCTCCTTGTTCGGGTTTTCCCGGGCAGTTTTCAGGGCGTCCATGGGCGAATAAACCACGCGTACGTCACCCCCTTCGCTTTTTGCCGAGAGGAGATCCCCACGAGTGCCCGGCACCCTCAGCATATCCCCGAACGAACAGAAAATGACCTCGGGGCGGCGGGCGATTTCCACGGCTTTATCGATGAGTTCCACGGGGGTCACGCAGACCGGGCAGCCTGGGCCGTGAACCAACTGGATGGCGTCCGGCAACAGCTCCTGGATCCCGAACCGGACAATGGAATGGGTCTGGCCGCCGCAGACCTCCATAATTGTGAGGGGGCGCGTCAGGGTTCCGTGGATCAACTCCGCGATCCGTCTTGTAATGTCCGGATCCCGGAATTCGTCCACAAACCTCATTGTTGCCTCCTAGGGAGAGCATCGGCCGGGACGCTGGGGTGTGTCCACCCGCAGCCCGGGTCAGGCGGTCGGTAGCCGCCCGTCGGCGAGAGGGAGTTTCAGGGGTCAGGAAGGTGTGCAAGAATTGTCATTCTTATTGGTCCTTCCAATTGCCTTGGAGCCTCACTTTGCCTCGCTTCCGCGCGCTTTGCTGAAGTCTCAGGCAGGAGCCCCAGCAAGCTGCCCGTTTCCAGCGATCCCTCACTCTGCTCGCGCCCCGTTTGCCGCTCCAAAATGGGCAATTGAACCGGGGCACGAGGATTGGCGCGCCCGTTCACGAGTTGTTCTCTTTTTGCCCAAGACTGCCCCGCTACGGATGGGCGGGCTGGCTTAAAATGTGCCCTCGGCCTGCGAGGAAAAAAGGATCAAGGCTGGGCAGGAGAAGAACGTGCCCCCCCCGTTTAACCCCTGACCCGTAATCCCAGAACACGGCCTCTCTCCCTGGAACCGGCTGGCATCGTTTTTTCAGGCTCTAGGCTCAAAGATGCGTTCCACGGCAATCGCCCGCATGTACTGCGCTCGTTCGAATGCACTGGGGTCCGGGCAGTTGCGTTGGCTCAGCAGGCCGCGCAGAGGAGCCAAGGTCTCGTAGCCGTGGGCGTCGAGCCATTCGCACATCTCGTGCTCAATGACGCGGATCTGCGGGATCCCGCGGGATAGCAGGGCTGAACAAAGCATGGTCACATCGGCGCCGGCGAGAATCAGCTTGAGCGCGTCGATGCCGGTATAGATACCGCTGCTGGCGGCCAGGCTCGCCGAGATGCGGCCCGAGAGGAGCGCCACCCAGCGCATGGGGAGCCGGATGTCGTTCGAAGTGCTGAGGTGAATGCTCGGTGCCACTTCAAAAGATTCAAGGTCGATGTCCGGCTGATAAAACCGGTTGAAGAGCACGAGCCCGTCCGCGCCTTCATCCACCAGCCGCTTGGCAAAGTGCATCAGGTTGGTAAAATACGGGCTGAGTTTGACGGACACGGGAATCTTCACCTGGGCTTTGACCGAGGCGAGGATCGTCAGGTAGTCGGCTTCAATCTCCTGCGCGGTTAAGCCGGGATCGGTGGGGATGGAGTAGAGGTTGAGCTCCAAAGCGTCTGCCCCGGCTTGTTCCAGGGACCGGGCATACGAGGTCCAGCCGCCGAATGTTGCCCCGTTGAGGCTGCCGATCACGGGGATCCGGAGCGTTTCTTTTGCCCGGCGCAGATTGTGCAGGTAGCGCGTGGGCCAGACCGCGAATTCGTCGGGCCCGGGAAAGTAGGAGAGCGCTTCGTGGCAAATTTCTGCGCCGTGTACAAAGGGATGCTCCTGCGTCTGCATTTCCCTCCGGATTTGCTCCTCAAAGAGGGAATGGAAAACAACGGCGGAGATCCCGGCCTCGGCCATTTGCTGAAGATCTTCGCTTTTCTCCGAAAAAGGGGAAGCTCCGACGACCAGCGGCGTGCGCAGGTCGAGTCCGAGGTAACGTGTGTTGAGATTCATGGCATTTCACCCGAAGCCAGCCCGGCCTTGCCCCGCCCACGGGTTCGGCCTCGCCCAGTGCTTAGGCTTCCGTGCTTAGGCTTGCGCCTATTGTGCAAGCTTGCGCCTATTGTGGAAGCTTGCGCCTATTGTGGAAGCTTGCGCCCGTGGGCAGATCTAACCGCTGCAGGGCTTCCATTCGGATCGTCGTTGAGGTTCGTCTTTTTATTCCCGTGGCCATATTCCATCGGACACGGCTCGCCGATTTCTCGCCGCTTTTCGTGGCTTGCGGCTTCTCACCCTCCTCCAGGAAGAATGTGCCCCCAATCACCCCGGGGCGCTTCTCGTAGCGTGGTAAAAACTTTGCATTCCTTGGTATACCGCGGGGACGCGCCTCCTCGGGGGCGCTTCCTATGTCGGATTCTCTGCGGCCGATACCTGAAATTTTTCAAGCGCGGCGAATTCGTTGAGCGTGCTTTGGGCCGCTTCCTGGTCGAGCACGCCCAGGGCAAACCCCGCATGCACAATCACGTAGTCGCCCACTCGGGCTTCCGGCACGTAAGCGAGATGGATTTCTTTGATCAGGCCGCCAAAACAGACCCGGCCGGTGCGCTGAAACGGGGTGTCTCCCGCAAGGGAGAGGAGCTGGCCGGGAAGAGCGAGGCACATCAGGCGGAGGGTTGGTATGCGGCGGCTGCGATCTGCCCCAGAGCGATGCCGCCGTCGTTGGGGGGCACGTATTGATGCCAGAATGCTTGGAATCCTTCCTCCTCGAGTCGATGCACGGTGTGCTCCGTGAGATAGCGGTTCTGAAAGCAGCCACCGCTGAGTACCACGCGTTTTTCTCCGACACGTTTTGCCACGGTCACGATGCCCTCAACCAAGGTACGATGAAATTTGCCGGACACTTGGGCGGTCGGCCGGTGGCGATCCGCCAGCATCCCCGAAAACGCCGGGCGCCAGTCCAAAATTCCGTCCGAGCCCAGAGGCATCGGGTAATAGCCATTGGAAATCGCGCTGTCCAAGCCGTGCTCGAGTTCCATCGCGGCCTGCCCCTCAAAGGAGCTCTGCTGCCGGAGCCCTAGGAGCGAGGCGGCTGCGTCAAAGAGTCGACCTACACTGCTGGTCAAAGGACTGTGGAGCCGGCGCTGCAGCATTCTTTGGAGTCGGTGCCGGTCCGGTTCCGAGAAGGCCCGGATCGGGGGGAGATGCCTGAAACGGGTGAAAAGTGCATCGCCGAAAAGGACGGAGAGCGCGCCAAGCGCACAACGGCGGGGTTCGCGCATGGCTTTTTCTGCACCGGGAAGCGGGAACGCGTGGAAATGGGCGACGCGTTCAACGCTCTTGACCGTGACGCGGAAGAACTCGCCGCCCCAGAGGGAGCCGTCGGATCCGTAGCCGTTACCGTCCCATGCGATGCCGAGGATGGGGGGGCTCAGCCCGTTTTCGGCCATGCACCCCAGGACATGAGCGCAGTGGTGTTGGACCGTATGGCGCGGAGTGGCGCCGCCTCCGAGGTAAGAGGGGTCATCGGGGTGGAGATCGCCGATGGTGCGGACGGGTTGAGTTCCGAGAAGCTGCTTGAAATCGGCGATAACGGCCTCGCGGACCTGGCGGTTCCCCCACGAAGCAAGGTCCCCGATGTGTTGGCTGATGAAAACCTCCGCCCCCATGGCGAGTGCGATACAGTTTTTCTGGGCACCACCCAGTGCAAGGGTGGGCGGGATCGGGCCCGGCAACGGGATCGGTGCCGGGGAAAATCCGCGGGCGCGTCGGAGCAGCATGGGGCGGTTCGACACGATCCGTAGCACGGAATCATCGGCATGCCGGACGATGGGCCGGTTATGCGCCAGGAAAGCGTCGGCCATACCGGACAGTGCTGTCGGCGCCGTTTTTTCGTCGGTACAGATGGGTGCGCCCGGGGGGTTGGCGCTGGTGACGACCACGGGTGCGCCGAGTTCGGCAAGGAGCAGATGATGGAGCGGGGTATAAGGCAGGAGAGCCCCGATTTCCGCGGTGCCCGGGGCGATTTCCCGGGGCAGCAGGCGGCGACTGCCTACGATCACAATCGGGGCGGCTGAGGAACAGAGCTGCTGTTCTTCCAGGGGGGAGATTTTGCAATGCCGGCGGGCCTCACTTAAGGAAGGGAACATGACCGCCAGCGGTTTGTCGGGACGCTGTTTCCTGGTCCGGAGCCGGCGCACTGCCTGGGCGTCCTCCGCGAGTGTCAGCAGATGAAAACCGCCCAGGCCTTTGACGGCGACCACGGCACCCTCGGCAAGCCGCCGGGCGGTTTCCACCAGAGCGGCCTGGCGGTGCAGGAGCGCACGGCCGTGTGAATCCAGGAAGGTGAGTTGCGGACCGCACTCGGGACAGGCATTGGGCTGGGCGTGGAACCGGCGGTCGGCCGGATCCTCGTATTCCTCCCAGCATCTCCGGCACAGGGGAAAACTGCGCATGGACGTCCGCACCCGGTCGTATGGGATACCCTCCACGATGGTAAACCGGGGACCGCATTCGGTGCAGTTGGTGAACGGATAGAGATGTCTGCGGTTGGTCGGATCGAAGATTTCAGCGACGCACCGGGGGCAGGTGGCGAGGTCCGGCAACACACCGGTGCCCGGGGCCGCCGTGGCATCGCTGGTTCTGATTTCAAAATAGGCGCTGTTTTCGGGCGCACAGGCTACCCGTTCCATCCGGCTGATCATACAATGGGCGGGTTTCACCGTCTCTAGGCGGCTTTGGAACCGTGTGAGTGCCTCGGGGGATCCCTCCACCTCCACCGTGAGTCCTTCTCTGGAGTTGCGCACCCAGCCCGTGAGCCCCAGGCCGGTGGCAAGCCTGTAGATATAAGGCCGGAATCCGACCCCTTGGACCGTGCCGGAAAGGATCCATCGGTCCCTTGCGGAGAGGCCTTTCTGGCCTGGCGCATCCTGCGGGTTGTCACTCATCGATCTCCAAACTTTCGAGCACCACATCCTGGGCCTGCGGGTCGCCGGGATCCTCTCCGAGGAGCAGGTCCAAGCGCGCATGTTCGGCGAGGGTGCCTCTGGCGGCCTGCTCGAAATGCTGGCGGAAATGGCCGGGCGACATCTGGGTCAACGCACCTAGGCGGAGTTTCATTCCGATAACCCGGGTCGCGTTCTGCTGCGCTGCCAGGAGTTCCACTTTTCTGATGAGATCCCGGACGAGTGAAGTTTCATGCATGGTTTGGATGTGTTCAGTGACGCTCCCGATGGCGGCGGCCACCTCTGGCGAGAGCCCCTGGCCCATCGAGAAATCTTTTCCCTCAATCCCGTAAACGACGAGTGCCGCCGGCAGCTGGCCCAGCGCTCGGGAAAGTGCGACGGCTTCCGCCAAGCTGAATGTATGAGTCGAGGGGTGAAAAAACTCCGCGGGAACAGACTCCGTGTGCGCTTCCACACGGTGGACTGTTCCCGGGGCCGCGCCGGAGGCGACGGCGTCGATGAGGATCACGGATTGCTCGCCTTTCCATGCGTCCATCAACGAGGCGCCTTCGCCGGTTTGTTCCAAGACCCGGCCCGGATGGCGGGTTTTTGCGCGGATTTTGCGGGCAGCGATTCGGCCCGCCCCGTCGTCCCTGCGGAAGAGGTTGCCGAGCCCGATGATGAGGGGAAGGGAGGAGGGATGCATGGAGTCATTAGGGAGAAAGAGTGGCCTCCCAAAAATCGGCCTCCTGGGAGATCCCAAAGCCCGCCCGCCTCATCAACTCCACTCTACGCATATCCGCGGTTGCAATCTGGGCGCTGATTCGGGAGATCTTTTCTTGACGCGCTACGTCCACGACTTGCGCTAACAAACGCGTCCCGATTCCGCGTCCCTGCCATTCGGGCGCCACCAAGAGGGTGAGTGCCGCGACGGCATTGGCGGCCGATCGGCTCATCCGGGCGACACCCAAGATCTCGCTTTTTTGCCCGCGCCGGTGTTCCGCAACGAGGGTGATCTCCAGCGCCGAATCGCTCCAACAGATCCGCCGGATGCGTTCCCGGACGACGCGATCGGGGAGATGCGATGGAGCCGGGGGGTGGGAATGGTTTTTGTCCGGTGCGAGACTGTGATGGAACGCGAGGAGCAGCGGTTCGTCCTCTGGAGAAACGGGCCGCAGGAGAAGGGAGACTCCGTCTTGGAGCCGGACGTGGCGGGCCTGTTGAGTCGGGTAGGGCCGGAGCGGCAGAGGCGGCAGCGATTGCTCCGGGATGTCCGGTCCGTGGAGGATCACCCGGGCATCCAAAGCCAAGTAATGTTTACCCTGACGGCGGAGCGGGTTGACGTCCATTTCCTTGATGCAGCGGTGTTCCATCACCAGTTGGCTTAAGCCGATGAGCCAAGTCTCGAGCGCTGCTGTGGCCGGGTCGTCGACAAGAGCTCTGTAAATGCGCGTCTGTGCCATGAGGCTGCGGGCCTCGGCGGAGTCCAGCGGAGGCAGCCCCAGGGCGCGATCCTCGATGAGCTCCACGAGACCACCGCCCGCGCCGAAGAGAATGACTGGCCCAAACTGCGGGTCGCTTGAGGCGCCCAAGATGAGATCGGCTCCTTCCGCGGGAATCATCGGTTGCACGGTGACTCCCAGAAAAGCGAGGTGCTCATCCGCAGCCCGAACGTTCTCTGCAATCTCCCTGAAGGCGCGACGGACCGCAGCTTCCCCCAGTAAACCGAGTTTGACTCCGCCCGCGGCGCTTTTGTGGGAGATGATTTCTGAATGGAGCTTGAGCACCACCGGGCCGCTCAATGCCTCTGCCCATTCCACCGCTTCCTCTTCGGTGGCCGCCAGCCGGGTTTCGAGGCTGGCGAGGCCACAGGTGGCCAGCAGGTTCTTCGACTCAATTTCTGTGAGCAGGGTACGGCCTGATCGGCGGACTTGTTCCAGGAGGTGCGCGGTTTTGGCGGTCTCCGCCCTGGATCGAATCGGAGGGGGCGGGTGCGGGGGCCATTCCGTGAGTGCTCCCAGCGTATGCTGATGTTGCCAGAGGGTTGCGAACGCGCGGGCTGCTGCATCCGGAAACTCAAAGGTCGGAATCTGGGCCGTATTCAACTGATCGATGCCGTCTGCCACCGTCTGGCCCCCCATCCAACTAGCCAGCAACGGCTTTCTCTCCGGGTTGGGGGTCGCGATGAGCCGATCCGCAGTGGGAGTGGACTGGGTCATCGCCTGGGGGGTAAGAATCGCCAGAACCCCGTCGGTTCCGGGATCCCGGGCGACGATCTCCAATGCGCGGGCATAACGTTCCGCATCCGCGTCTCCGAGGATGTCCACCGGGTTCCTGCCACTGCCGTGTTCGGGAAGCAGCAGGGCCAGGGCTTGAGTCGAGGCGGGAGAGAGTTCCGCGATTTGGCCCCCGGTTCGGACCAAAAGATCGGTAGCCAGCGCTGCGGGCCCCCCTGCATTGGTGACGATCGCTAGGCGGGGACCGCGCGGGCGGGGTTGCTTAGCCAGGAGCTCTGTCACCGCGAAGAGTTCTGAGATGGTATCCACCCTAAGCACTCCCGCCCTGCGGAAGGCGGCATCCAACACCGCGTCGCTCCCCGTAAGCGCGCCCGTGTGGGAGGCTGCTGCCCGGGCCGCCTGCGGGGTGCGCCCGACCTTTAACGCGACAATTGGCTTTGAAAAAGCGACTGCGCGCGCGGCGGCTAAAAACCGGCCAGGGTCCCCGATGGATTCCATGTAGAGCACGATGCTCTGGGTTTGCGGATCGTTTGCGAGATGTGCGATCAAATCCCCCCACTGAACGTCCGCCATCGAGCCGATGGAGAGGAAGGCGCTAAAGCCGACTTTCTTTCGAAGACTCCAGTCGAGCACTGCCGTGCACAGCGCGCCGCTTTGGGAAATAAACGCGACTCTGCCCGGCTGGGCCATGCCCGCGGCAAATGTGGCGTTGAGCCCGATGTGCGGCAGCATGATCCCTAGGCAGTTGGGGCCGATGATGCGCATCCCGCCCAGTTGTGCTTCCGTGACGATTTGGTTTTCGAGGGCCCTTCCGGACTCACCGGTTTCCGCGAAGCCGGCGGAAAGGATCACTGCCCCGCGAACACCTGCTTGGCGGCATTCCGCTACCACTCCGGGCACGGCTCGGGCGGGAATGGCGATCACCGCCAGATCGACGGTGGCTGGAATCTCACCCACCCGGGCAAAAGTGCGGTGCCCGAGCAGGGAGCGGTGGCGGGGGTTGACCGGGTAAGCCGCGCCGCCGAACGGGTGTGCGCTGAGGTTCTCCAAAAGGGTGCGGCCAATGCTGCCATGGCGTTCAGTGGCGCCGATGAGCGCCACTGTGGTAGGGGCGAACATCGCATCCAATGCGGAGTATGCGGGATGTAAGAGGTCGCGCAATTCCTCCGGGGGCGCTGTTGTGAGGATGCTCATTGGCCGGAGGGATGGACGGGATGGACGGGATGGACGGGATGGACGGGATGGACGGGATGGACGGGATGGACGGGATGGACGGGATGGACGG
>JBEIUI010000045.1:0-22956 GCA_040374425.1 Verrucomicrobiia bacterium | reverse complement strand
GGATCGCCTCCATGGACTCCGCATTGGTCACGAAGTAGGGGGAGATGTAGCCCTTGTCGAACTGCATGCCTTCCACCACGTCGAGCGTGGTTTCGATGGACTTGGCTTCTTCAACGGTGATGGTGCCGTCCTTGCCGACTTTGTCCATCGCGTCAGCGATGATGTTTCCGATCGCGGTGTCCCAGTTAGCCGAGACGGTCGCAACCTGAGCGATCTCGGTGCGGTCCTTGACCTTCTTGGAGATGCGCTGGAGTTCCGTGGTGATCGCTTCCACCGCCTTGGTGATCCCCCGCTGGAGCGAGGTGGGGTTGGCGCCGGCGGTCACGTTCTTGAGGCCTTCGCGGTAGATCGCCTCGGCCAAAACCGTCGCCGTCGTGGTGCCATCCCCAGCGATGTCGCTGGTTTTGCTGGCCACTTCGCGCACGAGCTGAGCGCCCATGTTCTCATAGGGGTCTTCGAGCTCGATTTCTTTGGCCACCGTCACACCGTCTTTGGTGATCGTCGGGCTGCCGAATTTTTTGTCGAGGATGACGTTGCGTCCCGATGGCCCGAGGGTGGCCTTGACGGCGCGGGCGAGTTTCTCAACACCGCGCAGAAGGGCGTGCCGGGCGTTCTCGTCGAATTGAAGTTGTTTAGCTGCCATTTTCGTTAGTGGGTAATGGGTAGTTTAAGATTTGAGAGTGTCCGCTGGCTTTGGAGTCCAAGGCCCCGTCTCACTCCGGAGGGCTTAGCCGATGATGCCGAGAATGTCGTCCTCGCGCATGATGAGGTAACCGCTGTCGCCGATTTTGATTTCGGTGCCGCCGTATTTGCTGATGAGCACCTTGTCACCTTTTTTCACGGTGAACTCAACGAGCTTGCCGGCTTCGTCGCGCTTGCCGGTGCCCAGGGCCACGACTTCGCCTTCCTGCGGCTTTTCTTTGGCCGTATCAGGAATGATGATGCCACCCTTTTTGACTTCACCCGCTTCGATGGGCTTCACGAGAACCCGATCCCCGAGGGGACGTACGTTAACTGCCATAGTTGTATTTTTCTCTTTTGTTGGTTTCTGGTTTTACGAAAGCACCTTGGGTGGACTGGGGAGGCTGGTCGGCCCGTAGGCTCGCCCAAGGCGTTGTCGGAAAGTAATGGCTGTGGTCAGCCGTTTTTGTTCACAGGATCAAAAGCAAAGTTCTCAGCTCGTGTTTCGGCAGGCCCCGAAAACTCCGCTCCCGCCAAAAGCGCGTCCGGCTCCGGGGTCCGAATGCCAAACGCGGGCCCAGTGTCGGGGTTGAGACCGCGCGGTGCACAAGGTCTCATGCGCAGGGTGTCAGCTGAGGGGCCCTTGCTATTTCTTTTTGTCGTCGTCCACTACCTCAAACTCCGCATCGACCACGTCGCCTTCAGGCTTGCGATCGCCCCCGGCCTTCTGCCCTTCAGCGCCGGCTCCGGCCGCCGCCGCACCCGCAGCGGCGTTCTTGTAAAGCGCCTCGCTCACCTCTTGGAATTTGTTCTGCAGATCCGTGTATGCCGCCTTGATCGCATCCACGTTGTCGCCCTTGAGCGCCTCACGCACGGTGGCGATTTTCGACTCAATCTCGGCTTTCTTATCCGACTCCACCTTGTCGCCGAGCTCTTTGAGCTGCTTCTCGCATTGATAAGCCAAGCTGTCGGCGTTGTTGCGCACCTCAATGGCCTCCTTGGCTTTGCGATCCTCCTCGGCGTGCAACTCCGCTTCCTTCTGCATCCGCTCCACTTCCTTCGAATCCAGTCCGCTCGACCCGGTGATACTAATCTTCTGCTCTTTGCCCGTCCCAAGATCTTTGGCGGAGACATGAAGGATGCCGTTCGCGTCGATGTCGAAGGTCACCTCAATCTGGGGAACCCCGCGCGGGGCCGGAGGGATGCCATCGAGATGGAATGTGCCGAGGTTTTTGTTGTCACGAGAGAGGGGACGCTCGCCCTGCAGCACCTTGATTTCCACCCCGGGCTGGTTGTCGCTGTAGGTGGAGAAAGTCTGCGATTTGCGGGTCGGAATGGTTGTGTTGCGCGGAATCATCGCCGTGGCCACGCCCCCTGCCGTCTCAATGGCCAAGGTCAAAGGCGTCACGTCCAACAAGAGCACGTCCTTGACATCCCCCCTGAGAACTCCGCCTTGGATGGCCGCTCCAATCGCCACCACCTCGTCCGGATTGACCCCCTTGTGTGGCTCTTTGCCCACCAGTTGACGAGCCGTTTCAATCACCTTCGGCATCCGGGTCATCCCTCCCACCAGCACCAACTCGTGGATGTCTTTCTCGCTAAGCTTCGCGTCCGACAAACACGCCCGGACTGGCGCCAATGTCCGCTCAAAAAGGCTGTCTGTGAGCTGCTCAAGCTTGGCTCGCGTCAGCTTCTTTTGAATGTGCTTGGGACCGGTCTGGTCGGCCGTGATAAACGGCAGGTTGATCTCGTAATCCTGCGAGCTCGAAAGAGCGATCTTCGCCTTCTCCGCCTCCTCCTTAATCCGCTGCACCGCATCGGGCTGCTTGGTGAGGTCAATGCCGGACTCCGACTTAAACTCCGCAAACACCCAGTCCATGATGGCGTGATCCCAGTCATCGCCTCCGAGATGGGTGTCACCGTTGGTGGCGCGCACTTCAAACACGCCGTCCCCAATCTCCAGCACCGAGATGTCAAATGTGCCGCCGCCCAGATCGTAAACCGCGATTTTCTCATCGCGCTTTTTGTCCAATCCATAAGCCAAGGACGCCGCCGTAGGCTCGTTGATGATCCGCAGCACGTCCAGACCCGCGATCTTGCCCGCGTCCTTCGTCGCGTTCCGCTGGGAGTCATTGAAATAAGCGGGCACCGTGATCACCGCTTGGGTGATCTTTTCGCCGATCTTGGCTTCTGCGTCGGCCTTGAGCTTGGCCAGGATCATGGCGCTAACTTCCGGTGGAGAGAAGGTCTTGGTCTCGCCCCCCACCTGCACTTGGATGTGCGCATCCCCGTTGGCCGCCTTTACCACTTTATAAGGCACCCGATGTTCCTCTTCGCGGACCTCATCAAACTTGCGCCCCATGAAGCGCTTGACGGAAAAAACCGTGTTTTGCGGATTAGTCACCGCTTGGCGCTTTGCTGCCTGCCCCACCAACCGCTCACCGCTTTTGGTGAAAGCGACCACCGAAGGAGTGGTCCGCGCGCCTTCGGAGTTTTCCAGAACCACAGGCTCCCCGCCGTCCATCACTGACATACAGGAGTTGGTGGTCCCCAAATCGATACCTAAGATTTTTGCCATAAAGTGTTCAGGATATGCCTTTTAACTGTGCGAAACAGAATAGTGCCCGGCCCCATGAGCAGGGCGCGCGCCCTCCTCAATTATATTCCTAACATACTGATCACTAAGGCTTTATTTAAATTAAAGCACCCTTTCGCCATGTGACATGACACAGGAGCATGGCACACCTGACATACCCAAAAGCGCCATTATGACACACCCGCCTCGGATGCGCTTCTGAGCGCCGGGTTAATGCCGGGAACGACGCCACCAAGCACGGACAGGGCCGGTTTGGGCCCTCTGAATCCGCTCCCAACCCGCCGTCCAACCACCAAACCCCGCTGTTCCCCGGCGATGCCCCGCTCCGGGCCGCAACAGCCCGGCCATGGTTTGACCCATGGTTGTCGGGGCAGAAGGCCGGCGCCGGTAAACCAGTAATCCCAGCAAAAGGCCCAAAGCAACCGCCGCGAAAATGGACGGTAAAAAACCAACCCTTCCCTCGAAATCCTCCGGCTGAAGTGAACTCGGTGCCGCCTCTTGGTCTTCGGTTTGATTGATGCTCATGCCCGTAGAATCGAAAATCACGCCTCGCGGCGCGTGTAGGCGGGCCCAATTTTTTCCTCAGATCGGACGCACCAGGAGAGGCTTCAGCCCCGGAACCGCGCCGATCCCCAAGACCCAAGAGCGAACCATCCAGCAGCGCAGAGAAAATCTCAGCGCGGGTCTTGATTCGATCGCTTCACAATCTCCTCGTAGAGTTTGATCCCCCCGAGGCAAAGCAGCACAGGCCGCAACAAACCGAAGAAGAGCCGGAGCAGACCGGAGACGAGCCGGAAAACCGGGAACACACTGATGAGAAAACCCAGCCCCACGGCTAGACCGATGGCTCTGGCGGGTTCCTGCCGCACGTATTCTTCAGTGCGCTGGCAGAGGTTCTCAATCCGGGAACGGGTCGGCTCCGGATGGGATGCAGCGGGTTCAGGAGTATCCATGGTCAGTAAGGGTAAGTTGCCTCTGAGAGAACACGAAGATGCGTAATTTTTTTTGGAAGTCGTCGAAAATCTGTCGCTTTCATCTAAAAACCCTGCGCCTCCCCCTGCGCAACCCCCGCCCGTCCCTCTTTCGAATTCCGCACTCGCGACGGCCGCCATGAAGTCTGGGCGCCGCCGAAGAAGTCACCTCCCGATGCGCCATCGCGCAGTTCTTCCCCGTTGCGGTCCGCGCGCCCGGCGACAACAGTGAAGTCGCCCCCTCCGACACATCAGCCTCCTGATTGAGGACGAGCTCCCCATGCTCGCAGGGAAGAGGCTCAGGGGCGAAGCGCAGGGGGCGAAGCGCAGGGGGCGAGCGCATCCAATTGAGCAAGGGCAACTCGGGATACTTCCATTTTGGGGGCGGCAGGCAGGGGGGTCAGCTTTCGGGAACGACGCGCTTTGAAGCGATTCAAGTTTGTATGGCAACCCCCGGAGACAAACCACAGGATCACATCCATGCCCGTTACCCTTCGCGCAGTGATTTTCGATTTCGACGGCCTCGTGGTGGATACCGAGAGCGCGGGTTATCTGACATGGAAGGAAATCTTCGAATCCCATGGCCATTTTCTCCCCGTGGAACGCTACGCACAGGTCGTCGGCACGGATTTCAAGACTGCCTACGATCCCCGCCGCGACCTCGAAGAACTCACCGGACGCGATTTTGACTGGCCCGTAATGGAAACCCTGCGCTGCGAGCGGGAGAAAGAACTCCATCACACGCTCGCCACGTTGCCCGGGGTGCGCGACCTGCTCGCGGAGGCAAAGGCTCTGGGGCTTCGCACGGCAATCGCCAGCAGCAGCCCGCAGTCGTGGATTGAGTCCTGGATGGAAAAACTGCTGCTGGGGGGAGAGTTCGATCATTTCTCTACCGTGACCGACACCGGCAAAGTAAAGCCGGATCCGAGTCTGTTCCTGCACGCTGCGGAGAACCTGGGGGTCGTTTGCGAGGAGGTATTGGTTTTTGAAGACTCACTCAACGGTCTGCGGGCCGCCCTGGCAGCAGGCATGCGCTGCATTGTCGCCCCGGGCCCTATGACGCGGCACTTGGATTTCACGGGCGCATGGCGACGGGTGGACTCCTTGGCTGAGCTTTCCCTACGGACGCTACAATCCGCATGGTAGCGCCCAGCCACCGGAGGCTCTCAGCCCGACCGGTTGGTGACGCCGTGAATGTCCCCACGTTGACCCCGCCCCAGGCCAGCCAGAAAGCGCACACCCGATTATTTTGCGCGGCCACTGCGGACTCCTTCTGCCCGGGGATCATGCCAGAAAGCCCGAACTCGGCCCCCCAAAGAATCACGAGAGTGTCCTCAAGCAGACCGTCCTGTTTCAAGTCCTCCGCAGTGCGGCGATGGATAGATCGGCCGATGCGCAATTGGCCTTGAGATCGCGCGCATGATTCTCGTGCGGAACCCAGTCCCCTTGGTGTCGAGCTCCATGAAACGCACACGCACTTCCAGAAAACACCGGGTCAACAGGCATTGACGGCCAAAGTCCGAGGGCTTGCTCCTGCGGGTTTTATCGGATTTCCCGACGCCATACCCTTGGAAGGTAGCCTTGGATGTCGCGGATCGCGTCCTTGGACACGTCCTTGCCGTTGCACCCGACGGGGGTTTCCTCAAACTGGAAAGGCAAACAGGAGGAGGAATCAACCGAGGACATCCACGGCCTTAAACAGATGAATCCCGGCACATTCTGGTTCGCCTGGCTGAGCCCGCAACTGCCCCAGGAATGTTGCGATGGGAAAACGTAACCATCTCGAGTTGTGCCCGAGCGCAGCTCATGCGCCCGAGAGACTCGGCATCGGGCTCGGGAAACCCTCTCCAACCGCGTTTTCACCAACGGCCCGCCCGCAGCGCTTTAAACGCCGCGCCGAGGCTCCCCAACACGGCGGTGCCGGAGAGCGACTCCTCGGAATGCGGCCCTCGGAAAACAGCCAGTTCCGCCGCCCGCCCGCAGAGCCAAGCGCCCAAACGCGCCGCGTCGTATAATGGGAGGCCTTGCGCAGCGAGCCCGGCGCACACCCCGGTCAGCACATCGCCCATGCCGCCGGAGGCCATGCCCGGCGAGCCGGTGGAATTGAAACTGGGAGCCTTGCCGCGCTGGCCCACCAGCGTGCGAGCCCCCTTGAGCAGCAGCGTGTGTGAAAACCGCCCCGTAAAGAACTCCAGCGTCCGGAGCCGGTCACGCCCGGGCGACCCGGGATCCAGGCGCGCCATCTCCCCCGGATGCGGCGTGAGCAGGCGCGGCCCGGCGCAGTTCTCGAGAATGGCGGGTTGCGAGGACAAAGCGTTGAGCGCGTCGGCATCCACCACCATCGGGCAGGGCACCCGGGAGATGAGCTCCAGGATCTGCGGACGCCGCGCCAGGCCCAGGCCCGGCCCGATGGCCATCACGTCGCTGCGGACGTCCAAGGATTCCAGATAGGAATGGGTGGGTTGCACCATCACCTCCGGACACGCAGCCCCGGCCACCAGTGGATAAATCTCCCGACTCACCATCAGCGTCACCAGACCCGCCCCGGAACGCACACAGGCTTCCGCACACATCAAAGCCGCGCCCAGCATCCCGGGGGATCCCGCCACCACGGTGACCCGGCCACAGTCCCCCTTGTGCAAGTCAAAACCGCGCCGGGGAAAAATCCGGGCCAACTCCCCGGGCCCCGCCACGGAAACTCCCTCCTGATGGGAGGCAGCCGCCGTGAGCGCGTCGAGCGGCAACACCGCCAAACGCCCCACAAAAGCCGTAGCGCCGTCCGCCAAGAGACCGCTCTTGGCGAACCCGACTGTCAGGGTGAAATCGGCACGGACCGCCTCGGGATCCGCCGCCCCGGTGTTCACGTCCAGACCGGTGGGCAGATCCAGGGCAAACACCAAGGCATTGCGCTCCAGACGCCGGGCTTGCAGGAATCGGACCGCGGAGAGAACGGGCTCCCGCAAAGGCCCGGACGCGCCGAGACCGAGCAACCCGTCAATCGCCACCTCCGCGGCTCCAACGCCGGCCGCGTCTCCGGCACGGGCCGGAGCTTCGGCGTGCAGCTCGTCATATTTCCTCCGGGTCAGTGGACTCCACGTCTCGGGGGCGAACGCGGGCGACAACTCCAGGCTCCAACCCGCCCGGGACAAATACCGAGCCGCCACCAAGGCGTCGCCGCCGTTGTGGCCTTTGCCAAAAAAAACACTGCAGCGACCGGGTTGCGGGAAAAAGTCCTGCACCACGGCAGCGATCTTTCGGCCGGCCTCCTCCATGAGAGCCTCGGCCGACGCGCCGCTCTCAAAAGCGCGCCGTTCCAGAGCCTGCATCTGCGAAGTGGTCAACACCATGGTCTCAATCCCTCCTTGTTGTGATAAACCGGGCACCCTCCCAAAAACCCTCCGGAACGAGACTCCGCGGGCTCACCGGTATTGACGGACAATAGCGCGCGCCAGCGCATCGGCCAAGCGCTGGCGATGCGAAGAAGAAGTCACGCGGTTGCCCTCCGCGCGGTTGGTCAGGAAACCAAGCTCCGCCAGCACCGCCGGGCCCCGCGTATTGCGCAGGACATAGAACCTGCGGCACCGGACAGACCGGTCCGCGGTGCCGGCAGCGCGCAGCACCTCGCGGTGCACGGCTGCGGCAAACGCAGCGCTCGAGCGCGAGTAATAGTAGGTTTCAATTCCGGCGGCGCCCTCGCGTTTGGCGGAGTTGAAGTGAATGCTGATGAACACGTTCCCGGAGCCGCTGTTGGCGATTTGACAGCGCTCGCGCAGGCCGACGAAATAGTCGCTATCCCGGGTCATCACGGTCTTGAACCCGGCGGACTGCAAACTCCGGCGGAGGCGCTGGGCCACGTCCAATGCGTATACTTTCTCGGGATGTTTCTGGCCGGGAATTCCGCCCCGGTCATGCCCGCCGTGACCGGCATCGATCACGATGGTGCGGGCCGCCCAGGCGGGGACGCCAAGAACAAGCCAACTGACCACCACCAGAAACAAGAGCCGGAATGGGTTCATCGAGGAAAAGGTTTGCAGACCTTTCCAAAAGAAAAAGGGATTGCCAGTGGAATTATCGAGCATCTTTCGGTCCCGGTTCCCCGGAAAAAGCGCGCGGGCCCCGGCCTAATAAATCCCCAGAATGACCGATTGCACCGAACGCCCGCCGACTTGGAGCTTCCAGCGGTCGCCTTTTTTCCTGCCCATCAGCTGCCGCCCCAGCGGCGAGTGCGGCGTGAGAACAAGCACCGGCCCGGGGTCATGGTCGATCTCCATGCCCCCTGAGGCCGGGCCCATGAAATAAAACGCGTGGTCCGGACCGGACTGCAGCTCCACGAGGGCCCCGAGCTCCACGGGATCCGCAGCCGAAAACTCGCGCAATTCCAGTGCCTCGAACTGCTGAATGGCTTGGGCCGTCTGCAGCGCATGGCGGCTTTGCCCTTGCGCGAGGTAGGAAGCCTCCAGGGCCCGGGTATCGTATTTGTTCTCCGCCTTGTTCTGTTCGTCGGTGGCCTCGGCATGGGCCGCGCGCGCGGATTGCAGGAGGAGCTCCTGGTCCGCCGCGAGCCGGGCGAGGATTTTTTGGTGGAGAAGCGCTTTGTTGGCCATACGTGGGGATCCGGCAGGGACTCTGGGCCTGCGGGTGGTGGGTGTCCTGCTAAATCACAAAGGCCGGTTCTGGGAAGCCTGGGAAAAACGACGTGCCCCCGTCTCCATTCGCATCGGACCGCCACCGCGTCCAGCGAACGGTTTTCTTGCCTAAAAAATCCCACCTCACAGGTCCGCAGCTTGGTCTCATACTCCCCGCTTGCCCATGATCCGCCTGCGCCTTTCCAAAACGCCCGTCCTGCCCTTGGTTTTTTGGGGGGCAGGGACACACAAATTCTCTGAGTGGGCAGCCGCTCAGAGAGCATTGTTCCCGCAGGGAACAATGCCCTCTGCTTTGACACGCACTCTGAGAACTTGTGCGGCCCCTTCCCCCCGGAAACTGAGTTTTAGATGCGTGAGCCCTGGCGGCTGCCGACCTTCCCCTTGACAACGCGCAAGCGCCTCACCCAGGGTCCGGGCTCTTTCCCCGGCATGTGTCGTCTCGCCCGTATTCTTACCCTCATGGCTCTCCTGCAGATCTGCGGCGGGCACTGGGGTGTCCTCCAGACCGTGGCGTGGACGAAGATGGTTGCGGGTTATCTCCAGGAACAATCCTCGCTGCCCGAGGCCCTGGAAAAAACACTCAACGGCCGTAACCCCTGTTCGCTGTGTAAAGCCGTGAGCGAGGGGCGCTCCGAGGAAAAGCGGCAGGACTCCGCCAAAACCGTTTCGAAATTCGAGGCGATCCTGCAAACCGCCGCCTGCCTCCCGCTACCCGCAGAAGAGGCGTTCCACTATTCCGCCAGGGAAGATCAGGCGCCGCGCCTGAACTATCCGCCCGTCGCTCCGCCGCCTTTGCGCGCTTAAGCGGCATTTTCCCGGTTTTCCCGGCGCGAGCCCGCTTAAAAACCAGCGGCGCTTGCCCTCCGTGAACCCGAGACCTGCGAATCCGCAGGATACCCCTGTAATCCGCAGGATCCTCCCCCATTCCGCAGGAGACCCGGTTGCCGCACCCCCTCTCCCCGTCGCCGCCTCCCTATGCGGAGTCCGGCCCGGGATTTCTGGGATGCCGCTTGAAAACGGCTCCGAACGCCCGGGCTTTCCCTTCTGAGAGCCCACCCAAACCCCAGCTCCCACCATTTCCACGCCCTCGGGCAACCCACTCATTCCACAGATGAAACCTTCCGCTCCCGCAGCACTTCTAGCCGCCGCCTGCGCCGCCGCTCTCCACACCGCACAGGCCGCCGCCCCCCTACCCGCCGTCTCTGAAGTCGTCGTCACCGAATCCCCGCGCGTCACGCTCACGGTGCCCAGTCTTGAAGAAGCCCGGGCCGAGCTCAATGCAACGCCCGGCGCCACCGCCGTGGTGGATGCCGAGACCTACAAACGCGGCCGAGCCACCACCCTCAAAGACGCCCTGGACTTCGCGCCGGGCGTCTATGTCCAGCCGCGGTTCGGTGCCGAGGAATCGCGCATCTCCATTCGCGGTTCCGGCATCCAGCGCACGTTCCACGGACGCGGCATCAAGTTCCTGCTCGACGGCGTGCCGCTGAACCTGGCCGACGGCGGGTTCGACTTCCAGGCGGTGGAACCCCTGGCAAGCCGGTACATCGAGGTTTACCGGGGGGCCAACGCCCTGGAATTCGGCGCAACCACCCTCGGCGGTGCGGTCAACTTCGTGTCGCTCAACGGACGCGACAGCGCTCCTGTTCAACTGCGCCTGGAGATGGGCAGCTTCGACACCTACCGCGCCCAGGCCAGCTCCGGCTTCGTCTCCGGGCCGCTGGACGGCTACGTGAGCCTCTCCCGTTTCTCCACCGACGGGTTCCGCGAACACTCCCAGCAGAACAACCAACGCGTGTTCGCCAACTTCGGCTATCGGCTGAGTCCCCGCTGGGAAACCCGGTTTTATCTCACGTACGCGCAGACCGACTCGGAGCTGCCGGGCAACCTCACCAAGGCCGAGCTGGAGGAGGATCCCCGCCAGGCCCAACGGGTCCCGGCGTTCCTGCGCGGGTTCCAGCCCGTGGCCCGGTTCGACTACGTCACCAGCAACTGGAAACGCGATTTTGAGCTGTTCCGGATCGCCAACAAAACCGCCTACCAGGACGACACCCAGCGGTTCTCGATCAGCTCATTCTGGTCCTGGAAAAACCTCGACCACCCGATCCTGTTCTTCATCGACCAGCTCTCCAACGATTTCGGAGTGGACCTGCGATACGACCGCTCTGACGAACTCTTTGGTCACCGCAACGAGCTCACCCTCGGGTTCACGCCCACCTGGGGCATTCTCCAGGACAACCGTTTCGTCAACGTCTTCGGCAATCGCGGCGCGAAGTTCTCCGACAACGAACAATGGTCCGCGAACCTGGATTTCTACGCCCAGGACCGGTTTTATTTCCTGCCCAAAGCGGCGCTCGTCGTCGGCACCCAGGTCAGTTACGCCTCGCGCGAGAACCGGGATCAGTTCCCCACCGGCCCGGACAACAGCGACCAGCAGGACTGGTGGGGGTTCAGCCCGAAGGTGGGCTTGCTGTGGGATGTCGCCCCCAACGCCCAGGCGTTCCTCAACGTGAGCCGCAGCTTTGAACCGCCGAGTTTCGGGGAGTTGACCAACCCCGCCAACGGCGGCCGAGGGCTCGTCCAGCTCGACGCACAGACCGCCACCACCCTCGAGGTCGGCACCCGCGGCCGGCGCGACCGGGTCGCCTGGGATCTCGCGTATTATTACGCATGGATCGACAACGAACTGCTCGAAACCCAGGTCGCGCCCGGGCTCAACCAGACGCTGAACGCCGGGCGCACCCGGCACCAGGGCGTCGAAGCCGCCCTCGAGGTGGACCTGCTCAGGCACCTGACCACCCGGCCCGCAAGGGACTCCCGGGACGGCAAAAGCGTGGCTGCCCCCAAGGCCGACCGGGTGTTCCTGCGCCAGACCTATCTCTGGAACGATTTCCGGTTCCAGGACGACCGCCAGTACGGAAACAACCAGCTCGCAGGAATCCCCGCGCACTACTACAGAGCAGAGCTCATGTACGAACATCCCTGCGGATTCTACGGCGGCCCCAACCTCGAATGGGTGCCCAACAAATATAACGTGGACTTCGCCCAAAGCCTGTTTGCAGATCCCTACACCCTGCTCGGATTCAAGGTCGGTTACCGGAGCCCAAAAGGATTCTCCGTGTTCTTCGAGGCGAAAAATTTGACCGACAAGAAATACGCCTCCGTCACGGGCGTCATCGCCGATGCGGGGGGTATGGACCGCGCCCAATTCCTCCCCGGAGACGGCCGCAGCTTCTTTGGAGGCATTGAATGGAAATGGTAACCCGATCCCGACACCGCAGCCTTTCCGCCCTGGGCGCGATCCTCTTGGGTGCGTGCGCCCTGCTGGGCGTTCTTCCGGCCCCCGGGGTCACACAAGCTGCCGACCCAGTGACGGCGAAGAGCCATCACCCCGTAGCGCCTCTCGGCGTGGGGTCTCTGGATGTGTTTGCAAGAGGCAACCAGTTCCATCTCCTGCTCGGCCGAACACTCCGCGGTGAACCCCCTGGCTTGTTCTATTTCCGCTCCGAGGATGCCGGCAGAACCTGGCTGCCCAGGGTGCGCATCGACACGGCGGTCCCCCACAATCCGCACCGCGGCATGGACGCCCAGATCGCCGCAACCGACCGGGTCATCCTGGCCGCGTGGATGATTCAAGGCTCGGGGTTATTCGGCTCAGGCCCGATCGCCTTGGCACGTTCCACAGATGGCGGCAAAACCTGGGAGCCGGCGGCCTCCCCGCTCGACGACCTGTCCACCGCCGGCCACAGCTTTCTGGATCTGGCCGCGGACAACACGGGCGTGTTCCATCTGACTTGGCTCGACAGCCGGGACGGCCAGCAGGGCGTCCGCTACGCGCGCTCCAGCGACGGCGGCAAAACCTGGGAGCCGAATCAGACCCTCAAAGCCGCCAGCTGCGAGTGCTGCTGGAACACCCTGGCCACCGGAGGCGCCGGGGAGGTTGCCGTGCTTTTCCGGGACAAAGATCCGCGGGACATGCGTGTGGCGTCCTCCAGGGATGGCGGAGCCACCTGGCAGGTGGGCGCTCCCGCGGGCAGCTTCGGCTGGCAGTTCAACGGCTGCCCGCACACCGGCGGCGGCCTCGCGTTCAGCCGCGAAGCCGGACAGCCCGTCTTGCACAGCGCCATTTGGACGGGGCGCTCCGGCCAGGCGGGGGTCTATTACACCCGGTCCACCGACCTCGGCAACGAATGGACAAAACCGCAGGTGCTCGGCTCCGAAAAAGCATCCCATCCCGATCTCGCCGCGCTCCCGGCTGGCGCGATCGCCGCGGTGTGGGACGTGCACGGCGACGGCTCCGGAGACGGAATCTGGACGGCGCTTTCGCCCGATCACGGCGTGACCTGGAACACACCCGTCCACTTCGCGCGGCATCCCACCGCCACGCATCCAAGGGTGGTGGCGGCGGACGGGGAGTTTGCGGTGTTTTGGACTGAAACCACCGAAACGGGTGAAAGCTACTGGCGCCGGCAAACGCTCCATAAACCGTAACGAAAAGCGGCACCACGACATAAAAAAGCGGCGCTCCCGCCCGAAAGCAGGAGCGCCGCTAAAAGGCTGCGAAGCCGGTTATTTGTTTGCGGCAGTGACTGCGGGGAAGTCATCCGTGCGGAACGGGCTGGCCGGCAGACCGGCGCCGTTGACCAAGTTCGGCTCGGAATCCTCGCTCCATGCGAACCGCACCGCGACGGGCTTGGCCACGTCAGGGCTGCGCACCAACAGGCTATCCCCTTCCACGGTCGCCACGGCAGGCACGAACTTCTGGTCCTCCCCGGCAATGGTGAAATGACTGAGCGCCTCACCGTTTCGCGCCTTGAGCCCCTCGGAATGGGTGAAAGTGATGCGCACCTTGTCCTTCTCGATTTTCGACTCGTTGTAGAGCGGCCCGGAGTAAACCACGTCTTTTTTCCCGTAGGTCTTGCTCAATGCCCAGAGCGCCAGACGCTGACCGACGTCCTGTTTGTTCTTGGGATGGATGTCGGCGATATCGCCCAAGTCCGTGGTCACAGCCATGCCGGTGTTGGGCACGCTCTTGAGCGCCCGCAGCTGGGCCTCCCAGAGCTCGGCGCACGGCGAACGATCCGCGTTGGGGTTGGCGCGTGCATAGCCGAAGGGTGCCAGCTGCACGAAGAGGAACGGGAAATCCCCCTGCGCAAAGTCTTTGCGCCAGTTCGCGATCATCGCCGGGAAAAGCGTCCGATACTGGTAGGCCCGGGCAACATTGGATTCACCCTGGTACCAAATCGCCCCGCGGATCGAGAGCCGCAGCAGCGGTGCCACCATGCTGTTGTAAAGGTTGGCCGGATAATTCTGTTGCTGGTCGGGTACCACCGCCAAAACCGGCTTTCTCGGCACGGGCTTCTGCTCCGCCTTGGCTTTCTCCACCAGCGCAGGCCATTCATTTGTCGCCTTTTCAAAGGCTTCCTTCGCCTTTGCCGGATCGTACTTCGCCACCCGGTCTGCGTAATTATCCAGCATCGGTTTCAATTCCGGCACGGCTTCAAGCGCTTTGCGGCTCGTCCACGCTTCCGCTACGGTCCCGCCCCAGTAGGTGCCCACCAATCCCACCGGCACCGCGTTGAGTTGCTGGTGCAAGTGCCGTCCAAAAAAGTAACCCACCGCGGTGAAACCGCCCACCGTCTCCGGACTGCAAACCGCCCAACTGCCATGGACGTCTTCCTGAGGTTCCACAGCGATCGCTTGCTGAACCTTAAAATGGCGGATCTTGGGGAAATTCGCCGCCGGGATCTCCGTTTCAGGCTGGTTGGCCTGTTCGACGCGCCACCCCATATTGGACTGTCCCGAACACACCCAAACCTCCCCGACCAACACGTCTTTCACGGTGAGGGAATTGTTTCCAGTGACTTGGAGTTCAAAGGGGCCTGCACCCTCCGGCAATGCCAGTTTCAGAGCCCAGCGTCCGTCGGCTCCGGCTGCCGTCTGCGCCGATTGTTTGCCGAGTTTCACCGTCACTTTTTCCTTCGGATCGGCCCAGCCCCAGATCGAGGCCGGTTTGCCCGCTTGGAGCACCATGTGATCGCTGAGAATCGCGGGCAATTTTACGTCCGCATACGCCAGCGAACCGGCCGTAAAAGAGAGCAAAACTGGGAAGAGACGTCTTGAGAGGATCATAGGAGGGTATTCGGGGAATCAGCGGCGGAAACCACCGCGTGCAGTGAACCTCGCAAACCACCAAATATTAGATCGGTTGATGAATGACCAGCCGCTCCCCCGCAGTGGGAGGCAGGACCACGCAGTTTCCACCCAAGAGTTGCTGTCGATTCAAAACCGGAGCCGCCTTTTTTCAGGGGCCTGTCCCCAGCGATACTCTCTGCTTTTGTCTTTGCGCCCCTCTCCCCCATGTCCATTCAACCGGAACAAGCTCCAATTTGTCCCTCCCGCCCCCTCAAACATCCGGGTCGCCCACGATCCCTAGGGCGAAGAAATTTTGTATAAGCCTTGAAGTGTTAAGGCGATTCGCTTGCAGCCCCTCACAACGCCGCTCATTCTCGCGTCACCGCCGTGAAATACCTCATCCTCGCCTTACAGCTCATCGTGGCCCTCGGAATCCTCAATGTGTGGATGCTTCGCCCGGGCAAGGCGACACCGTTTCGCGGCGGCGACGCGAAGAGCCTGAGGGATGAATTCGCCGTCTACGGGCTGCCCTTCTGGTTCATGTGCGTAGTTGGCGTGCTCAAGGTGGGATTGGCGCTTGCCCTCCTCACCTCCATTTGGGTCCACAGCCTCGCGCAACCCGCAGCGGTCGCGCTGGGGTCGCTCATGCTGGGGGCGTTTGTCTTACACCTCAAAGTCAAAGACCCGATCAAAAAAGCCATGCCTTCCATCGCTGTGCTCGCGATGTGTGCCGCCATTGCGGTCCTGTAGGAGTGCCAGCGCTCAGAACGCCCGCAGACTCAGATAGGCGTTGAGCACCAGGTAGAACAGAGCCGGTGTCGTTTGCGCGAGACTATCTCTGATTTTGATCCGGACACCCACCCCCACCAGCATCATCAGCGCAAGCCCTGCCGCCGCCGCGCGCCCCGTCCACGGCTGGCTGAGGCCCGCCAGCAAACCCATCGCCCCACACAGCTGCAGTCCTCCCACCAGCGTGCGCTGCGCTCCAAGGCGGTAGCGGTCAAACTCCCGCTTCATGTAGGCCGAAAAAAAGCACGCCGAGCCGTATCCGACGAAGGAGACAGCGGAGAACAGGATAAGGATGACGTTCAAGGAGGCGACCATAGGGTATCCTTGCCCCCGCGCCTACAGCTTAAGAGCTTTTTCATTGGCGCATGCGACACAAAGGATGATGTCGAACACGACCAGCAATTCCACCAGGGTGAAGCCCGTTTTTCCGATGCCGGAAACCCGGCAAGTGGCGACATCCACGACGGGCTAGGACGCAGCAGGCGGGCGGGCCGCTTGGTCCTTTGCCAAGGAGACGACTCGAATCGAGCCGCGAGCGAGCCTAGTGTGATCGCTTTGGGAGCCGTCGAGAATCATAGACGGAATGCGTGGTATCTGGAAGGAAGCGGATCAATGGCATTGTCTGAAGAGGGAAAGTCATTTCCGGTTTGTGCCGGGAGCGGTGAAAGGCGGGAGTTCGAAGCGAGGGGGGGTCTCCAGCACTCGGGGATCTTGGGCGTTCTGGAGGGTGTCAGTGAGTCGCGCTGAGAGCTCGCTGAGCACAGCGGCATAGTGGGGGTCGAACGCGACATTGTGGATGCCATAGGGGTCTTTACGCAGGTCGAACAGCTCCTCGCCGGGGCGCTTTCCAAAGGCATACTGGTACACCCAGTCCCACTCCGGGATACCGAATTGGTGGACGAGCCAAGCCTTGGTGGGACTGGCGTCCATATCGGCAAATGCCGCGAAGGTATTTTTTTCGAGCTTCTCAAAAGAAGGCAGCTCCGTGCGGCTGGAGAATTTGGGGGAGCCGAGCGGCCAACGTTCCGGGGCAAAATTACGGATGTAGAGGAAGTCCCGAGTGCGGAGAGCGCGTTGGGGATAAGGGAGGGAGTTTTCGCGGGCGTCGGCGACATGCCGTTCCCGGCCCGTGACGACCCAGGTGCGGGTGGGGTCGACTTGACCGGATGCGTTGGAATGCAGGATCGGGACCAGACTTTTTCCGGTCATGACTTCGGGCGGGGAGACGCCGCCCAGTTCCAGAAAAGTGGGGGCGAGGTCCATCAAGTTGACGAAGTCTTCGAGGACGCGACCCGGAGCGATCCCCGGCCCGCGGGCGAGCAGGGCAACCTGTGTGCCGTGGTCGTACAAGTTGCATTTACCGCCGGGAACGCCCGGCATCCCGTGGTCGCCCGATGCGATGACGACCGTTTGATCCAGTTCCCCGCGAGAATCGAGTTCCTCAAGGATGACCCCGATTCCAGCGTCCCAAGCTTGGATCTCGCCCATGTAATCAGCCACATCGGCGCGAACTTCGGGGACATCTGGCAGGAAGGGGGGGAGTTTCCCCTTGAGGGCGTCTGGCTGGATTCCCCAGAGGGCATGGCCGGAGCCTTTTTCATAGGCGCGATGGGTGAGGGTGGGGCCAAACCAGTAACAGAAAGGGGTGGATCCGCTCCGCGAGTCGAGGAACGCACGGAAGTTCTGGCGGACTTCGGTGAGGAGCTTGTCCCGGGCTTGATCGAAGGAGGCTCCTTTCCTTACCAGCTCTGAGGCGTTCTCGGAGAAGTTGTCGTAGGCGCGACCGGCGGCCTCAAAAGCATGGGTCTGGCCTCCGTAAGGAGCGTCTGCGGGGGTGCCCGGGCTCCAGACTTTGTAGCTTTTGCCAATGTGGTAGCCGGCCTCTTTGAGGAGCAGCGGGTAACTGGGGATTTGAGGGTCCCATTGTGCGCCGTTGAGAATCGCGCCCAAATGGGTCCGGAAGAAATACTGGCCGGAGAGAAGCGAGCTGCGGCAGGGCGTACAGCTCGGGGAGGTCACAAAAGCGTTGCGGAAAAGCGCTCCCTCTTTCGCCAAGCGATCAAGGTGCGGGGTTTTCAGGATTTGATTGAGCCCCGGGGTTTTGTCGACGGCCGCGTAGGCATGCGCGTATCGGCCCCAGTCGTCTGCGAAAAAAAAGAGGAGATTGGGGCGATCCCTTTTGTCCGCGGCATGGAGTTGGCCGCAGAGAGCGAGAAGGAGCAGCGCAATGCGTTTCATTTTTTTGGAAGTTTTTCGAAGTCCGTCTGAGATACCCAGCCCGGGTGGAGAGTTTCTCCGGCCATGTAGCGTTCGTAAAAGTTACGGTTGGCTTTGTCCGCGCTTGGAAACGCATCGTACTCGGCGCCTCGCCCAAGCGCGCGCAGGTCCCCTTGTTCCTTAAGTTCCTGCCAAAGCTGGGCGCGCAGGCTCTCCATCCGGGGCTGCTGCGCCGGAGCGGAGGCAATGTTCTGGATGCAGTCCGGGTCGCTGGAAAGCTGGTAGAGTTCGCGTTCCGGGCGCATCCCGAAGCTGAGAGCCCAGTGGGGGGCTGCAGGGTCAGCGCGATGATTTTCCAGGATCAAGCTTTTAGTGGGGCTTGCATCGGTGTCCATATATCCGGTCTCCGGGTTGCATGCGGGCCACCGATTTGGCTCCGAGTTTTCAAGGTAGACCCAGCCTTCCCGCACCAGGCCGCGCACGGGATATCCAACGTCGCCCGGGCGCCCCACATCGTTTCGTTCGCGTCCGACGAGGACATGGTCCCGTTGGAGTGAATTGCGGCCGGATTTTCCGCCCTCGAACACGTCGCGAAGGCTGCGTCCGGGGGCTGTGCGGGCACTGGCGGAACTGGCTCCGGCAGCCTCCAGAAAAGTCGGAGCGAGATCGACGAAGCTCACATAATCGGTGACGATTCGCCCGGGGTTTGCAATTCCCCCAGGCCAGCGGACGGCGAGAGGGAGGTGGTTGGATGCCTCGTAGGTGTTTCCTTTCACCCGAGGGAAAGGCATCCCGTTATCGCTGGTGACAACGATCAGGGTGTTTTCCAGTTGATTGGCCCGCTCGAGGGCTTCAAGGACAAGGCCGAGGTGCCGGTCAAAGTGTTCCACCTCCAGTGCATAGTCGAGCATGTCGCCGCGGACCGTTTCCGTATCTGGCCAGTAACCAGGCACCCGGTCTATGTCGCGGAGTTGTTTTCCTGCGGTCCGCATGCCGGAGTCCTTTTCATAATCGCGGTGCGGCTCAAGTGCGCCGAGCCAGAAAAACCAAGGCTGTGCTGCGGGCGTTTCCGAGAGGAATTCCCTGAAGTTTGCAGAGTAATCGTTCGGGGAAATTCCGGTGGTTTTGGGCCTGTCTTGGCGCTTGGAGTACTGCTTTCCGGACAGGTTCCGAGGGGCCCCTTGGGCGTTCAGGGCCACCCCCGGCCCCCAGACCTTCCCTGTACTCGCATAGGTGTAGCCTGCTTTCTCAAGGGCCTCGGGGAAAATTGCGGCGTCCGGGGGGAAAAAGCACCAGTGATTGGCCGCCGCACCCAGTTGCCACGGGTTTTTTCCGGTCAAGATAGCCGAGCGCGAAGGGGCGCACTTGGCCGTGGGGGTGTAGGCGTTGAGAAATAGAATGCCCTCCCTCGCGATCCGGTCAAAATGCGGGGTGTTTATCCACCGACACCCGTAGGCACCGGCATGGCCGCCGCCCCAGTCATCGGCAATGACAAAGAGGATGTTTGGTTTTTGGGCGGAGGGTTTTTCGGCGGCGTGCGCGGGGACGCTCCAAAAAAAGATACCTGACAATAGCCACGTCAGGGTGGCCAGCGAAACCAATAGAGACTTGGAGAGCATGGGAGGCGGAGGAATACGCGTTTTGGTGAGAGGAAGCGGGGTTAGCGGGCAGGGGGAACGGGCGGAGGCTGGAGCACCCAGACAAGACCTTTGACCAGCCTTTCCTGGAGGCGGTCGCTGTGGTGCCCGGGCGATTCGTAGAAGTGAACTGCGGCGCCCCGCGTTTTGAGTGCCCCGTGAATTTTCGCGGCACCGACATTGGCGCCGAACTCGTCGTGTTCAGCGCCATCAAGGTAGATGCGTTGATGGGGGCTGAAGGCCTGCGGGTTGCTCTGGACGAGAACCAGTGGATCAAGGTCGAGCCAGCGTTGCCACGCTGCAGGCCGCCAGCGCCCCTCACGGTCATACAACCACTCAAACCTGCCAGGCTGGCCCTCAATGGCGGCATAGTTCGCGCACAACCCCAGAACCAGCGACGCCATCCCGTCCGCCGGAACCCTCCCGCGGGGCGCCATCGCAGATTCCAAGGTCTCGGTGCTGAGGTGCTGAAGATGGGCGCCCTCGACCAGGGGTTTGTGGGTCACTTCAAAGTCGCTGTCGGGCGAAAGTGCGGCCACTCCCGCAAATTTTTGGTGATTCCGCATTGTAAGAAGCAGCGCGCCATAGGCGCCGCTGGAATGCCCTGCAAGCAGTAGTTGCGTGCTCCGGTATCGCTTCTGGAGAAGGTTGCAGATTTCCTCAGAGACGTAATCCGCGTAACGCCCTGTCGCCGCCGAGTTGAGGAACTGGCTTCCTCCAAACCGGGAGCGCCCATCGACGACCGCCACTCTGACAGGACTGCCGGCGGCTGCGAGCGCATCCACGCTCCGGCCGAGCCACCCGTTTTTTCCAGCCGCCGCCGCGTCTTCAGAGGAGCCGCCCCATCCCGGAAGATAGACCACCATTGGAAGCGGTCCGTCTGGAACGGTTTTGTCTGGGAAAAAAACGGCAATTCTCCGCGCTGTGGGATCGTTAAGCGGGTTGTTTTGGAGCACCTCGCTGTGGTGCGGCAGGATTTCGAGCTGGGCGGCGTGGAGTGAGGCCGCAGCGAGCCACGCAGCACCGAGGAGCATTTGGATGCGAGACATTCTCTAGGGGGGGTCTTTCGCGGTGGATCCCGCACAGGAGAGAACACCAGCAGAACCCTTTCGTTGCAACTGGAAGGGCGCCAGATCCCCTACAGGGAGGGGGCTCCCCTCAAAAAGGCGGGTAGTCTGAGCTGGCACGCTCAAAGTCACCACCCGCGCCATGCGCCCGCTCTGGCGCGATTCGCAGACGGAGCCGGGGCGGAAAAGGCTCGGCACTCATTTCTCGTCCAGTTTTCAAATACCGCTCCAGTCGGCGGGGGGCGGGTTTTCGCGGAGCTTGGCGACGCGGGTGAGGAAGACTTGAGACGGTGCGTCGGTGCCGCATGCGGAGAAGGCGGATTCTGCGCGGATCCAGTCCTGAGCGCGGTAGGCCACGAGTCCCTCGGTGAAGTGCTGGACGATCTGGAGTTGTTCGCGGGAAGCCTCGGAGGAGCGTCCCATGAGTTCGTAGATTTTGGCCGGTTCGCTCTTGCCCTTGGCGGTGAGGAGATCGATTTCGCGGAAGAGAAAACCGGGGCCCGCCATTTCCATGGTGCGTTGGCTGACGAGGATGTGGGTGCCGTAAAAGCGGTTGGCACCTTCGATTCGGGAGCCGAGGTTTACGGCGTCTCCGATGACGGTGAAGCTGCGGGTTTTTTCGGAGCCGAGGTTGCCCAGGACGACATCCCCGGTGCTGAGGCCGATCCGGAGGTCAATGAGGGGGGTGTTGCGACGCAGACCGGTGAGGTCGGCGGTTTCGCTGCGGAGAATGGCTGCGGCGGCGAGTTGAGCGAGAGCGGCCTCGCAGGCGAGTTGGGCCTGCGCCTCGGCGGTGGTGAAGGGCGGTCCCCAGAAAGCCATGATGGCGTCCCCGATGAACTTGTCGACGACGCCGCGCTGGGAGTGGACGGCTTCGGATTGGAGGGTGAAATGACGGTTGAGAAGGGTAACGAGTGCTTTCGGGGTGAGTTGTTCGCCCAGTTGGGTGAAACCGACCAGGTCGGAAAAACCGACGGTCATTTCAACCCGGCTTTCCGTGGACACGGATTCGGCGGGCTTTAACACCATGTGTTCCAGAACCCGCGGATCGACGTATTTGCCGAACGTGCGCTGGAGTTCCGCCTTTGCCCGGAGCTCTGCAACGAAATGGTTGAACGCATCGGTCAGGACGCCGATTTCATCGGTTTGCGTGACCTTGAGGTTCAGGTCGAGGTTGCCGTTGCGGATGTTTTGAACCCCTTCGATCAGACAACGCACCGGGGCCGTGAGTTTGACGGTGACGATGCGGGCCACCACCAGGCCGAGCAGGATCAGCGAGATGCCGGCGCTGATGGTGAGACCGCGGATCTGGTTGTTGCGGGCCTCTTCACGTTCCCCAGCGCTGAGGGCGCGCTGGGCGGACAGGGACTGCATTTTTTCGCGGACCTTCTGAAGGTTTACCTGGTGATCGTTCAGGACCGAAAGCCGGGAAATGGCTTGGGCCGTGTTTCCGGAACGCAGCTCAGCCAGCAACTCCAGACCCTGTTCGGTGATCAGCGGGTAGACCCGCGCGGTTTCTTCAAGAAGCGCCTCGATCTGGCCCAGACTTTCGCGGTCGCTTTCTTGCGCAAAGTGCAGATCCAGCAGTTCCCGGGCACGGCTCATCTGTTTTCGGATCTCTTCGGTGAAAAATCTGTAGTTCACCTCGGCTTCTTTCAACGTCCGGGCGCTGAAGTGTTCGATGTCGCTTCCATGACCGGCGGAGAGATGACCGACGATCTGGCGTTCGAATGCGATCCGGCGCCTCAGGCCGCTTTCGTTGAGAAGTGCCAGCGTTTCACTCAGGGGGATCGTCTTTTCCGCCATCACCCGCAAATCGCGCTGGAGCAAACTGACCTGCCAAAGGAGGAAACCGGAAAGGGAAAGCGTCAGGCAGAGCAGGAAAATGGCGAGGCCAAATATTTTGGAGCCGATGCTGCTTTTCATAGGGAAGTGCGTTCAGCCATGAGGCGAGGCTGCACACAGTAAAACGGGTGACGGCCCGGAGGGGAAGAAAGTCGTCTGGAAATATCCCGGAAGCCCGCGTTAAAGCTAGGGGTGCCTACCCATGTTTTGGGAACACAATTGCGTTGCTGCTGCCGGGAGCCGCTCACGCTGCCTAAAAAGCCGCTCCATAAAAAGTAGAGTAGGGAGCGCCGTGGATTACCATCGGCGCCCCCTCTCATCAAACCGTGCAGGCGGTTTTCCCGCACACGGCTTTCCGAGTATCCTTCTTTC
>JBEIUI010000102.1:0-12782 GCA_040374425.1 Verrucomicrobiia bacterium | reverse complement strand
CGAGCGACATCCGGCGCTGGTGAAGGCGGCGTAACTCCGGCCAGGAGAAAATCACGCTGTGCGCGTCCACGATTAAGAACCGCATGGGGCTAAAAACACAAAAGCGCCGGGCCTTGGAAAGGGCCGGCGCAAAATTGTGAAAACAGGAGGATGCCTGTGGTCAGGCTTTATTCAGCACTGGAGGCCGCTTCAGCGGGCGCGGCGGCTTTCTTGCCGGCACTGCGGCGAGGCTTGGACTTGGTGGCGGCTGTTTCGATGGCTTTCGCCTTTTTACGCTCGAGGTAAGCGATGCGACGACGGCGTTTGATGATTTTGTTTGTTTGCTGGCCCATAAATTCGGTTGGTTTGTGAAAGCGGGTGAGAGTCACTAGGACATGCAGCTTCCCCGGTCAATCGCTTTCCCGGATCGTTCTGCGTTGTCTTGGCGGCCGCCTCCGAAGGGATGGTGATTTGGCGGGAACGGGAGATTTGGCGCCGAATGGGGCAGCCTTGGGTTTTTGAGCGCGGGCCGGCCGAGGCTTCGGTTCGCTGAGCTTTAATTCCTGCACTTCGCGGGGAGTGAGCAAACGCCATTCGCCGGGCTTCATAGGCCCCAGCCGTAGCGAGCCAATCCGAATCCGGCGCAGGTTGGTGACCTCGTATCCGAGCGAATAAAACATGAGTCGGATTTCGCGTTTGATTCCCTGACGGAGCACGACCTTGAGCAGCTGGGGCGTCACCACGTTGATCTGGTAGGCTTTGGCCAAGCCTCCCTCGATCCGAATCCCTTTGAGAAGTTTGCCGCGGTGGCCCGAGTCAAAGGGCCGATCAAGGCCCACCTCGTATTCTTTATCAACTTCGTGGCTGGGGTGGGTGAGTGCCATTGAAAGATCGCCGTCGTTGGTCACGATCAAGAGCCCCTCGCTTTCCTTGTCCAGCCGACCCACGTGAAACACTCTTGGCCAGCGTTTGGGAAGGAGCTCGAAAATGGTCCGCCTTTCGAGCTCGTCGCTGGCGGTGCAGAGGTAGCCACGGGGTTTGTTGAGGACTGCGGCGATGGGCTTCTCGGAGTGCACGACTCGAGAACCCACTTTGACCGAGTCGTCCGGGCCCACCTGGGCGGCGAGATCCGTCACCACGTGGCCATTAATTTTCACCCGGCCGGATATAATAATCTCCTCAACACCGCGGCGTGAGCCCAGGCCCGCTGAGGCTAGAAATCGATTCAAACGCATGGAACGCCTTGGAATAACCGTTCGCAGGGACATGGCCAAGGCAATTGAGGGGGATACCCAGGGTGAATCCACACAGCCACTCCCGGTTCGGGCCTGCGAGTGCCTCGTAACCGGGCCTCAGGGCTTCTGTGGTCCATCCCCTTGCATCGGAAAAAACATCCGCTATTTAAATGCAAAGAACGTCCTTTTTCACAAAATGTCGAAGTTGGTGATCCCCAGAAAAACCGTCTACCGTCTCTCGTTGTATTACCGGGCATTGCAGCGGCTCAAAGCCAACAAGGTGGACACAGTCTCCTCCGCTGCACTGGCGAAAGCCGCTGGCGTCAAACCCACGCAGTTGCGCAAGGACCTGACTTATTTCGGCCAGTTCGGCACCCGAGGTCTGGGTTACAATGTTGCAGCCTTGAGTGCGCAGCTCACCGAGGTCCTCGGCACGACTCATCTCCAGCCCGTAATCCTCGTTGGCGCAGGGCATCTGGGCTCCGCTTTGTTGCGGTATCCGGGGTTCGCAAAGGAAGGGTTTGAGGTTGTCGCGGCTTTCGACGCGGATGCCACTCGGAAACGGTCCCGGGATCTGGGTGTAAAAGTTTATCCCATGGAAAAAGTGGAGGAAGTGGTCCGCAAAGAACGCATCAAAATGGCGATTCTTACCGTGCCGGGCACGGTGGCACAGGAGGTCGCCAACAACCTCATCGCGGCCGGCATCTTGGCTGTGCTCAATTTCGCGCCGATTATTCTCCAGGTGCCGGACAACGTGGTGGTCAATAACGTGGACTTGGCGATCGAGCTTGAGAACCTCAGCTATTTTATCCAGTGAACACCCCCCTCGAAGATGGGTCCGGTCTGGCGGTCCGGGATATCAAGCCCGAGGAATTTAGCTTGGAGCTCACCCTGGGTTGCGGACAGGTGTTCCACTGGGAGCGTTCCGGAGCCGGTTATATCGGGCTGATGGGCGAAGTCCCGGCCTACGTGGAGCAGGCGGGCTCTCAAGTCAGGCTCACTGAGGGGGCTGAAGCCGTTGCAGCCCGATATTTTGCTTTGGATCATCGGCTCGAGGCAATTTATGCGGCCTTTCCTAAAGACCCGGCAATGAACGCAGCGCTGGAGTTTTGCCGGGGGCTGCGTCTTATTCGCCAGCCACTATGGGAGTGCCTGGCGACTTTTATTACCTCGGCCATGAAACAGGTGCCTCACATCACCCAGATGTCCCATTCTCTGAGGCGCATGTTCGGCTCGGCAGTCTCTTGCCGAGGCCAAACGCTCTACGCCTATCCGACCCCGGAGCGAATCGCCATGGCATCGGAGGCGGATTTGAGGGAATGCCGGCTCGGGTTTCGGGCCAAGAACCTTCTCGGCGCGGCGCGCATGGTCGCCCGCGGCGAAGTGGACCTCGCGGCGATTGCCCGGCTCGAGGATGAGCCTGCCCTGCGCGAGCTGTGTCGTTTGCCGGGAGTTGGGGTGAAGGTTGCCAACTGCGCTCTCCTCTTCGCCTATGAGCGGCCTCGCGCCTTTCCTATCGACGTGTGGATTGAGCGAATCTTGCGTGAGATTTATTTCATCCGCAAACGCAAGGTCACCGCCCCGCGGCTCAAGGAGTTCTCAGAACGCTACTTTGGGCCTTACAGCGGTTACGCCCAGCAGTATCTCTTCCATCATGCCCGCAAGACATGGAAACTCAGAGGGCGCCAGACCGCCTAATGCAGTCTTCCGCAAACTTTTTTCCGCCTGCAAACGCGGCGCCTGACTCGCCTTCCTCTCATGTTTATTGATGTCGCCCTTAACCCCGCTGAGATCGCGCGCATCCCGGGATGTGATCTCTCGGAGACCACTTGCGTCGTGTTTGACGTCTTGCGGGCGACTTCGTCCATGGTGACTGCTCTGGCTCACGGGGTGGAGGCTATTTACCCGGTCTCCACCATTCCAGAGGCCCTTGCGCTTCAAGCCCGAATACCGGATTCCGTGCTCGCTGGCGAACGCCACGGGGAGCGAATCGATGGGTTTGAATTGGGAAATTCGCCTTTTGAGTACGGCCAAGCGGTTTGTGGGAAGACCCTGATTACGACGACCACCAACGGCACGGTGGCACTCCGCGCCTGCGAAGGTGCCCGCGTGGTGTTAGTCGGCGCGCTTCTGAATCTGGGGGCTTTGGCCCGGGAGCTTGGTAATCGCAATCCGGCTCGGGTTCTTCTTGTTTGTGCGGGAACGTTCGAGGAGTTCGCGTTGGAAGATGCCTATGCGGCGGGATTGCTTGTTGAAGCTCTGGATGCCGCTCAACTGAGCGATGCCGCTCATTCTGTGAAGGCATTGCCCACGCTCTTTTCGGATCCTTTGAGTGCGTTGCAGACGGCCAAAAACGGGAAGGTTTTGGCCGGAAAAGGACGAAGCAAAGAGGTGGAATGGTGCGCCCAAGTTTCGTTTTACTCCGCGGTGGGGCAGCTGCAATCCGGTGCCGTCCGTTCGATTCTCTAATGCGCAAAGATCTCCAGCGATTTCTCCGGCGCATCAGTGCCGCACTGCCGGATATCCGTCATATGCCGCCCCGCCGGCAGATGGCGGGCGCATTGGCTTTGGCGATGTGCTTGCACGCGGTGGCCTTTCTGTTGATGGGGGTGGTCGGGTGGCTTTTCCCTGGCAATCCTCTGACGCTCGCTGACGCCAAACCGGCGATGACAGCGGTGGAATGGGTGTTGCCACCGCCCGAGCCGGAGCGGGTTCCTCTGCTTATCAAGGAGGCTCCGGACTCGCTTCCTGTCGCGGATTCAGAGGGCCTTGCAAAATCGGAGAAGGCCCCGGAGGCCGCGGTGTTTCAATCCAGCCAAAACATGCGAGCCGCCAGCGAGCGGCCCGGCGATGGCTCTGTTCCTCTCCCGAGTCAGGACGGTGTCAACCTGCCGTTTACCCAGTTCAAGAACCAGTCCAGCCGCAACGGAATGCCGAGGGATTCGGAGTCCGCAGTTGAGCCCGCTCCGCAGCCCAAGGCTCCGGCTTACCGGGTGAACCCAATGCCGCAGAAGGAGGTCGAGACTCTGGCCCGGCTTGAGCCTGAGAAAAAGATGCCGACACCTTTGCCAGAGGAGCCGGTGTCGCCCCCTGACACGGTTAAACCGCCAGAGCCAGCGAACGAAACCCTGCCCGGACAACCACCGCAGCCCCAGCGACCGCCTGCTTTCCAAGCCGAGCTGCGAAAAACGCGGGTGGAAGGTAATATTTCCAATCGTGGAAGGCCGGCAGTGGATGCGATCCGGACGCCGCTGGGGGTTTACCGACAAAAGCTTGGAGCCCACATTCATTCCCGCTGGAATTATTACCGGGCGCAGACGGCCGACCTGCATGCGCTGGGTACCGTGCGCATCCGTTTTTTTGTCAATCGCGCCGGTAAAATCCAAGATGTCGAGATTCTCGAAAACAACTCCAACCAAACCTTTGGGGATGTTTGCGAGCGTTCCGTGCGCGAAGCCGAAATTCCTCCTCCCCCGCGGGATTTGGAGCTTATGAAAGACGGCCGTTTGGAAATGGTCTTTAGTTTCACCCTCTACAGCGCCCAATAAAATGCCCACACCTCTTTTAGCTGCCTCGTTCCAGTCAGTTTACCATTTTTTCGCCCAAGGCGGATTTTTCATGGTGTTGTTGCTTTGCTGTTCTGTGGTCGGGCTGGCCATTATTCTCCTGCGGGGGCTGGCGCTCCGGCGCGAACTCGTGTTGCCCGAGCAGATCGAACTCGAGATTAATGTTCTGGATCCTGACGGCGCGGACGCGGCCCAGAAACTGATGCCGTTGGTGGAGGGTCAAGACGCGGCTTTGGCGAGGATTGTGCAAGTCGGGTTGGAGCATCTGGGATGGACCAAATCGGAGAACATGGAGGCCGTTCAGACCCGGGCACGGCATGAGATCGTGCTGCTTGAGAGCGGGCTCTTCGTGCTTGAAGTGATCGTCGGGATTGCGCCGCTGTTGGGTTTATTGGGTGCGGTTGCCGGCCTGGTGACGGTGTTCGCCACGCTGGGGGCGAGCGCGAATGTGTCGGACCCAAGAGGCATCGCGAAGGGGATTTCCGAAGCTTTAAGCACGACGATCGTGGGGCTTTCGATCGCGATTCCCTGTCTGATTGCCCACACCTATTTCACCAAAAAAATCGAGACCATGGCGGCTGAGATGGAATCGCTGGTGGCTGAGCTGCTTTCCAAGTGTTACGAGCAGAAAAAAACGAGGGTAACTGCTCGGGTCAAACCGCCTGCCACCTCCGGGTCAATTCATAGCCCACAACCCCACAAGAATGAACCCGGGAGCCGACTGTGAACTTTTACACGCGCAAACGGCGCTCTCCCCAGGTCATGATCGTGGCGATGATCGACATCTTCGCGATTCTGCTGATCTTTGTGATCGTCACCACCACGTTCAAGGTGCCCGAAGCTGATCAGGCCGCCCTCAGCATCAAGTTGCCTGAATCGAAGACTGCGGCGACCGTCCAAGGTGCTGGGGAGATCGGTGTTTTGTCCGTTTCCTCGAAGGAGGAGATTTTTCTCGATGCAAAACCGCTCCGATTGGGGGAGCTTGCAGGCGGAATTCGCGAGTACCTCAAAGAAAAGCCAGGCCGGAAATTGGCGATGCGCGCCGATGAAAGAGTCTCCTACGGTTTTTTAATCAAGGTGCTCGACGCTCTCAGAGAGGGGGGCGTGCAGGGAAACCTCTCGGCTTTTACTCAGACTACAAAATGATTTTGGACATTGTGAATTACGGCGATCCGGTGCTGCGAACCAAAGGGGCTCCGGTAGGCGAGGTCACCGAGGAACTCAAGCGGTTGGCGGCGGACATGATCGACACCATGCGTGATGCCGACGGTGTGGGGCTCGCGGCGCAGCAGGTGGGCGTGGCCTTGCAGCTGGCGGTGCTGGACGTGGCGGCTTCCGAGGATCGACCGAGTTCCATGCACATTGCCGGGCAGGAGGTGGATTTCGAAAAACTCATGCCGATGGTTCTGCTCAATCCGCAGCTTGAGCTGGGCAAGGAGAAGGAAAGTGGCACCGAAGGGTGTTTAAGCTTTCCGGAGATGAGCGCTCAGATCAGCCGCTCGGCCACGGTGCGTGCTCGGGCGAGATTACTGGACGGATCCGAAATCGACTTTGAAGCCAGCGGGTTGCTCGCGAGGGCGCTCCAGCACGAAGTGGATCACCTCCACGGGGTGCTCTTTATTGACCGAATGAATGCCGCCACCAAGGTGGCCTTGGCTGGGAAATTAAAACGCCTTCAAAAAGCTCAAAGGCGCTAGTTCGTCTGTCCCGTTTCGTTTGTTTTTTGTGACTTACCCGGGCCCGGGTTCCGTATGAAGCTTTCCACCATCCACTCGACTCTCTCAGAACTCGGAACTCAGCCTACCCGCAGTCTGGGCCAGAACTTTCTCCACGACCAGAATCTGGCGGAATGGATTGTGGCGCAGCTTTCCATACAACCCAGCGAGAGTTGGGTGGAACTGGGGCCGGGCCTTGGGGCGTTAACCGAGTTTGCGCGCCGCCAATCCACAAACGGTCTGCTCATTGAGAAGGACGGAAGGCTTGCCGGTTTTCTTTCTCAGAAGTATCCGCAGCTTGAAGTGGTGCACGGCGATGCATGTGAGTTCGATGTGCGGAAGCTCTTCGCTGGCGGTCCCGTGAAGGTTTTCGGGAACCTGCCTTATTACGTCTCCAGCCGTATCCTCTTTCAGTTCACCAACGAGCCGAGCCCGGTCTGCGCCCTGAGTTTTACCCTCCAAAAGGAGCTCGCTCAACGGCTCTCTGCCGAACCGAGAACGAAGGAGTACGGGGCGCTGACCCTGATTCTGGGGCGCCGCTGGCGGGTCAAATACCTGCGGACGCTGCCGCCCTCGGTATTCACACCAGCGCCCAAGGTGGATTCAGTGGTGGTCTTGCTCACGCCGCGCGAGCGCGGGGAGTTGCCGGAGTGCGATGGAGCCCGTTTTGTCACCATGGTGAAGCAGGGCTTTTCACAGAGGCGCAAACAGCTCCGCAAGATGTTGGCCAGTCATGAATTGGACTGGGCGGGGGTTTGCGCCCAGCTCGGCGTGGAAGAGACGGTGCGCGCAGAGGAACTCTCCCTAGCTCAGTGGATTGAGCTGACCAACTTGGCGTCCCGTCACGCAGGCGGCCCTGAATTCGCCACAGGTCCTAAGCAGGCTCAGGACGTGCATGGGGAGATTTTTGATGTCGTGGACGAGGCCGATCAAGTGGTCGGCCAGGCTTCTCGGCACGAAGTCCACACCCGCAAGCTACGCCATCGAGCGGTGCACCTCTTTGTGTTCGATAAACACGGACAGCTCTTTCTCCAGAAACGCTCGCGCTGGAAGGATAGACATCCCGGACTTTGGGATTCGAGTGCGGCCGGGCACGTCGATTCCGGCGACACCTACGACCAGACTGCGGTGCGTGAGCTTTCCGAGGAGCTGGGCGTGTCTTCCGATGTGGAGCTGCTTGGGGCGCTTCCCGCGTCCGAGGCAACGGGCTGGGAGTTTATCCAGATTTATAAGGCGCAGCATTCGGGGCCTTTCCTGCTTCCTCCGGCTGAAATCGAAAGCGGCACATTTTTCGCCCTCGATCAGATAGATCGCTGGTGCGGGGCGCGCCCGGGGGATTTTGCCCCCGGGTTTTTGGAGTGCTGGCGGGTATACCGTGGTTCCCTTGACATTTAACCCACGGGCTGCCCGGGCTATTTCGGAAACGCCAGCTTGCCTTCGTGGGCTTCGACGCGAATCGTCTCGCCCTCATGGAACTTGCCTTCGAGCAGTTCCAAGGAGAGTGGATCCAGCAATTGACGTTGGATGATGCGTTTGAGTGGGCGGGCTCCGTAAACCGGATCGTAGCCTTCAAATGCGAGCAGCGTTTTGGCTTCGTCGGTGAGTTGGAGTGTGAGCTTTTGCGCTGACAGCCGCTGTGTGAGTCGCGCGAGCTGCAGGTCGACAATCTTCCGAAGGTCCGCCTCGCTGAGCCTGTCGAAGATCACCGTCTCATCGACGCGATTTAGGAATTCCGGTCGGAAATGGCCACGCAACGCATCGAGAACCAGCGCCTCACGTTGCTCCGCATTGTTTGCGTCGAGAATATGCTGCGAGCCGATGTTGGAGGTCATGATGATGACCGTGTTTTTAAAATTCACCGTGCGCCCCTGGCCGTCGGTGATCCGTCCGTCATCGAGCACCTGCAGCAGCAAGTTGAAAACCTCCGGATGCGCCTTCTCGATCTCATCAAAAAGCACCACGCTGTAGGGTTTTCGCCGCACCGCTTCGCTGAGTTGCCCGCCTTCCTCGTATCCCACGTAGCCGGGAGGCGCGCCGATGAGCCGCGCGACGGTGTGTTTCTCCATGTATTCGCTCATGTCGATCCGGATCATGGCGTGTTCGTCGTCAAAGAGAAACTCGGCTAGGGCACGGCTTAACTCTGTTTTGCCCACTCCGGTGGGTCCCAGGAAAATAAAGGAGCCGATTGGGCGGTCCTCGTCCTGCAACCCAGCGCGCGCACGGCGCACCGCGTTGCTGACTGCGCTGATGGCTTTCCTCTGCCCGATCACCCTATGGCCTAGGCGCTGGTCCATATGCACGAGTTTGTCGCGTTCCCCTTCGAGCATCCGCGCTACGGGAATGCCTGTCCACGCGCTCACGACCTCTGCGATGTCCGCGTCGGTGACCTCCTCCTTGAGCATCTGGGCGTCGCGCTGGACTTCGGCAAGTTGCCGATTGTGGGTTTCCAACTGATGCTACACCGATGGAATGCGGCCGTATTGGATTTCACTGGCTCTTGCCAGTTCGCCTCGACGCTGTGCCTGCTCAAGTTCAGTGCGTAACTGCTCAAGCTCCTCGTTCAGTTTACGCGATTGGTCGATCACACTTTTCTCGCTCTGCCACTGCGCTTTGAGCCGGAAGGATTTTTCCCGCAAATCCGCCAGGTGCCGCTCGATCACATCGAGTCTTTCTTTGCTGGCCGCGTCTTTCTCTTTTTTGAGGGCTTGTTTCTCCATCTCCAGTTGCATCATCTCCCTTTCAATCTGGTCGATTTCCGTCGGCAACGATTCCAACTCGATTTTGAGGCGGGACGCCGCTTCATCGACAAGGTCGACCGCTTTGTCGGGGAGGAATCGGTCGCTGATGTATCGATGAGAGAGCATGGCGGCGGCCACGAGCGCGGCGTCTTGGATGCGCACCCCGTGGTGGACCTCATACCGCTCCTTGAGCCCCCTCAGAATGGCGATGGTGTCTTCCGTGCTGGGTTCATCCACAAGCACCGGCTGGAAACGCCGCTCCAGCGCGGCGTCTTTTTCCACGTATTTGCGGTATTCATTGAGCGTTGTAGCCCCGATTGTCCTCAGTTCCCCTCGCGCAAGTTGCGGCTTGAGCATGTTGGACGCGTCCACCGCCCCTTCGCTCGCCCCGGCTCCCACGATGGTATGGAGTTCATCAATAAAGAGGATGATCTCCCCTTGCGAATCGGTGACCTCCTTCAGAAGGGCTTTGAGACGATCCTCAAACTCACCCCGGAATTTGGCCCCTGCAATCATCGATCCAATATCCATGCTGATCAGCCGCTTGTTCTTGAGCGACTCAGGCACGTCGCCGGACACAATCCGCCGCGCGAGTCCCTCTACGATCGCAGTTTTTCCAGTGCCGGGCTCCCCGATGAGAACCGGGTTGTTTTTCGTGCGCCGAGAGAGCACCTGCATCACCCGGCGAATCTCGTTGTCACGCCCGATAACCGGATCGATTTTTCCGCGGCGGGCCGCCTCCGTGAGATCTCGTCCATATTTTTCGAGGGTCTGGTATTTACCCTCCGGATTTTGATCGGTGACCCTCTGCGAGCCGCGAACCTGCTGCAACGCCTCCATGAGCCTGGAGCGTGTCACGCCGCTCTCCTTAAGGACTTTGGCGGCCTCCGTTTTAGAGTCTGCCAATGCGAGGAGATAGTGCTCGGCGCTGAGGAACTCGTCCTTCATTCGCCCCATCTCTTTTTCAGCGCTGTCGATTGCCTCGCGCAATTCGCTGCCGAGGAACGTCTGGATTCCGGCGCCCCGGATCTTGGGGCGCTTATCGAGCAAGTCTTGCAGCTGCTGTTTGAGAGTGCTCGTGGGGACCCCAAGCTTGTCGAGCAGCGGGCGTGTGACTCCCTCACTCTGGTCCAAGAGACAGGCCAACGCATGCGTGTTGGTGATCTCCTGGTGTTGGCTGCGGCTGGCCAAATCTTGGGCGGATTCGAGCGCTTCCTGCATCTTCTGGGTGAATCGATCGGGTCTCATATTTCTCCCTCTTTCCCTAGCAGAAAACTGACCGCCTGTTTTTCAGAGGAACGCCCTCCAGTCGCCGAGTCAGGTTGGCGCATCCATGTCTCTTGGTGGGGCAATCTGCATCATCGCCTTGGGGCTTTGGAGAGATGAAGGAGGCGGGTCGAGGAAAACCTCAAACCCGCCCCCTCCTTTTTACCACCCCTGGCAAAAGTTTTTTGCTGAACGGCGCCCGGCCGGCTCCATGTGACGATTCAGTTTTTCGGGCACTGGAAAATGTATTGCGAGCGGGTGCCGGCTCAACGTTTCGGCTCATCTGAACCGGTCGCTGACTGCCTCCATCCATAAAGGCTCCCGGCCCGGGCTCAAAGCCCAATGGCGAGCGGTGGACCACGAGCGGGGCATCAGGCGTTTTACGCGCGGTGATTGCTCTCTTTGGGGTAGAAGAGAGGAGGGGGGGACGTTTTTGAGTTCGCCCGCGCCGTCCGGGCTTTCAGCGTCACTCCTGGTTCGTGCGCGCTTTTTCCTTCTTTTCCTCGCACTCCTGCTGGATGCGTCGCAAGTCGCGCTGGAGCTGTTCCTCCATTTCGAGGGCATCGGAGAGCTTGCCCTCTTGCTGAGCTTTGCGGATTTGTTCTTTAAGGAAGAGTTCGCGTTCTGCGGTTTTCGCCTTGTAGGCGGAGTCTATTTCGGCGAGGGCGGCCTTGGTCTTTTCAGAGAGCTTGCGGGTGGGAACCTCTTTTTCGAGGCGTTCCATGGCCAGTTCGTAGGCGGATTTCATAAACTTGGGGTTGAGTGTTCGATTGGGAGCGACCAAGAAGTCGCCTTGCGTTTGATTCTGATTCGCTCGCGCTCAACTCTCAACCCTCTGAAATGATCAAACTCATTAGCACTGACTTCGATGGAACCGTGGTTGATCACTTCGGCAATCCCCCGGTGTCTCCGGAATTTTTGGAGGCGCTGGCTTGGTTGAGGAAACGGGGGGTCTTTTGGGCGGTCAATACAGGCCGCGAACTAGCCCACATCCTCGAGGGGCTCGGTCAATTCGCGTCGCCGGTTGAGCCCGACTTCATTCTCACCGCTGAGCGCGAGGTGTTTCATCGGGGCCCTGATGGAAAATGGCAGGATTACGGGGATTGGAATGCGCGCTGTGCGGCTGCGCATGACGTGCTTTTTTCCCAAGCGAGTTCGTTGCTGGCAGACATCGAGGAGTTTCTCCGGGTGCATGTCAAAGCCCATCCCATTTATGAAGGGACAAGGCTCATTGGGCTTGCCACGGAAACCGATGAGGAAATGGACCGGGTGTGCGAGTTTTTGGAACGCGAACGGCGGCGGGTTCCCGGTTTTCAATTCATGCGCAACACGGTATACGCGCGGTTCTGCCATGAGGCTTACAGTAAAGGCACGGCTCTCGGAGAGCTGGGACGTTTGGTGGGCATCGGCCCAGAGGGGATTTTTGCCGCAGGCGATCATTACAACGACCTGCCGATGCTCGACGGATCCCATGCGCGGTGGGTGGCTTGTCCCGAAAACTCGGTCGAGGCCGTGAAATCCACGGTTCTGCGGGCCGGCGGCTATATCGCGCAAGGCAGGTGTAGCTTCGGGGTTTTGGAGGCGCTTCGCTTTTTTGGTGCGCTGGACGCGCTGCGCTGATTGGGGGAGAAGTCTTCCATGGCATCCGGACCGGTTCCCAGGAAGCAGAGGCTGCTTCAACAAATCGATCGCAGCGCCCGGCTCCGGGTGATCAACGAGCTTAAGCGCACACAGGGACTCGGGGTGAGTGCATTGGCGGCGAGGCTTGAGATGAGTTACATGGGCGTCAAAGGCGTCTGCCTGGATCTTGAGAAGCGAGGCTTGCTCGACACCTGGCGGCAACCTCAGAAAGTGGGGCGTCCTCAGATGCTCTATCGGCTGACGGAGCGGGCCCATGAATTGTTTCCCTCAGAAACCAATGGATTCACCCTGGATCTTTTGGAAGCGGCTCAGCGGCTTTATGGGGTGAGCGCTCCGGAAAAACTGCTTTTGGTGATGTTCCAGAAACAGAGCGAAAAATACGCGGCCCGCATCAACGGGGTGTCATTGGAGGAGCGCGTGGAACAACTCACCCGCGTTCGAGACCAGGAGGGGTGCATGGCCGAGTGCGTGCGGGATGGGACGGTTTGGAGGCTGATCGAGTATCACTCGCCGATTCTCGACGTGTTGAAATCGTTCCCAGTGGTCTCGCGTTTTGAGGTGGAAATGTTCCAGCGTCTTCTCGGAGTGCCTGTGCGAAGGGAACTGAGCACTGCTTCCGGGCTCTTTGAAGCCACGTTTTTT
>JBEIUI010000161.1:0-5100 GCA_040374425.1 Verrucomicrobiia bacterium | reverse complement strand
GGCCACCTGAAGCTCCGAGCCCGTGGCGCTTGCACGGTTTTTCGTAACCGCAAAGATCTCAAAGATCGCAGAGAAGATTTCACCTCAGAATTCCTCTGCGGTTTTCCTTCCCCCCTTCCCAACCCGGCACCGGGAACAACCTCAAAGATCTCAAAGAACCCAAACACGCAGGTTGGAACTTCGGCTTTCGGGCTGAACTCAGTGCCATTTGGGACAGACAAGCAGCGAGAGGGGCGGCCTTTACGCGGGCTCGATCCCGGAGCAAACTTTCAAGCGTGGCGACCCCATCAACCTCAGCCCCTCCTCGAGCGCCTTTGCCGGGCGCGGGCGACAAGCCGCTATTCTCGGCCCGGGGGCTCACCAAGATCTACGGGTCAGGTGCGGGCCAGATCCACGCCTTGGACGGCCTGGACCTGGATCTTTATGCGGGGGAACTCGTCGTGCTCCTGGGCGCGTCCGGGAGCGGCAAATCCACGCTGCTCAACAACCTCGGCGGACTCGATGTGCCCAGCACCGGCTCCCTGACGTATCAGGGGCGCGACCTGGCCGGAGCGGACGAGGACACTCTTACCGAGTTCCGGCGGCACTCGGTGGGGTTCGTGTTTCAGTTCTACAACCTCATTCCCAGCCTGACGGGCCTCGAAAACGTGGCGCTGATCACCGACATCGCCCGGGACCCCATGCCCCCCGAGGAAGCCCTCGCTCTGGTGGATCTGGCGGAGCGCATGGACCATTTTCCCTCGCAGATGTCGGGCGGCGAACAACAGCGCGTCGCCATCGCACGCGCCATTGCCAAACGGCCCGAGGTGCTGCTCTGCGACGAACCGACCGGCGCGCTCGACGTGAAAACCGGGATCACCGTGCTGGAGGCCATCGAACACGTCAACCGCACCCTGGGCACGTTGACGGTGATCATCACCCACAACGCCGCGCTCGCGGCAATGGCCGACCGGGTGATCCACCTCTCCGATGGGCGGATCGTGGAGATCCAGAAAAACGCCGAGCGGCGTCCAGCCCGTTCGCTGGTATGGTGAAAAAACCGAGGCCCCGGTGGATCCACCCGCTCCACCTCAAACTGCTGCGGGACATCGCCAAGATGAAGGGCCAGATGACGGCGGTGAGCCTGATCATGGCTTGTGGCTTGGCGATGATGATCCTCTCCCGCAGCCTCTTGCTCTCCCTGGAATCCACCCGCGACGCCTATTACCAGAGCACCCGCTTTGCGGATGTCTTCTGCGATCTCAAACGCGCCCCCAACGCGCTCCGCACCCGGCTCAGCCAGATCGAGGGTGCCGCCGCCGTGGAAACCCGGGTCAAAGGCAAACTCACCCTGGACCTGCCCGGCTTGAGCGAGCCCGCCGACGGCCTAGTTCATTCCCTTCCCGAGGACCGGCCCCAGCTCCTGCACCGGCTTTTTCTGCGCCAGGGGCGGCTACCCGAACCTGGTCGGCGCGGCGAGGTCGCCGTGGGCGAGGCATTCGCAAAGGCGCACGGGTTCCAACCCGGGCACGAACTCTCGGCCGTGCTCCACGGGGCGCGGCAGCGGCTCAAGATTGTCGGGATCGTGCTTTCCCCGGAATACGTTTTTGAATCGCGTCCCGGGGACGCCCTGCCGGACAACCGCCGGTTCGGCGTTTTCTGGATGAACGAGCGGGAGCTGGCCTCCGCGTTTCAGCTGGAGGGCGCATTCAACAGCGTGCTGGTGGACGTTGCTCCCGGGCACTCCCAGGCGGCCGTGATGGCGGACCTCGACCGGCTGCTCGCGCCCTACGGGGGCCTGGTGGCCTACCACCGCAAAGACCACGCCTCCGCCACCCGCCTCGATGACGAGCTGCGGGTCATGGAGGGGTTGTCCTTGGTTTTTCCCGCCGTGTTCCTGAGCATCGCCGCGTTCATGACCAGCGCGCTGCTCACCCGGCTCGTCCGGCTCCAGCGCGAACAAATCGCCCAGCTCAAGGCCCTGGGATATTCCTCCCGCCAGGTCGGATTCCATTACCTCCAGTTCGCGCTCGTCATCGTCGCCGTCGGGCTCGTCACCGGATCCATCGCCGGCCTCTGGCTCGGCAGCAACGTGGTTCATTTCTACGAGCGGTTCTTCCAGTTCCCGGAGCTCCGGTTCCACCCGAATCTGCCTTGGATCGGCGTGGCGTTTTTCGTGAGCGCCGCCGCCTCCTTCCTGGGCGTCGTCGCCGCCGTGCGCCAGGCCGTCCGGCTTCCGCCCGCCGAGGCGATGCGCCCCGAACCGCCCGCGCAGTTCCGGGCCTCACTTTTTGAGCGCATCGGATTATCGGGCCTCGCCAGCCCCGCATTCCGTATGATCCTGCGCAACATCGAACGCAAACCCTGGCATGCCGCGTTCACCGCCCTGGGCCTCGCTCTGGCCACGGGAATCCCCGTCGTCCCCGGCGCCATGCGCGACGGAATCGGCTTCCTCCTCGACTTCGAATGGGACCAAGCCCAGCGACAGGACGCCAGCCTCACCCTGGTGGAACCCGGCTCCGCCTCCACCCTCAATGAAATCCGGCACCTGCCCGGGGTGCTCACCGCCGAACCTTTTCGCACCGTCCCCGCGCGGCTGCGGTTTGGCCACGCGTCCCGGAGACTCGGCATCACCGGCCTGCCCCGGGACGCCCTGCTCAACCGGGTGCTCGACGCACGGGGCGAGCCCATTGCCCTGCCTCCCGAGGGGTTGCTGGTTTCCGCCAAACTGGCCGAGGTGCTCGGGGCCCAGCCCGGCGATCGCGTCCTCCTCGAGATCCAGGAGGGCCGACGGCCCCGGCTCGAAACGGTGATCCAAGGGCTGCACACCGACTACGCCGGGTTATCGGCCTACATGGAGATCAAAGCCCTGCAACGGCTCATGCGCGAGGGCGGCACGGTCAACGGTGCCCATCTCGCCTTGGATCCCGCGCGCTGGGAGGCGTTTCTGGCGCGGATCCGGGAGTCGCCCCGGGTCGCCTCGTTGGCGGTGAAAAACGCCGTGCGCAAGTCGTTCCGGGAGAGCACGGCGGAAATGATCGGGATGATCCAGAGCCTGTATTTTAGCTTCGCCGTCGTGGTGGTGTTTGGCGTGGTTTACAACAGCGCCCGCATCGCCCTCTCCGAACGCAGCCGCGACCTGGCCACGCTGCGGGTCATCGGGTTCACCCACCGCGAGGTGCTCTGGATCATGGTGGGCGAGATTGCGCTGCTCACCGTGGTCGCCGTTCCCGTCGGACTCGCCCTGGGCAGTCTCCTGGCCACGCTCATCGTCAACACCGCCAGCACCGAAACGGTGCGATTGCCGCTCGTGCTTTCCGCACGCACCTACGCCACCGCCGCTCTCCTCGTAGCCGCATCCGCCTCCGTCTCCTGCGCCGTCGTCAGCCGCAGGATCCGTCACCTGGACTTGCTCGCCGTCCTCAAATCCACCGAATAATCCCCCCCGCCACGCACCTCCCGGAAAAGAGCTTTGAATCCCGCACCGTCCCCACAGTTTGAACCCATGGCCTTGACGAACCCTTCTTCTCCAACGCCGCGCGAAAACGTCCCACCCAACTCCGATCCCCGCCGCGGCTCCTCCAAGAAGGGCACTTGGCGAAAAGCGATTCCCACGGGACTCGGCATCGTGGTGCTCGGGGCCATTGCGATGGGGCTCCTGCCCAAGCCCGTGGAGGTGGAAACCGCACTCATCCAGGCCGGCCCGCTCAAGGTCACTGTGCTCGAGGAGGGCAAAACCCGGATCCGGCACCGGCACATCATTTCACCGCCTGTGCCCGGCTATCTCCAGCGGATTGGTTTAAGGGCCGGAGACCGGATTGAGGCGGGCCGCACGGTGCTGGCGGTCATGGAAGGCGAATGGTCCACGTTTCTCAACCCGCGAGCCCGAGCCGAAGCCGAGGCGCGGATTCAAATCGCCGAGGCGGCTCGTTTGCGGAGCGATTCGGAGATGGAACGCTCGCGGGCGGCGCTGGACCTGGCCCAGAAGGAACGGACCCGGGCCCAAGCGCTCCAGGAAAGCGGCGCCATTTCCGTCAAGGAATGGGAGGCCGCCGACAATCAGGTCACCGTGTTAACCCGGGCCCTGCGAGTGGCTGAATTTTCGCGGCAGGTCGCCGAGTTCGAACTCGCGCAGGCCAAAGCCACCCTGCAACAGGCGCAAGCCCCCAACGGGGCAAAGGCCGAGCCCTATCGCATCGTGGCCCCCGTCACAGGCTTCGTGCTCGCAGTCTCGGAGGAAAACGCGCGGTGGGTCGCCGCCGGCACCCCGCTCATGGAAGTGGGCGACCCTCGGGATCTCGAAGCCGAAATCGAGCTGCTCTCCAGCGATGCCGTGGCCGTCCGCTTGGGGGCCCCCGTTTCCATCGAGGAATGGGGCGGCCCCACGCCACTCCGGGCCAAGGTCAGCCTCGTTGAACCCGGCGCTTACACTAAAGTCTCAGCCCTCGGCGTGGAGGAACAACGCGTCAAAGTGCGCGTGGAATTTACAGACGATCTCCCGGTCGACCACCCGCTCGGGGACCGGTTCCGGGTGGAGGCGCGGATTGAAACCTGGAGCGCCCCGGAGGTGCTCCAAGTGCCCACCGGCGCGCTCTTCCGACGCGGCGGGGATTGGCTGACTTTTGCCGTGGAAAACGGCAGAGCCCGGGTGCGCAAAGTCGAGATTGCCCATAACAACGGCGTGTTCGCGGAAATCCGATCCGGCCTGAGTGCCGGGCAACGAGTCGTGCTGCATCCGCCCGACACATTAAGCGAGGCCAAAACAGTCCGGCCCCGGGAAAACAACCACCCTTGAGCGAGCATTGAGCCAACGCCTTCCGCCTTGGCTGGCCGGCCGCGAGCTTCGACGCCCTGCTCACCCTGTTGCTCTTCAGGCAGGAGCTCCCTGTCTACGCGTTTGTCGGAATCCTTCCGCGCATCGGCATCGTAAAAAAACGCGATCATGATGATCGATTCCGCCCTCGAAGCCCGAAAACACCAAACACTGGATCCCGCGCAAGCCATTGAGGAGGCCTGCCTCGTCCGGTTCCGCCTGATCATCATGAACACATTGACGGCGCTGATGGAGGCGCTCCCCATTGCCATGGGTTTGGGCGCAGGAGCCGAAGCGCGACGTCCTCT
>JBEIUI010000108.1:0-11588 GCA_040374425.1 Verrucomicrobiia bacterium | reverse complement strand
TGCAGGCTGCATTTCCGCAAATCCGAATTTTGGGGGATCCTGTTTTGGACGCGCCGCCGGAGGTTACCGAACCGCAGAAGGAACATCCGCTTGCGAAGGGCTAGATAGGCCCACCAATTCCGGTTTTCTCGGTGCTCCAAACCGGATCCGAGGCCGCCGATGCTGTGAGTGGCGACTTTTGCGGCGTAATTCCATTCGCCCCATCTCACAAATGCACCATCCCGTTGCGGATCGCCTCAATGGCCGCCTGCCGGGTCTTTTTATCATGAATTCCGCAGTCATCCCACAGCCTGAGGAAAACGAGGAATTTAGGGGTGTGTGATGCCAAGGTTACGCCGAAGGGGGTATCATCCTGAAAGGCGGACTTGGATGTGATGGAAAGGGGAATGGGAAGACCACGAAACAAACTCGGCAAGATGGGCGAAGCGCAGGAAGTGCTCGACCGGCTGCAGAACGAACCGCCCGGTTGGAAAAGGGAGCGGCTGCTTGCCCTCAAACGCGGGTTGTCAGGAGAGATGAGCCTCAAGGAAGTGGGAGAGGCGGTAAGTCGGGCGCGCTCCTGCATTCAAAGATGGTTTTGATCTCTACCGCAACCACGGGGTGGAAAGACTGCTTTGCAAGGAGCACGCCGGTGGAATCGAAAGCACGTTGAACGGTTCGGTCGCCCAGGCGAGGGAGCGATCCGCAGGCAACCCATGTGGTGATTTGGGACGGGGCGGGCTTCCATCCAAGCGACGGAGAGAGCGGCCTGCCCGCCAATGTGCGTCTGCTCAAGTTGCCGGCCTACAGTCCCGAGCTCGACCCTGTCGAAAAGCTCTGGGACGTGGTCAAGGACGGCATCTGCAACCGCCTTTTCGCCACGGTATCCGATCTGCAAGATGCGCTGACAGGAGTGCTTGCGCAACAGGGGTCGGACGCCGGACGCGTTGATGACGTGGTCGGCACAAAGGGCTGGCTCGTGGCCCAAGCAAACTCCACCTCTCAGCGCGTATTACCCGTTGCGTAGTGTAGAGGGTATGGGACGGTTCACGACCGAATGCGATGCCGGGAATGAAGCCGCGCGGTCGACGCCGCAAGCTGGACATCGTTGGAACCAGCAGGCCATGACGAAAGTAAACCCCATCCAATGGCGCGTGAGAGTCGGCATGGCTCCGGCATCTCGAGCTCCGCCTGAAACAAAAAGCCTGAGATTGCAACTGGCGGAACTCCGACTAGTGCGCAGCGGGAATCACTAGGATCGGGATGGTGGCCCGGTGGCGGACGGCTTCGATGGTGCTGCCAAGAAGGAGATCGCCCACCAGCCGGTGTCCGTGAGAAGCCATGGCAACTAGGTCCGCAGCCTTGACGGTGGCGACCTTGAGGATCTCATCGCTCGGAGAGCCTAAGGCGAGGTGCGTCTCGATGAATAAGCCGGTTTTTTCCCGCAACAAATCGGCGGTCTCCTGGAGTTGCCGCCAGTCCTCACGCATCTCTTGGGAGTCGGCCAGGTTAAGCTGGTCAAAGTTCCGAGCCACCCACCCGTCGGCCACGTGAACCAGCAGGAGCGAACTGCCCGTGGCGGCAGCCAGCGCGCACACGTGCCTGAGCAACGGTTGGGCGGGGTCCATGTGATCGATAGCTACGAGGATTTTGCGGTACATGGCGGAGCGGAGGAAATGGGGGGGTTACTGGCCGCCGGACAGGAAGAAATCAGCCAACAACTTGAGGTTGAGACCGATGATCAGGGCCGCGCAAAACCAAGCCAGCGCTTGGATCCAGCGCGGGTTGGCGAACCGTCCCATCTTGGCCGGGTCACCCGTGAACCGGATGAGCGGCACCACGGCGAACCCGAGTTGCAGGCTGAGAATTACCTGACTCCAGACCAGCAGATCGGTCGTGCGACTCTCCCCGTAGTAGCCGATCACGGCGACGGCGGGGATAACGGCGATGAGCCGGGTGATGAGCCGGCGTGCCCACGGTTGCATCCGGAAGTCGATGAATCCCTCGATAACAATCTGGCCGGCAAGAGTGCCTGTGAGTGTGGAGTTCTGGCCGCTGGCGAGCAGAGCCACGGCAAAGAGCGTGCTGGCGAGGCCGACTCCCAGGACGGGGCTCAAAAGCCTGTGGGCGTCCTGGATTTCGGCCACTTCCTGGTTGCCGCTCCAGTGGAAGGCAGCCGCCGAGAGCACCAGGATCCCGCCGTTGATGAAAAGGGCCATCATCAGCGCAAACGTGGAGTCGATCGTGGCGTATTTGATGGCCTCAGTCCTGCCCTCCGCAGTCCTCTCAAAATTCCGCGTCTGTACAATCGAAGAGTGCAGGTAGAGATTGTGGGGCATCACCGTGGCGCCGAGGATTCCGATGGCCACAAAGAGCATCTCGCGGTTTTTGACAATCTCCAGCGAGGGCACGAATCCGGCGAGGACGTCTGGCAGATGGGGTTTGGCGAAGAGCAGCTCGGCCACAAAACAGGTGCCGATGGTGGCGATGAGCCCGATGACAAGGGCCTCCACCGAGCGAAACCCGCGGTTCTGCAGCAAGAGCACAAGCATCACGTCGAACACCGTGATGACGCAGCCCCAGACCAGAGGGATCCCGAACAGGAGTTGGAGGCCGATCGCGGAGCCGACCACCTCGGCGAGGTCGCAGGCCGCAATGGCCAGCTCGCACAGCAACCACAGGCCCATGCTTACGGGTTTGGAATGCCATTCCCGGCAGGCCTGGGCCAGGTCGCGCCCGGTGGCGACCCCCAGTTTGACGCACAAATGCTGGAGCAGGATGGCTATCAGGTTGGAGATGAGGATCACCGACAAGAGCGAGTAGCCAAACCGCGCGCCACCGGTGAGGTCCGTGGCCCAGTTTCCCGGGTCCATGTAACCCACAGAAACCAAGAACCCTGGCCCAGCGAAAGCGAGAAGTTTCCGCCACGGGGAGGCGCTCTTGGGAACGGGCACGGAACGGAAGACCTCGGGAAGGGATACCTGGCCGCTGGGATGCGGGGGGTGAGAATCGTTCCGGGGTGATTTCTTTGGGGGATCCTGAGGAAGTCGAGACATACTCAGCCGAGACGGCCTTGGAGGACCGGGAATTAGGCAGAGCTAACTTTATTGTGACGGGCTGATAAAATGTCAACGGCCGAAGTTTCCACGCCTTGACGCTCCCACGCGCCCCCGCCTAGGGTCAGACAACGTGTCCCCCAAAGCTTCCCCCGTCCAGCGACCCCTCTCCTCCGCGGTCGAGGATTACCTTGAGCGCATCCTTGGTCTGATGAACACCAAGGGTTACGCGCGGGTGGTGGACATCGCCCAAGCCCTTGAAATCTCACAGGCCAGCGTCACCAACATGGTGCAGCGGATGGACGCAGAGGGCCTGCTCAAATACGAGAAGTACAGGGGGCTCGTGCTCACCACCGCCGGGGAAACTCTCGCCCGCAACATCACGCGTCGGCACGAGCTGCTCACCGAATTTCTCAAGCTTCTCGGACTCGACGACGAGGTCATCTACCACGATGTGGAGGGCATGGAGCACCACATCAGCCCTTCGACGGTGCGGGCCATCGAGGCCCTTACGGCCCAGTTGCAGCGTCAACCCGCCCTCCTTGCCAGGGTTCGCGAACAAACCGATGCCAAATAACACCGTGACCGCTTCCGGCTGGGGCAAATGCGCCCGGCTCGCCAACGCCCACTCCGAGCTCCTCGTTTCACTCGATTTCGGGCCGCGCATCCTCAGTTACAAAACCTGCGGGTCTGCCAACGTGCTGGGTCATCTGCCGGAGGAACCGGGTGCCTCCGGGGAATCCGGCTTCCGCGTCATCGGCGGGCACCGCCTGTGGGTGGCACCGGAGACGGAGATCTCCTATTTGCCAGACAACGGGCCGGTGAACTTCGAGTTTCGCGAGCCGAACGTGCTTTTTGTTGAGACCCCGGCGAGTGCTCCGTGGGAGATCCGCAAATCGATGGCACTCTCGCTCGCCGCCGAGGGCAGCGCGTTGCGGATTGATCACGCACTCACCAACGAGGGCTCCGCCCCTGTGACGGCGGCCTCCTGGGCGCTCACCGTCATGCCCCCCGGAGGGTTGGAGATCATCCCACAGCCGCCTCTGGGCGAGCACGGCAATGGACCCAAGGGCCGCGAGTTCCTGCCCGAACGCGTGGTGGTCCCCTGGAGCTTTACGGATTTCTCGGATCCGCGCTGGAAGTTCGGCCGCCGGTTTTTCACTCTGCGCCCTGTGGCGGGTATGCCGGCCACCAAGTTGGGGCTGGCGCATCTGGAGCCCTGGGTGGCGTACCTGATGCCGGACGCTTTGTTTGTGAAGACCTTCGCTTTCGAGCCCGGAGCGACTTACCCGGATTTTGGCTGCAACCTGGAGACCTACACCAAGGACACCTTTCTGGAGATCGAAACCCTGAGCCCATTGAAGACGCTGGCTCCCGGCCAGTCGGTTGGGCACTCGGAGACGTGGCATCTCCTGAGTGGCATTACCCAGCCCGACTCGTTAGAGGAAGGCCCACTCGAAGAATGGCTCCAACCGCTCCTCACAAAACTCGGACTCTGACTCCTCCTATGGCCCCTCGATTTTTCATTTGGTTATCCATCCTGATGCTCGGTTCATTGGCGGGTTGTTCCACCGTGGCCAGCCAAAAACGGCTGAGTGCGCGCACGGCCATGCGGCAGGAGATCGAGGCCGAGCCACCGGGCGACTATTTCATCGGACGCCGGTTCTACAAAGCCGACTACAAATTCTGGGGGTTTGTCCGCAGTCCGGGCCAGCCCTGGAGCAGCGCCCGGCTGGTGATGCTCAACGAAAACACCAAGCTGGCGCCGGACCGTGAGCAGGGCCAGATCGGCAGCGATAACACCTACGAATACAAGCTCTTGGGCAAGTTCTCGGACCAGACGATCTACGAGCCCGCCAGCAACGGGATTTACCCCGAGTTCGTCCTCAAAGGGTATGAACTGCGCTCCACCAACCCCGCCCCGATTTTCCGTAACTCAGCCGATACCGATCCGCAACGGCGGGTCTTGCCGGTGCCTTACTGAGTGGGGGCGTCGGGCTCGCCGAAGGCGATTTCCCGGGTGTCGCCCGGGCCCACCCGGAACTCGATCCATTGGGTGCCCCGGGGCAGCAGGGGGGGGAATTTGTCGCCCCATTCCACGACACAGACCCCGCGGGCTTCGAGGTAATCATCGAGCCCTATCCGGAGCGCATCCTGTTCGGAGTCGAGCCGGTAGAAGTCGAAGTGATAGAGCGGTAGCCTGCCCCCGGTGTATTCATGGAGCAGGGTGAAGGTCGGGCTGGTGACTTCCTCGGCGTGCCCGAGACCGGCCGCGAGGCCTTTTACAAAGTGGGTTTTCCCCGCACCCAGATCTCCCACGAGCGCAAGTACGCTGCCGTTGCGGAGCGAGGCGGCGTGAGTGCGGCCCAGAGCGAAAGTTTCAGTGGGACTGCGCGAAGTGATCAAAGCCATGGCGGGATCGGGCGGGTGAAGCTTTCGGGTTCGGCGTAGAACTGGGGGTCGGCGTCAGACGACCGATCCGGCTCAGGGGCAGTCGCGGGAAATGGCTTCGCCAAGTTTTTTCCAGGCGCGCCCCGTGGCGGGGAGCGAGTGCGAAAAGCAGTTCGTAGTCTTCGCCGTCGTGCAGGGCGTTCTCAAGGGTCTGTCCCTTGTAGGTCGGAAGAGGCGCGTCGATCGCGTAGCCGCAGCCGCTGGCCGCGGCTAGCCTGGGGAGATCCGCTCCGAGCCCGTCGCTGAGATCCATCATCGCATGCAGCGGGAAATTTGCGGTAAGCCAGCGCGCCTCCGCCAGGCGCGGCATGAAATCCAAGTGCTTGCCCCGAATCGACCCGCCCAGCTTGCCGGTCACGTAAAGCAAATCCCCGGGCCGGCCTCCGGAACGCAGGATGCAGCGGCCGCGCTCCACCCAGCCTGTCAGTGCGATGTTGATGAAAAGCGGGCCCGGGGAGCGGGCTGTTTCGCCGCCCACCACACTCACCCCGAACCGGCGGGCCGCGTGCCGGAGCCCCAAGTAGAGGCGCTCTAACCGCTCCACCTCCAGGGTGCTTGCAGCGGCAACCGTGATGAGGGCGTGCTCAGGCATTCCGCCCATGGCCGCGATATCGCTGATGGCCCGGCAGAGCGCTTTCCAGCCCACCCGTCTGAGGTCTTCCTCCGGCAGGAAATGAATCCCCTCGAGCACCGCGTCGGTTTTAAGCAGCTGCCAGCGGGGTTGCCGGGCTGACCCGGTGACGGCGCAGTCATCGCCGGGACCCACGCGGACCGAGGAGCCCAGCGGGAGCCGGCTGATGAGCCGTTGGACCAGGGCGTTTTCCCCAAGGTCCTGCAGGGTGCAGCCGGGTTTAGAGCGTGTGGGCCTGGGCATCCCAGTAGAGATAAAGCAGCTGGCTGAGATTAAACCCTGCATGCATCACCAAAGGCACGATCAGGCTGCCGGACGCCTCGTAGGCGAGGGTCAGACAGAGTGCGAGGACGAAGAGCCCCGGCATCGAGGCAGGGTTCATGTGGATGGCGGCAAAAAGCGCGGAGGTAAAAAGGGCGCTGCCGAAGCCCCCGGCGTAGCGTTTGATGACCCCGTAGAAATAGCCCCTGAACAGGAACTCTTCACCCAAGGGCGCGAGGAGCACCCCGGCGACGAAGATTTTGAGGACGCTGCTGTGGTCGGAGTTGCGGGCCACCTCCCGGAAGAGCACCACCAGATCTTGCTCCTTGCCGCCGTCCGGGAGCCACGCTTGGGCGGCTTTAGCCGCGGCCAACACCAAAGGCACCGCCATGACAATCAAACCCAGGCCGGTGACTGCAGCCCGTGCCGGGTTGGATCGGTCAAATCCGAAAAGGAGCCGCAGGTTCACTTTCCGGGCCACCAGCAGGGAGCAGACGATCCCGGCCAGGATCGGGAGGAACAGGGCTCCCGGTAGCACATTTTCAATCCGGGTGGCCGGAGCGGCTTCGGGCTGGACCGGGTGAAGCGCCGCGAAGAGAATCAGCATCCCCAGCGAACTGATCAACACGAAGCTCACGAGCACATCGGGCAGTGCGAACTCCGCCGTGCGCACCTGGCCGCCGCCCCGTGTCACCCGCAGCAGCAGGTTGCGGTATACGCCCACTGCGCCGAGGAAGAAGGCGCTCAAGAAGAGCAGGGAGGGCAGTTGCGGGGGCATGGCCGGGGGGTGGGGCGGTTGCGGTTATTGGGCGTAAAAGCTGGGCAGATAATAGAACCGGCCCGGCTCAAGCCGTGTGCCCAGCTGCGGGGGCCACTGGACCGACACCTGCGCTTTTTCGGATTGCCCCAGCAAATGAAAGAGTTTCCCCAGGCTGAACCCCGACTCGTATCGGATCACCGCGGCGTCGGGCGCATCTCCCAGTTCCCGGGCTTTGGCGAAAGCGTCCTCGATTTGCCCGAGTTGGTTAACGAGTTTGGCTTCCAGGGCGTCTTTGCCGGAAACAACCCGGCCATCGGCGACCCCCGCCCGCAGATCGGCTTCGGGCAGCTGACGTTCCCTTGCGACGATCCCCACGAACTTGCCGTAAGTGTCCATGACCATCTTCTGTACATACTCGCGCTCCTCCTCGGTCATCGCCCGGGAGCCGCTGAGCATGTCCTTGAACTTGCCGCTTTTGAACGTGACCGATTCGAGCCCCACCTTCCCAAAGAGCTGCTGGTAGTTGAGCGTCTGCATGATCACCCCGATGCTCCCGGTAAAAGTGGTCTCGTTGGCGATCACCCAGGAACCCGCGCAGGCCACATAATAACCGCCCGAGGCCGCCATTGACCCCATGGAGATGACCACCGGTTTGTGAGCCACGTCCCGGATATTTTTCACGGCGTTGTAAAGGATGTCCGAGGCCGTCACCTCGCCCCCGGGCGAGTCGATCTCCACCACCACGGCTTTCACCTTCGGATCCTCAGCCGCCTGTTTGCACTGAAGCCGGAGGTCGTCCACCATCGTCTGCCCGACCACGCCCGATTCGGCTCCGGTGATGACTCCCCGCAGGCTCAGGAGAGCGATCTTGTTGTCGCTGCGTGACTTGGTGGGCAGCAGCACGGATTCGTCAAACTTCGGACCGTCCCCGAGATGTCCGCCGAGTGACGCGCTGCTTAACGCCGCTGTGGCGGAGCGGGTGGCGATGAACACCAAGTTGAGCAGGAGGCTTCCACAGAGCACCACGACGAGGAAGATCCCAAAACAGCCAAAACGTTTCTCGGACATAATCCGCGAAACTGCCGAAATGAATAGGGCTCGGCAAGGTTGAAGCGGCGGGGGCGGCGCCCGTGGAATCCATGGGCGGAAACCATTGGCGGAGGGGAGGCTCAGGTTGTTTCCACCGTGGGGGAGTGGGTAGGTTCCCAGCCGAGTGGATCTCTTGGGTAAAAGCCTCGTTGTGGTCGGCGGCACCTCCGGTGTGGGGTTGTCGGCGGCAAAAGCGTGCCTTGGGGCAGGCGCAAACTTGGTGGTCGTAGGGTATCCGCGTCCCGGTGTCGAACGCGCCGCGCACCTGCTCGGGCCGGGAGCCGTGGCGGTCTGCGCCGAGCCGGGCGATCCCGCCACCGTGCCGCGCGCAATAGCCGAGCTGCTCAGTGCATTTGGCAGGTTTGACGGCCTTTACCATGCCATCCAAGGCCCGGCGCACGCCATCACGGACGGGCCGGTGCACGAGGTGGAAGACGAGAGCTGGCGCGCGATCCTCGATCTGCATCTCTGCGCCCTGCGGTATTCCAATCGCGCCGCGATCCGCCAGTTCCTGCTCCAGCGAACCGGCGGTGCCATTCTCAACTGGGCGAGCGCGGGGTCGGGTTCCAACTCGGCCAAGCTGGCGACCGCGCACGCCCAGGCCGCCGCCTATGGGGCTGTCATCGGGTTGAGCCGCGCCATGGCATCTTTTTACGCGCCTTATCACATCCGCCTGAATGTCATTGCCTCAGGCGGCCCGGGCAGGCTCGATGAACCTGTCGGGTTTCAAACGGCTCAAATGCGCAGCGCAGAATCGCGCCGCTGGTTTCACGAGCCCCTCAGCGCAACCTCCACGGCCCCGGACTTGGATGCGGCGGCGGTGTTCCTTCTCGGTGACGGCGCCCGTTCCATCACGGGCCAGGTGGTTTCCGTGGAGGAACACCAGGCGCTGGGGACGGCTCAGGCGGGATCCGGGCTTTGATGGACGGGATGGACGGGATGGACGGGATGGACGGGATGGACGGGATGGACGGGATGGACGGGTGCGGGTGCGGGTGCGGGCCGCTGCGCTCGCCAAGGGTTCTCCCAAGGCAAGTTTTACGCGGGAGGACGAGTCAGGGCCCGGTCGGGGGTGGCACGGCTCGCCTCGCTGCGCTCGGCCGTCAGGAGAATCCCAGCCGCTTTATCGAGGGTTTCCTGCCACTCGTTTTCCGGCACGGAATCCGCCACAATCCCTGCGCCCACGTGGAAATGAGCCCGGCCTTTCTCCAGCACCACTGTGCGGATGGCGATGTTGAACTGGCTTTCCCCGTTGAACCCAAACCAGCCAATCGCTCCCGTGTAGATGCCGCGCGCACCGTTCTCCAGCTCGCGGATGATCTCACGGGCCCTTTTCTTCGGGGCGCCGGTGATTGAGCCGCCCGGAAAACATGCCTGAAGCGCGCTGACATGATCCACCTCAGCTCGCAGCCGGCCTTCCACCGTGGAGACCAGGTGGAACACTTGCTCGAACCGCTCCAGCTTGAGCAGCTCCGTGACCCGCACGGACCCAAACTCGCATACGCGCCCCAAGTCGTTGCGCTCTAAATCCGTGATCATCACCAGCTCGGCGATTTCCTTGGGCGACGTCATCAGGTCGTATGCCGATTTCTCGTCCGCTTTGGGGTCGGCCCGCCGTGGCCGGGTGCCTTTGATGGGCCGGGTACGAATGGCGTGTCCCGACATCTTGAGAAAGCATTCCGGGGAACTCGACAGAAGGGTGCGGTCGCCCAGTTGCAGCAGGGCACCGAAGGGCGCGGGGGAGTAATGGCGCAGGTCTTCGTAAAACGCGAAGGGATCCCCCGTCCAAGGCGTCTCAAAGCGGTGCGCGAGGTTCACCTGATAAATATCGCCTGCGGCGATGTATCGCTGGGCGCTTTCGACCATGGCGCAGAACGTCGCCCGATCCAGCTCGGGCCGGAACCGCAGGTTCTGCGGTGCCGCGCTAAACTCGCTTGGCTGTTGGCACGCTTGGGCCGCGGTAAAAGGTGGCGCCGATTCGGCTCCCGGATCCCGAAGCTGCGTGTGCAGCGTGCCTATTGCGTGCCAGCTCTCATCCGCGTGCCGGTAAATCAGGGCTTGGTCATAGATCCCAAAACAAAATTCCCCCTCGTAGTTCACCCAGCCGGCAGCGAATCCGTGCGGTAAACCGTCATCGGGCCCTGTGTGGTTTTGGCGGGCGGCCACGGTTTCCCTCAGGCTTTCCCAGTCCTTGGCGGATCCGCCCCTCCGAATCTCCCTGGGCAGCGCTGCCACCAGCGAGATCTGCGCCGGATTGCCCGTTTCCAGCGCGCTATCAAAAAACACCAGTCCGTTCAGGTGCCGGCAGCGAGCTGCCACTTCAAGCGGGCTGAGGTCGAGCGGAATCCGCTGGGGTGAAAGAGCGTGCAAGGGCATGGACCCCTCCGCCTGTGCGCGAGGAGGGCGCGCTTTTCAAACGAATTCTTTGCGCTATCGTCCCGGCCCATTGCGTTTCGCCATGAAAAAACTCTTTCTGCCCCTGACCGCGGCGTTCCTGTCTTTGCCGCATCTTTTTGCACAGGATCCGGCTGGATCGCCCCAGGGAGAGGTCACTCCAAGGCCGGTTGCGCCTTCAGAGCCGGGGCGTCTGGAGCTGATTCCCTCCGGCAATCCGCAGCTGTCCGTACCCCCGCTCCCAGAGCTTCCGACTCCGGTCCAAACGCCCGAGCCCGGAGCCAAATCTAAGGGCACCCCGCCTGAGCTGGGGAAACCCCGGAAAATCGAGCCCTCCCGGACGGAGGCCGCAGAAGCGGACTTGGAAGAGCGGATCCGGTTTCGGGCGGCGCGGGACAAAGTCCGGCAGGATCCGGCCCTGCAAAAGGAATGGGACCGCGCCCAGGAGGCGCGGACGGACTACGAAAAACGGGAGATCCTCAAGCATTACTACAGAGAGTTCTACGCTCGCGTGGCAAAGGCCGATCCGGATCCCCGTTTGAAAAAGCTGATCGAACTCAACCAAACCCGCTCCCTCAATTCACTGCAGCAGACCCGTATCCGGCCCACGGAACCGCCTCAGAAGAGACAGTAAAAACCGGGTCTGTGGTGGAGGGAAGGGATCGGAGCGGCGAAAGACGCGGCTGGGGAAGAATCCATTTGTCGGTTGCGAGCGGGTGCGTTAGCTTCCGCATCCCTTCTGGGAAATGGCGCATTCGTCTAGAGGCCTAGGACACAGCCCTCTCAAGGCTGGTACACGGGTTCAAATCCCGTATGCGCTACCATTGAAGTTCTTGGGCTCTCTTTGAAAAGAAGGAGCCCCGGGTCAAGAAGGAGCCCTGGGTCTGTCCTGGGTCTGTCCCCATGGACGGCTGCCCCATGGACGGCTGCCATGGACGGCTGCCCCATGGACGGCTGCCATGGACGG
>JBEIUI010000081.1:0-16225 GCA_040374425.1 Verrucomicrobiia bacterium | reverse complement strand
TCATCTCCTCGCCATCCATTGAGATGCGTGAGCCCTGGTGAGACCCGTTGTCGGTGTCAAAACCCAGCAGCTCAAACGGCAGCGCTCCCTGCACCCCGCGCGTCGCCGCCACCACTCCCGCCGACCCCTTGTTCCACGCCGCCCGGTTAACTGTCCATCCACTGTAGATGTCGCAATAGGTCACGCTCCACACGAAGTCCCCTCCAGGCTGCCACCGCAGTGCGCCACCGTGTCCGCCTCAAGATACCCGGACCGGGTGATGTCCCAGTTGTCCGTCCGGATCGGGATCTGCGTTTTGAGAAGCCCTCCGGGCTTGGTCCCGCAACGTCCACGGTGGCCGACACGGGACTTGCGCCCAGCCAGCAGCCGGTCGGCCTGCGCGGCGCTCATCGAAAAAACACGGCTTCGGAGATCTTTCCCAAGCCGTCCGCGTTCGCACTTCGTAGTGCGGGAGCCAATGGGGCAGCAGCGCCTTGAGCCTTTTGCCACAGGGCTGCTCGGACACCTTCCAAATCCGCCACAGCACCTCCTCCTCCTCGCGGTCGTACTTGGGCGGACGCCCTTGGCGCGCGCCGGGGTCGCCACCCCAGCCGGTTTTGGCACCCAGCCGATTGATGGCGTGTTTGCGGCTGTCGCCCCATTGTTCGGAGAGTTCATCAATGAGGCGCGAACGCCCCTCGCGACCCCGTCCCATGTAGCGCAATCGCAGGCGCGGCAGCAGTTCTTCGGCAATCTTTCGGCTCATCGGCATCCCTTTCGGTTGCCGGCGTCATCCTTTTTGAGTCAACGACTTTCTCCAGCCACTCCCGGCCAACCTTTCCCGGTGTCAAAACTTTTGAGGCAACAGGCAGAGGAGGATCGGAGACTTTCGCGGGTGCAAACCCGCCGGAGTTGGCGTATAGGGGGAGGAATCCTCCCCTGAAGACCGGGGAGATATTTTTCCCATGAAAAACATCCATTGGATTCTCCTGCTCACCGCAACCGGGCCCATCGCATGGGCTGCAGAAAAACCGGCCTACCCTCTGACCACCTGCGTGGTTTCGGATGAAAAACTCGGTTCGATGGGCAAAGCCTACGTGCACCAGCATGAAGGCAGGGAAGTGCTCTTTTGCTGCAAGAGCTGCCTCAAGTCCTTCAACAAAGACCCGAAGCAGTATCTCAAGAAGATCGACGAAGCAGCAGCCAAGCTCAAGTAACCTAGCGGAGTCTCTCCCGTGGGACACTCATTCCGGAGTGCGCGCTCTGGGATTCACGGTGGAGCCCCCGCAGGAAAGGCTCGCAAAGTCTTCCCCCGCTTGGTCTCGGGCGAAAGTCCCAGATCATGACACGGAACAGACTTGGGTGGGCTCGGCAAAACAGCCTCCTTGGGGCCGGGGCGCGGGCTGCCCCCACACCGCGGCCTTGCTGCGATGGCCCGTATTGATTCGGCGCAATTCAGGAACGCCCCCCGCGGGGCGGCGCCGTGGTGGCCGGCGTTAGAACTTCCACTCCACGCCGAGGATCGGCCCGTGGGCGGTGGTGTCATACGTAAACCCGCCCTCTTGGTAATCGGTCCCCAACGCGCGATAACCCAGCCCCGTGCTGCAATGCGCGTTGAACCGGTATCCGACGAGGCCCAGAGCCTGCCACGTCAGATCCGATGCGCCCGCCCCGATGTCCCCGGATGCCTGGAGAAACCAAGAGTCGCTCATAAAAAACCGGGTCCGGAATCCAACGACGGGATCCACCCAGTCTTTCTCGGCAGAAAGATTGAGTCTGCGTCCGCGGGGGCCTTTGAGATTGAGGCCCACATCGATCCAATTCACACGCGCCCCTGCGAACACATCGAACGCGGTGCGCTCGGTATCCACCACGCGGTAGTTCAATCGGAAATTCCCGATGAACTGTTTCAAGTCACAGTCCGCACCGGACTGGAACGGACCGCGCCCGGTCACCTCGGCGCCGAGCTGCGCGTAAATCAGGTCCGCGGTGACCCCCCAGCGCCCCCGGCGCAATTCGAAGGTGCCCATGTAGGCGAACTCAAGTTTGCTCAACACATTGTCAAACCCGAGGTTGACGTCGGCCGCCCCGGACCCGGACTGCACACCAAGAACCCCAACCGACCCCTCGATACCCATTCCCCAGAGATACAGCGAGGTGCTGAAATCCCAAGGGCTCTTCTGCGGGGCGGGAGCCAGGGGTAGGGCTTCACCGGCCATCAAAGGCGCGCCGGTCAAAAGGAAGGAGGCGAGGAGGGTGTTGATTTTCATAGGAGATATCGGGAATCGAGATACGTTTTCGTGCGAAAAAACCAGCCGCGGGCTACTACTTCAAGCCGGGAAAGACGGCGGTCCAATCGCTTTTCATGCTCACCACGGTCCACCCGCGGACGGACGCTGCGTCGAGGCCTTTGTCGAGTTTTCCGACAGGGGATTTGCGGTCGTAGGCGTATTCACGCGCCGCGTCGTTGTGATGCACGATCACCCCCAGCCGCGGCCCGGGCCCGCTGGTGGTCCACTCCAGCATCTCAAAGTCGCCGTCCGAATTGCCAAATGCGGCGATGGGTCTTCGGCCAATGTGCTGCTGAATGGCCACGGGTTTCCCCGCTTGGTCGTCCACAAAATGAAGCTTTGGCAGACGCAACAGCCGGGGTTTGCCGTCGCGCACCACGTACTGGGTCTGGATGCTCGAGCCAATCACCTGTTCCGGAGGGACGCCATAAACCCGTTCGGCCCAGGGTCGCATGAACTCGATGCCGCCTCCCGAGACGAGGTAGGTCTTGAATCCGTTGGCGCGCAGGTAGGCCAGCACCTCGAGCATCGGCTGATACACCATTTCCGTCAGCAGCCGACCGGTCTGCGGATGTTTGGCTGTCGCAATCCACGCGCTGACGAGGTTTTCAAACTCCCCGGAATCCATGCCCGCGTGGGCGGCCATGACCAGTTCGAGCAGGGCTTTTTCCCCGCCAGCCAGTGCGCCCTTCAGATCGCCCCGAAGCACGGAGGCAAAGGGCTCCTTCGTTTTCCAGTCCGGGTGTTGCGGCGCCAGAGCCTTAACGCGGTCCGCGATGAAAAACGCCTGGAAATACATCGGCTGCTCGCTCCAGAGCGTGCCGTCGTTGTCGAACACGGCGATCCGTTCGGAGGGCGGCACAAAACCGGAGCCGTCTTTGCCGGTGACCGTTTCCACAAAGGCGGTGATCGCCTTTTTGGACGGGGTCTCATTCCAGGAAGGCAGAAGATCCTCGGCGTGGCCACGGGCGACTCCGGCGAGAACGAGCAAGAGAAGGGCGCGACGAAGGTTCATGGGAATGCGGAAAAAAGGGCGGGGACACACGGGGCGGCTGCAAGCTCCGGAGAGGGGGGCGGCTCCGCCCCAACCCCAAAGCCGTTCCGGGACGCACCCCGCGGATTTCGCGGCGAACGACCCGGGAAAGACTGCGGGCTTTTTTTGGTTACTGCTTTGAGCCGCTCATGACCGCTTCCATCACCCGATCCAGGTTGAAGCTGCCGGGCTTCTGCCGGGGCGGGAACTCGCGGAAACTCTGGAGCCATTGGCCGACATAAGCTCCGGCGGGCGCGATCAGGAACATGCGGTCCAGATACCAGCGCTGATAACCCATGGCGTTTTCATGCTCGGCGCGTTCAAAGGGATCCATGCGCAGGTTGGTGATCGTTGGGGCGCGGAGCTGGGTGAACGGCTCCTGCCACACCTTGAGGCCTTCGGCGTCCTGGCGCAGGAAAGTGATCTTCCAGTTGCCGTAGCGCAGAGCCGCGACACTGCCGTCGTCGGTCCAATAAATAAACTCCTTGCGGGGCCAGGGCGCCTCGCCCTTGAGCGCGGGAAGCAGGTTGTATCCGTCGAGATGCACCTTGAAGGTTTCATTGCCGATCTTGCGGCCCTGGAGCAGGTCCTCCTTGACGGTGGTGTCTCCGGCGGAAGCCAGGAGCGTGGTCAACATGTCTTCATGGGCACAGATGTCGTTGATGACCGTGCCGGGCTGGATCACGCCGGGCCAGCGGATCAAAGCAGGCACGCGGTAGCCGCCCTCCCACTGGGTGTTTTTCTCGCCGCGGAACATCGTGGTGCCGCCGTCGGGCCAGGTGAAAGTTTCCGCGCCGTTATCGGTGGAGTACATCACGATGGTGTTGTCATCGAGGCCGAGCTCCTTGAGCTTTTCGAGCACCTGCCCCACGTGCCCGTCGTGCTCGACCATGCCGTCCGCATAGACGCCCAGACCGGTCTTGCCCTCGGACTCCTTCTTGAGATGCGTGAAGATGTGCATCCGGGTGGAGTTCCACCACAGGAAGAAAGGTTTGTCGGCTTTCTTGGCGCGCTCCATAAAGTCGAGCGCCTTGACCGTCACCTCGTCATCCATGGTCTCCATCCGTTTCCGGGTCATCGGGCCCGTGTCCTCAACCTGCTGGCCGCCGTCGGCTTTGGCGAAGGAGTGAATGACCCCGCGCGGACCAAACTTTTTCTTGAACGCCGGATCCTTGGGGTAATCGGGGTTCTCGGGTTCCTCCTCTGCGTTGAGGTGGTAGAGGTTGCCGAAGAACTCGTCGAATCCATGGGCGGTGGGCAACATCTCATCGCGGTCGCCGAGATGGTTTTTGCCGAACTGCCCGGTCATATACCCGCGCGCATGGAGCAGGGTGGCGATAGTCGGGTCGCCTTTCTTCATGCCCTCGGGCGCGCCGGGAAGACCCACCTTGGTCAGACCGGTACGGATCGGGGACTGGCCGGTGATCAACGCGGCCCGGCCGGCGGTGCAGCTCTGCTGGCCGTACCAGTCGGTGAACAATGCCCCCTGCGCAGCCAACCGATCGATATTCGGGGTTTTATATCCCATCATGCCACGGTTGTAGGCGCTGATGTTGAACTGCCCGATGTCGTCTCCCCAGATGATGAGGATGTTGGGTTTCTTATCGGCAGCGCGAGCGTCCGCCGAGCTGCAGAGAGCCAGCCCGAGGGCCAGCGCGAGAAGTCTGTTTTTGGGTGTTGATTTCACAGTGCGTGGGTTCCTTCCATCGTCCGGTCGGGAAAAATTCCGCTTCCGTCGACGTTCTCATGCCCTAAACGTCCGGGGCCGGATATTCAACCTTGGTTCAATCCCGTGCCCGAACCGCGGGAGGTTAAACCCACCCGGCGCACCAGCTCCGCCACGGATTGCACCTCCATCTTTTCCATCACCCGCATCCGATGCACCTTGATGGTTTGCTCCACGGTGCCCAGCCGCGCTGCAATCTGTTTGCTCAGCAGCCCCGCCACCACCAGCTCCATCACCTCGCGCTCCCGCGGGGTGAGCCGGTTCACACAGGATTGGATCCCGGAGACCTGCTCGTTTTCCGCCGCGCGCGCTCCCGCCACCTCCAGCGCCGCACGCACGGCCCGCAGAAAGTCGGCGTCCTGGACGGGTTTCGTCAGGAAATCCACCGCGCCGGATTTCATGGCGCGGACGCTCATGGGGATGTCGCCGTGGCCGGTGAGAAAAACCACGGGCAAAAGAGCGCCCTGCTCAAGGAGCCGGCCCTGCAGTTGCAGGCCGTCGAGCCGAGGCATGGCCACGTCCAACACCAGACAGGCGACAGTCTCGGGCCGCGGGCTGGCGAGGAACTCCTCCGCCGATGCAAACGCGCGCACGGCAAACCCCTCGGCGCCAAGGAGGCGGCTGAGCGCCTTGAGCAGGTCCGGCTCGTCGTCCACCAGATAAACCGTGCCCGGAGAACTCATGACGCGCCCTCCATCGACGGGAGAGTCATTTCAAAAATGGCGCCCCCGGCCGGGTTGGGAAACGCCCGGAGTCGGCCCTGATGCGCCGAGACAATGGACCGGCAGATGGCCAGCCCCATGCCCAGGCCCTGGTCTTTGGAAGTGTGAAACGGCTCAAAGAGGGGTTCCACGTCGGGTGGCAACCCGCGGCCGGAGTCTGTCACGGAAACACGCACCTCCTGCCCAGCGGACTCGGCGCGGACATAGAGTTGGCGGTTTCCCGGGGGCGTGTCCTGCATCGCCTCGCAGGCGTTGAGGATCATGTTGAGGAGCACCTGCTGGAGTTGCACACGGTCTCCGAGCACGCCGGGGAGCGCCGGGGACGCCTCTTGGCTGAGGGTCACCTGGCGTTCCCGCAGGGCGCCGCGCATGAGCTGGAGCACCTCGGCGAGCACGTCGTTGAGGTCGAGAAGTTGCCGGGGTGCCTCCCCCCGTTTGAGCAGGACCCGCATCCGCTGGATAACCTCCGCCGCCCGCAGATCGGCGCTGACGATGTCCCCGAGGATGTCGCGCACCTCGCGCAGGTCGGGCTGGGGTTTTGCCAGGAGGCGCTGGGCCGCCTGGGCGTTGCTGAGGATGATGGCCAGGGGCTGGTTCATCTCATGCGCCAGGGTCATCGAAAGCTCGCCGAGTGTCGCCACGCGCCCCAGATGCGCGATTTCCCGCCGTTTGCCCTCCTGCGTCGATCGCAGTTCTTCCTCCAGCTTGCCCGCGCGCAGCGTGTCCCAGCTCAATTCAAAGGTCATCAGCACAATGATCCCCATGAAATAGAGGCTGGCCACGGCCGGGACATCCACCACGTGCCAGTGGGAAAGAACGGTTTGAATGGAGCCGAGCAGGATGAAAAACGCCGTGTTCACCCCGGCCAACAGGGAGCGCCGGCGTTCGCCCCGGCGCCAAACCGTGAGCGCCGCGTCGGACACAAAAAGCAGCAGGAAAAGGAGCCCCGTCTGTCCCACGAGCATCGCGGGGTTGGGCACCCCCATCGGCAGCGACACGTCTCCGCCCAGGAACCGCACCTGCCGGAGCCCCGTCATGGAGAGATAATTGAGGTTCAGGCCGACCGTGAAATTCAACACCAACGACACCGTGCGCGCGCCTACGGCAATCCAACCCAGCCACGGGCGGCCAGCCCCGAGGTGAAGCCTGACAAAAGCGATAATGGCCAAGAAATCCACCCATACCGGCACGTGATACCAGCGCAACGCGGCCGCATACGCCTCCGGAGTGGGCGCGGTCATCAGGGCGATTTCCACCAAGGCCATGGCCCCCGTTGCAGAGGCCATCCAAACATACGCCAGACGATCCCACCGGCTCCGGTAAAACCACCAGACCAGCCCGTGAATCGCCGCAAGCGTGAAACACGCCGCCGCAATCATCGACCAGACCATGGTGCTCATGCGGCATGATTCCCACCCCACCCCCAGCCCGTCAAACACGCCGTGCGTTCCACGAAAAAACAACGTCCCAATAGCCGCCTCGCCCAATCCCCTTGCGCGGGGACGTTCTGCGGGGCACCAGTACCGAAAGCGCCAAGGCCGTTCAAGCCTTGGCGCTTCCGGGTCCCGGCGCGGATCCGCCTGGAAGTTAATTGAGATGCCCGACACCAGGCGCAGCTCGTTCTTCTTAGCCCCGGGGGCAGGCAGCGGATCGGAGATGTCCTGCAGGGAAACTCGCAGGTTGATGTTCCCGATCAGCTTCACGTCCGTAGCGATTTCGCCTGTGAGAACGTAATCGGCCCCGTTCTCGGCGTTAAACTGATCCTGATAGAAATCGCTTTTTGCGTAGGTATGGGGAAGGATCTGTCTTGGTGCGGCGCGTTAAGGCTGTGGGAGCGCCACCGCCAACGACACCTCGGGATGCCTCAGCGGGCTGGTCGTCCAAGGCAGGTTACGTCCGGTCGATTGCCCGGCGTTTGGCACCCGATGCAAACCGCAAACTCCGCTCGGCGCCACGATGGTTTCTCCCGAGGGCGCCTGCGCCGCGTACTCCCGCTATCCAACAAACGATTCTCTTTCCATCTGCCCCATTCCATTTTCCGATGCCGACGAATGCATCCAACTCGCCCACGGCGGGGGAGACCGCAAGACACAGGATCTGCTCCGGAACCGGATTCTGCCTGCATTCGAGAACCCCTTTCTCCGGGCCCAATACGACGGTGCGGTGCTCGGCCCAGGAAACAGTTCCATTGCTTTCACAACCGACTCGTTTGTCGTGCGCCCGCTCTTTTTCACGGGAGGCGACATAGGCACCGTCGCCATCAACGGCACCGTCAATGATTTGGCCATGTGCGGCGCGCGTCCGCGTTGGCTGAGCGCCTGACTCATCCCCGAAGCGGGATTCCCCGTGGGCATCCTCAGGCGAGTCCTCGACTCCATGCGCGAGGCCGCTCACCGGGCCGGGGTCCAATTGGTCACCGGCGAAACCAAAGTCGGCGACTGCGGCAAATGCGACGAGATCTTCATCCACACCACCGGAATCGGGTAAGCGTCCCGCCAAGCGCCTCCATGCAGAGCGGGCATCAACGTCAGAGCCTGTGCGGCTATGACGTTGATGAATGCAGAGCAGACTCGCCTTGCCTGCGACGGGCCGGGTGCGCGTGTCGGTGCAACGCCGCGAGGCCTTGCTCGACGAGTTTGAAAGAAGCGGGCTGAGCGGGGATTTTGAAGCTGCGCGATTTGCGGTTCTATGCCGCGGCCTGCCCGGAGGCGCGCTGGAGTTGGAGCGCACGCATCAGCTTGCGCTCAATGGCTTTCTTGAGCTTGAAAGGGTTGAGAGCCGCCTTCACCCGCTCAAGACGATCGATCTTCTTCGGATCCGCTTTCCTCGATGCCTTGAGCCTCTCGAACAGCGTCGCAGGCTCGTCATAGACCCGCTTTTTCCGGCTTCCCTCCACCCCCGTTCGGACCCGATGGACGCGAGCCCGAAGGCCAGCGTGAGGATCTTGAAACCAGAGGTTGGTTTCATGTTCCGTTTTTGGTTTCGCTGTCTGAATTTTCCCGATCGGGGAATGGGTTGCTTCGCCAGTGAATTCGCGGGCCGACCCCGTGAGAAGACGGCCCGCGTGTTTCACAATCGAATCAACGTTTACTCCCGCACTGCCGCGAGCTTTTTGGCCTCTTCGATTTTCTTCTCATCACTGGCGGCAAGGCCACTCTTGCCGAGTTCGATCACGACTTTCTTGAGGCTGCCAGTGAACTTGAACGGCATCTTTGGCTCGTATTCCTCCAGGACGGGAGTGCCAGTGTCTTCCCCAACGTCCATTGTCTCGTCCAGAGAGAATCGAAGCGGGATGGTCCGCTCGATCGTCACTTCCGCGACCTGTTTGCCGTCCACGGACAGCGTGCAGGTGGCACTCTTGCCCATGCCCGGGCCGTTGTATTTCATGTCGGCCTTGAGCGTATGTTTCCCGGGGGCGAGTTTCTCGCCAGAAGTGGCGCGATACTTGTGCTGCTTCTGATTTGAGAAGGCGTAGGCGAACTCTGGTTTTCCGTCCATGAGAAGCAAGGAATAGCCGCCGAAGCGTCCCCCTTGCGTGATGAGCACGCCTTCGGCACCGGCTTCGGGGATTTCGACTTCCGCCGTAACTGACCACGACTTGTTCTTGGTGTCGGGTGCCGTGCCTTCGGGGACGCGGATTGTGCCCGGATAATAGGTGAAGGCGCTTCGTCCGCGCGTGAGGCTCGGGCGGAGGCGAACGTCGGCGCGCTCGGCAAAAGAAGCGTCGAGCGGGTAGACGTTGTATTTCCTGGCTTCCGCTTCAAATGCCGCCTGGAGTTCCTTCAGCTTTTTCGGATTCTGCGCCGCGAGGTTGTTGGACTGCGAGAAGTCATCCGCGACGTGGTAAAGTTCCCATTGGAAGTCATCCGGGTTGTGAGTTTTGCCCGGCGGCGCCCAAGGGAGTTTGAGCGGCGTGGTGTTGGCCATCCAGCCATCCTTGTAGATGCCGCGGTTGGCCATCAGTTCGAAATACTGCACCGGATGCTTTGTGGGCGCCTTCGCGTTGTCGAAGGAATAGACCAGGCTCTTGCCTTCGATGGGCTTCTGCTTCACCCCGTTGATCATGGTCGGTTCCTTGACCCCGGCCGCTTCGAGAATCGTCGGCACGATGTCGATGATCGAGCTGAATTGCGAACGGACTTCGCCGGTCTGCTTGATGCGCGTTGGCCAGGAGATGACGAGCCCATTGCGGGTGCCGCCGAAATGTGAGGCGACCTGCTTGGTCCACTGGAACGGGGTGTCCATCGCGTGCGCCCAGCCGACGGGGTAGTGGTTGTAGGTCAACGGACCGCCGAGATCCTCCATCATGGAAAGCAGATACGGGAGGGTTTCTTCCACCATGTTGCCGGCGACGCCGACTTCGTTCACGAGACCCTGCAAAGTGCCTTCGCCGCTGGCACCATTGTCGCCCATTTCATAAATGATGAGCGTATTGTCGAGTTCACCGGTGTCTTCGATGGCCTTGATGACGCGGCCGATGTTGTAATCGCAGTAGGCTAGACAGGCCGCATACACCTCCATCATGCGGGCATAAAGTTTGTGCTGGTCGGCGCTGAGCGAATCCCACGCGGGGATTTCCTTGGGCCGCGGGGTGAGCTTGGTGCCGTCGGGAACGACCCCCTGCGCGATCTGCCGCGCGAGAGTTTCCTCGCGCAGTTTGTCCCAGCCCTGGTCGAACTGGCCCTTGAACTTCGCGATCCAGTCCTTGGGCGCCTGGTGCGGCGCATGGCAAAGGCCGGGCGCGTAGTAGGCGAAGAACGGCTTGTCCGGCGCGAGCGAGTGCTGCTGCTGGATCCACGAAATGGCGTGGTCGGCCATGTCCGCGTCGAAGTGATAGTTAGGGTCGTGCGCCGGCGATTCGTAAGGCTGGGTGCCGTGGAAGGCGGCGGGATGCCACTGGTCGGTGTCGCCACCGATGAACCCGAAGAAATGCTCGAAGCCCAGCCCGGTGGGCCAGAGGTCGAACGGCCCCGCCTGGCTCGTCTGCCAGTCGGGCACGTTGTGATTCTTGCCAAACCAGGACGTGTTGTAGCCATTCTGCTTCAAGATTTCACCGACCGTGCCGCAGCTTTTCGACATCAGCGAATTGTAACCGGGAAAGCCCGTGCCCATTTCCGTGATGACACCCGTGGAGCACGTGTGGTGGTTGCGCCCCGTGATCAGCGCCGCACGCGTAGGCGAGCACAGCGCCGTGGTGTGGAAGGTATTGTAACGCAGGCCGGCCTTCGCCAGCTTGTCAAACGTCGGCGTGGGAATCGCCCCGCCGAAGGTGGATGCGGCGGAAAATCCCACATCATCGGTGAGGATGAGCAGGACATTCGGTGCGCCCTTTGGTGCTTCGAGCGGCGAGGGAAAGTCCGGCGTTGAATCGGCAGCCGTGCGCCCGATTTTGCCTTTGAAGTCCTGTTCGGGTTTGGGCAGGACTTGTTGCGCTCCTGCCGGTAACGCAATGAACGCCAGCCCGAGGGCAAGCGCGAATACGTGTGCGTGTTTTTTGGGTTTCACAGCGAGTTTGGGTTTTCTTTGTGGTTCTCCCTGCTTGGGAAAAAGTTTGTTTCGGTGTTGAAGTGGCGGGTCCGCCACTCGGTCAGAATGCGCGTTTACGAAGCGATCATTTTACCGCTTCGATATCCGGCAGCACCCAGGTGCGGTCGAAGTAAGGCTGGGTGGGACCATAAAGGCGGAAATAGGTGAACCAACCTTTGCCAGGGATGGTTTGAATCCAGTTTGCTTCGGGTTTTCCGGTCGGGGCTTTGGGACCGAAGTAAAGGCTCACCGAGCCGTCCGCGTTCTTCTCAATGTTATCCCGCGATGAACGGTCTGGCTGCACGCCGGTGTCCACGAAGCAGCGGGTCTCGTTGTCATAGACGGTAAAGGACCAGAACTGCGCCACGGGCGCATCGGGCGGCACGCGCAGGGTGTAGTTCTTGCCGCCGTCGAGCCATTGGCCCTCCGTGTCCTTGGATGACTCGAGGTATACCTGCCCGAAGCCGACGGTGCGGCCCATCATGCCGGTAGAGACGCCCACCGCTTCATAGAACCAGGAGGCGCGTTCGTCGATCTCCGTGTAATGCGGGGCTTCTTGATTCGTCTCCTTGAGGAAAAGTGAGATTTCCCACTTTTTGCCGGGCCAAACGGTCACCCCTTTAAATCGTTTTTCATAACCAATCGTGCGCGCCATCACCTCCCCCACTTGGGCGGCCTCGATGAGAATCTGCTGCTGGCGCGCATCCGGCTCGAATGGCTTTCCTTTTTCGATCCCCAGCGGCTGCAGCATGCCGAGGATCATGCGGTCCCGCTCGTGCGGCGGCTCCTGATTGATGAATCTGCTTACACTCCGCCAATAGGCCAGCCCCCGCGGCTGGGTACCGCTCCACTTCCGGCCATCGGGCCGGAGGTGCGGCGTCGATGGCGGGTGTTCTGCCTGACTGTAGGGATAAAGCCGGATCGCCGCCATCAGCTCCAGTGCCTTTGCCTTGTCCGGATCCAGCACGCGCTGACCAACAAACACATTCACCGTGGGCGAGCGGAAGACTCGATACCCCTCGGGCTTCATTTCCGGATCATCCGGCCCCAGGATGAGATACTTGCCGCCCATGCCCTTGTCCGGTCCAGTCTGACCGGTATCCGATACGGGGCGCTGCCAGAAGTCCGTGAATCCACCCGCCGTCGCACCTGCGGGAATTTCCAGCACAAGCGGCCCCGTTTCCTTCATATTGGGAAAGGCCATGAGATAGGGCGTCGTGGCATTCGCGGTGAGCAGGCCAAGCTTGTCGGTGAAGGTCAGGTAATCAACGAAGTCCAGATTGCCTGCGCCGAACTTGTCGCGCTGCTCGTCCTGCCACTGGACCATGCCCATCATCGGCAATGCCCAAAGATACGCCTGGCAGGCCCGCTGGAAATCGATGTCGTCATACATCTTTTTCACCGTGGCCTTAGTAGGGTAGCCGTTTTCCAGTTCGAGTTTCCCCAGGCGTGATTCCACGCTGCCGTTGGTGGGAAGTTGCTGGGCCTGGACCAAGCTCACAATGATTGAGTAGGCACAGAAACCTGCGAGGAGTTGAGTTGCTTTCATGGGTCCTTGTTTTGCTGGTGAAGTCCCGGGCCGCCCCTTTCGGGGCAGCCAGGGTGTTTCACAATCGTATCAATCGTTTACTCCCGGATGGCTCCACCCTTTTTGGCTTCTTCGAGCTTCTTCTCATCGCTCGCTGACAATGGCGCAGGCTTCAGGGTGATTGTCGCCTGCTTGAGTTCACCGGTGAATTTGAACGGCATCTTGTTCAGGTAATCCTCGGCGACAGGCGTGCCGGTGTCCTCGCCACAATCCAGCGTTTCGTCGAGCGAAAGGCGGAAGGCCAGCGTGCGTTCGATGCGGTCCGTGGCGACCGCCTTGCCGTCCACTTGGATCGTGCCGACACCACCTTTGCCGATGCCACCGCCGTCATACTGGAAGTCATAGACGAGGGTATGGGCGCCGGGCGCAAGTTCGTCCTTGGCGGCGACGATGTAGTGGGCCACGCCGGCAAGGTTGTAGCAAAAGGTCGGCTTGCCTTTGAGCAGGTAAAGCCCCCAACCGCTGAAGCGTCCTCCATGGGTGAGGATGATACCTTCCGCGCCGCTCTCGGGAATCACGACGTCCGCCTTGATCTGCCAGGACTTGTTCTTCGTGTCCGGCGCGGCACCTTCCGGGATGCGCACCAAGCCGGGGAAATAAGTGAACTCGTCACGGCCCCGAGTCAGGCTGGGGCGGAGGTTCACATCGAAGCGATCGATCCGGCTGTTGTTAATCGGAATGACGTTGTACTTCTCCGCCTCGCTCCAGAAAAGCTCCTGCAACTCCTTGAGCTTCGCCGGTTCCTGGGCCGCGAGGTTGTTGGCTTCGGAGTAGTCTTCGGTCACGTGGTAGAGTTCCCACTTGTAGTCGAGGACGGCCGGCAGGCGGCCCTGCGCCTCGGCGGCTGAATCCCACGGAGCAACGCCCGGGGTCGTCGCGGCCACCCAGCCGTCATGATAAATGGCGCGGTTCCCGAACATCTCAAAGTATTGCGTGGTGTGCTTCGACGGCACTTTCGCGTCATCGAACGTGTAGACGAGACTTGTGCCGTCGATGGGTTTCTGCGGCACGCCGTTGATGCTCGTCGGCGCGGTCACTCCGGCGACTTCGAGCAGCGTCGGCATGATGTCGATGACCGAGGCGAACTGCGAACGGATGCCGCCCTTGTCCTTGATGCGCGCGGGCCACGAGACGACCAGGCCGTTGCGTGTGCCGCCGAAGTGAGAGGCAATCTGCTTGCACCACTGGAACGGCGTGCACATGGCGTGCGCCCAGCCCACTGGGTAATGGTTGAAAGTCGTCGGCCCGCCGAGTTCGTCCATGCGGCGGATGACTTCCTTTATGTCTTCGGGGATGGCGTTGAATACGGTCATCTCATTGAGCAAGCCCTGCATGCCGCCCTCGCCGCTCGCACCGTTGTCGCCCTGGATGTAGATGACAAGAGTGTTGTCCAGTTCACCCTGCGCCTCGATGGTGTCGAGGATGCGTGCCATCTGGTTGTCGCAATGCGAGAGCGCGGCGGCATACACCTCCATCATGTGGGCGAAGACCTTCTTCTGATCCGCGTTCAGGCTTTCCCAAGCGGGAATACTGGCATCGCGCTCGGTCAACTGAGCATTCGCCGGAATGACGCCCGCCGCTTTCTGCCGCGCGAACGTTTCCTCGCGCACCTTGTCCCAACCTTGATCGAACTGGCCTTTGAACTTCGTGATCCATTCCTTGGGTGCGTGATGCGGCGCGTGAGACGTGCCCGGCGCGTAGTAGGCGAGGAACGGCTTGCTCGGCGCGGTCGCGTGCTGCATCCGGATCCAGTCAATGCAATGATCCGCCATGTCTTTGTCGAAGAAGTAATCCTTCGCGCCGTGCGGCGGCTCGATGGGCTTCGTGCCTTCGACGAGAGCCGGATTCCACTGGCTCGTGTCGCCGCCGATGAAGCCGTAGAAATATTCAAAGCCCAGCCCGGTTGGCCACAAATCGAAAGGCCCGGCCTGGCTGGTCATCCAGTCGGGCACGTTGTGATTCTTTCCATACCAGGACGTGTTGTAGCCGTTCTGCTTCAGGATTTCGGCGAACGTCCCGCAACTCTTCGACATGAGCGAATTGTAGCCGGGGAAGCCCGTAGCCAGTTCCGTGATGACCCCGGTGCTGGCGCTGTGATGGTTGCGCCCGCTCAACAGTGCCGCACGCGTGGGCGAGCACAGCGCCGTAGTATGGAATTGATTGTATCGCAGACCGTTCTTCGCAAGCCGATCAAACGTCGGCGTGGGAATCGGACCGCCAAAGGTGGATGACGCACCAAAGCCCACGTCATCGGTGAGGATGAGGAGGATGTTGGGCGCGCCCTTGGGTGCTTCCACCTGCTTGGGAAAATCCATCTTGGACTCCTTAGTCGTGCGACCAAGTTTGCCGCCGAAGGGTTGTTCGGGACGGGGTAGGACTTCTTGCGCCCCTGCCGGTATCGCACTGGCCGCGCCCAGCACAAAGCTGAGGACGGTCAGGATGATTTTGGGTTTCATATTGTTTGGCTGTTTAAGTTTGATGCGCACTTCCTGAATGGTGCCGGTGAAGGAGAAGGGAGGCTTGTAGGTGTCGGAGACGGGCGAACCGGTGTCCATGATTTATTTTTTTGGGGGCAGTTCAGAATGCGCCGTCCTCAAAGCGAGCCAAGTCCAAGTGGCCGCAGCCGCATCAACCGCGGCAAACAACAACATGCCCAGCCCTACCTTCCCCAATACCACAAACAGCACCATCAAGGCCGCCGCATAGGAACGCCCAGCCACAGTCCAAGGAGTGAATCGATCCAATCCCACCCGTGACACTTGCACATAGTAAAATCCGATGATCGAAGCCAGCATCCCGACGAACCGGATCCAGATGTCGTCACCGGCGGACAGGCCGAAGAGGTTTAGAACGAAGTGAGGGATCCATATGAAGCCCGCCCCCACGACGAAAATCATATAGAGACCAAAAACGAGAAGGGTGAAACGTGCCCTATTCATACATATGGAAACTGCGAAGTGTGTTTGTTGATTTTGTGGATTCGCTGTCATGTGTTGGTTCAGCGCAAAAAGCCGGATAGCCGAGGGAGGCTAAACTCGGGCAGTGGCGAGTTGTGGGCGTTTATCTTTGCGGATTTCTCGAGCGGCTTCCCGCTTTAGGTCGCGTGGCTGGAAGATGAATCGGTGACGGTTTGCAAGGCGATCGGCTGGAGCGATGTAGCCGAGGACGCTGTAGGGGCGAATATTCTTTTCCCAGCTCGGGCCCAGGGGGTTCCATCTCCTGGAGGAGCAGTTGCATCTGTTCCGGGCTGAGCTGCTCGCTCTTTTTGCCAAAGATGCGCTGGGCAAGCGCGTCGAGCTTCTGCCTCAGCATGCGGTTCTCTCAGACGAGCTGCTCGATTTGCGCATCCAGCCTCAAACT
>JBEIUI010000019.1:0-38544 GCA_040374425.1 Verrucomicrobiia bacterium | reverse complement strand
CAAACGCGCCAGGTTCAAATCGGCGCAGGCGGACGCCATCGAGCGAGTCATCCGGGGCGCGTCGGCGACCTTGAATTCAAAGCCCCAACGTTTCCCGCCCAGATCCAGAAACAAATCCAGCTCGGCTCCGCCCTGGGTCGCCCAAAAGTAGGGATCGGCCTGGGGAAAACGGGCCAGGATTTGCTCCATCGCAAACCCCTCCCAGCTCGCGCCCAGCTTGGGATGGCCCAGCAACGCGCCTTCGTCGGCAATTCCCAGCAGCCCGTGCAGCAGCCCCGGATCGCGCACAAAGAGTTTTGGGCTGCGGACCAGTCGCTTTCCAAGATTCTCAAACCAAGGGGGGAGAAGACGCACCATGAACGCCCCGGAAAGCATCTCCAGATGTCGCTGCACTGTTTTATTGGTCTCGCCCAGGGAACGCCCGAGCTCCGAGGCGTTGAGGATCTGACCGTGGGAGTGGGCCGTCATCGCCCATAACCTTCCAAGCGATTTCGGGGTCGATCCGAGCCCGAGGGTGGCGAAATCTTTTTCGATAAACGTCCTCAGAAAATCCTTCCGCCACAGGAAACTTTGCGGGTCGTCCGGGGCGAGAAACGACCGGGGAAACCCGCCTCGGCTCCAGAGCGAACGCAGGGCGTCTTCTCCGACCTCCCGCAGTTGAAACCCCTGCATCTCATGGAATGCGACGCGTCCGGCCAACGACTCCGTCACCTCCCGCACGAGGTGCGGGGAAGCGCTCCCGAGCAACAAAAAGCGCGCGGGCGGATCGGGCCGGTCCAACAGCACCCTCAACATGGGGAAGAGCTGGGGAGCGCGTTGGACCTCATCGAGAATCACCAAGCCGCGAAGGGCTCCGAGCACCAGCTTGGGGTTCTCCAATGCGGCGGCGTCGGCGGGATCTTCGAGATCAAAAACGTGGCCCTGGGTGAGGCGCGCGAGTTCTCGGGCGAGGGTGGTTTTCCCTGTTTGCCTTGGGCCGAGGAGAGCCACGGCGGGGGCGCGTTGGAGATCGCGCTGAATTGAAAGCAAAAGATTCTGCCGGTCAATCATCCTGACAATGTGGGAAGCGTTCTCCCAAATTGCAATGAAGAGTTCTTCGCCGGGCTATCCACCGGTTGCATCAAAGAATGGGCGCACAGAGAGGGCTAATGGGACGGATAGGACAAATGGGACGAATAGGGCCAATGGGGACGAATAGGGCCAACGGTGTCAAAAAGCGACTGCCTCAGAATAGGGGCGTGGTGAGCCGCAATCGGTAGAAAGGATACGGAATTTTCCCCGAGCGCTGCATTGGAGCCGCGCTGCGTTTGCTGGGCTTGGGGGTGCCTTTACGGCCAAAAGAACCGGTGAAATTTCGTTTCTCGCCGCATTTCACTCTTTTGATCAGCTGCTCATAGGCCCGCTTCATCCCGCAGTAAGAACTCCATCGCGCGTATACGCTCAGCGATCGCCGGGCAACTCCCCCTTCCAGATCTCAGGATGAATACCGCCGCCCTTGGCCGTAGATCATTAGGATGAAAATCGATCTCACCTTGGAAGAAAATCTCTTCGCTCCGCTCCAAGCCGCCTTGGAGGAGCCGCTTGCCAAAAAGCATTCCCGCTCCTGCATCGTGCTCACCGATGAACTCTTTGTTCGCAGCGGTGTGGCCCGAGTCCTTGAAGTCGTCCAAAGCGGTCGGGAGTGGGTCCAAAACATCCAGCAACACACCAAAGTGGCGCTCTCAGCCAGCGACTACTTTGCCCAGTTGGAAAGCTCCCGACGCCTGGCTCACCTCGAAGCGGTGAGCGTTGCCCTCCAACAAACGCAGCTCAAAGCCCTGCGCGCCAAAACCGATCGACTCGCCTCCATTCACGAACTCGATGGCTTTGAGATTTGGGCCGCTGACGGCCACGAGATCGAACATGCCTGCCATGACAAACGCAAAAAATGCAGCGACGGCACCGAGCGCTATCTCGGTATCAACCAAATCTTTGCCCAGGATTTGCGCACCGCCTGGGTGCGGCCCCTTGCGATTTGTGATGGGAAAGAACACGAAATCAAGGCGCTCAAAGCCCAGAGCTTCAAGGCTCTCAGGCAGCAGGCAGCCCGGGGCACCCTCTTGATCTATGATTGTGCGCTCATCGACACGGCGTGGTGGCTTAAACTCAAGCAAGAGAGCCAAATCTGCGTGATCAGCCGCTGCAAGGAATCGATGCGCCCCGTCCACGAACTGCCCCGCGTTTGGGATCGAACCGATCAGCGCAATGCCGGGGTGCTCGCCGATGAGACCATCGGCCTCAACAATCTGGGCCAGTTGCGCAGGGTGCGTTATCAGGATCCCGAGACCCGCGAGATCCACACCTTTCTGACCTCGGAATACACCCTTCCGCCGGGCATCATCGCCCTGCTGTTTCGGCTGCGGTGGGACATAGAAAAGAGCTTTGATGAGTTCGAAAACAAGCTCGCGGAAAAGAAGGCGTGGGCCACGAGCAAAACGGCCAAAACCATTCAAAGCCACTTCACGGCGCTTGCCTACAACCTGCTCTTACTGGCGCTGAACGATCTGGAAAGCCAGCATCACCTGCAAGACACAAAGGTGGAGGAAAAATACGAGCGCTGGATGGAGAGGCGCAAAGCGGTCGCCGAGCAACTTTCGCGCACGCTCAACAGCCTTGTGCAAAGCGTGCGGCGGATCAGCGAACACTCTTTGCAGATCCTGCGTTGGCTGCGTCACCATCTACGCGCCCGCAGCACGCTCGAAGCCAGCCTCAGCGACGCCCCCGCATACTTCTTCTCCTATATTTGAGGGAGGGGGGGAATGGCGCAATCCCTCACTCCGCTTTCACCAGCCTGTTGCAAAAACGCCTTTGTTCTTATGCGTAGACACTAAGGAACGGACGTTTTTTGACACCGTTGAGAAAGGAAGTGAAGGAAGAGAAAGGGAAAAAGAAAAAAGACAGCCGCGTAGCGCTACTAGCACCGGCCGACACGCGGAAGGCGCTGGTTCAGGCTGCACGAAGTCCGCGCGAACTCCGAACACGTGCTTCGGATTCAAGACGACACCGGAAAACTTGGCATCGGCAGCTTGGTGATCCATACACCGGCAGGAAAGAGGTCAGGGCCGCACAAACGCCCGCCGAACCGCCACTTCGCCCCATGAAAACCCTCAAATATCCCATCCACGACGTAGACTGGGTGTACGGCCAGGTGCGCGAACTGGGCGCCGCCGCGGGCCTGCAACTTCAAGTTTTTCACGGGGCCGACTCCGACACGGTGCTGTCGATGCATTCGCCCGGGCCTGACGCCGGGGCGCGGGTCTATTTTTCCGCCGGGCTGCACGGGGACGAGCCAGCCGGAGTTCTGGCACTGCTGCTCTGGCTCGAAGGCTTCGAGCACTGGCGGGGCAAGTTCGCGTTCGACATCTTTCCCTGCCTTAACCCGTGGGGTCTGCGGCGCAACCTGCGGACCGACAGCGCGGGCGTGGATTTGAACCGGGCCTATGGCGGCAACGGCAGCCACGCCTTGATTGCGGCACACGAGGAGTTCATCGCGACCAACGCCGGATACGATCTGGCGCTGCTGCTGCACGAGGATTACGACGCCTGGGGCGCGTACGTTTACGAGGTCACCGCGGAACGCGAGCTCTGGTCGCCGCATTTGCTGGCCGCCGCCCAGCTCCATTGCCCCGTGGATCCCCGCCCGCTGATCGAGGAATCCGAGGCTGAGCAGGGCGTCATTGCCGTGGACCTCACCGGCGAACCTGAGAGGCGGGAGTTTGAGGCAGCGCACCTCTTTCATTGCGGCAGCCGCCGTGTGCTGACGGTGGAGACTCCATCGGAACTGGATCTTTTCCAACGGGCACAGGCCCACTTGGCGATGATTGAGGGTGGCCTTCGGCTGCTTGCAGATATCACCCCGAAGAACCGTCTCAGCGCCCCAGACCGCCGCTGATGAAGCCGCAGACGTCGGTAGACGCAACCTCGGGAGGCAACTCCCAGCCGGGCGCGCCGACGAGCACCGGCCAGTCGAGTTGATCCTCCGGAATGCGCCCGTGCGACCCGCGCACCAGGGAAGCGTCCAGCGGTACGACCTCCAGCAGCGCACGGAACCCGAGCTTTTTCCGGAGCAAAAACCAAGCGATCTTGAGCGCCGGAACCGCAAGCTGGGGGTCAACGAAAAGTTCGGCCGGATCGTATCCGGGTTTGCGATGGATATCCACGGTGCGGGCGTAATCTGGGGCCTTGGCGTCGTCGTTCCACCAGGGATACGAGAACCAACTGCGGTCGTCGGCAACCACCACCAGGTCGCCCGAGCGGACATGCCGGATACCGGCGGCGGCCTGGGACTCGGCGTCGAGCACCTGGGCAACGCCTGGCGTGGCCTCCATCACGGCCTTGACCCGTGCAAGCAAAGCAGGGTCTTGGACCACCACGTGGGCCACCTGGTGATCCACCACGGCAAACGCCCTTGAGGCCATGACATCGAGCACCTCGGAACCCACCTCGTCCTTGATCTCCAGCCAGCCCTGGGCGCGGAGCACCCGGTTGAGCGGAACCGCGCGGTCCACCGCGGTGATTGCGTATTCAGACACCAGCAGCACCTCCACGCCGCGCGCCTCGAGGAACTCAGCCAAGTCGCACACCAACGTGTCCGCCTGCCGCCGGGCGGCGTCGCTGCGGGGATCGGCCGGGCCGAACCGCTGGAGGTCGTAATCGAGGTGCGGGAGATAAACCAGGCTCAGGTCAGGCTTTTCGTGTTCCTCGACCCACCGGGCGCAATCAGCGATCCACTGCGTGGCGGGCAGCCCGGCGCGCGGCCCCCAGAAGGAATGGAAAGGGAAAGCGCCGAGGGCCTCTTTGAGAGCGGGTTTGAGTCGCTGCGGATAGCTGGCGATATCGAATATCTTACCGCCGTCCGCGCGGTAAACCGGGCGGGGCGTGACGGCCAAGTCGGCGTGGGTGCCCATGTTGTACCACCAGAAAAGGTTGGCGATCTTGAGGCCGGGCCGGAGCGCATGCAGCCTGTCCCACACCTTGGGGGCGCCTACGAGCCGGTTGGATTGTTTCCAGAACTGCACCTCACTTAGCGCGCGGTCATACCAGCCGTTGCCGACAATGCCGTGCTCGGAGGGGCGCACTCCCGTCAGGTAATCGGACTGCGCGGTGCAGGTAACGGCAGGAAAAGCCGGGCGCACCTTGGCGACCCCGCCTTTGGCAGCGCGCGCCGTCACCCGCGGCATGACGCCGGACTCCAAGTCACGGGCGGAAAGTCCAACCACATTCAAAACCGCGCGACGGAGGGGAAAGTCTTGGCTCATTGTGTTCTGCTCGGTAGTGCCGTTGAAGTGCCGTGGCACTTTAAGCATCGCCCAGCGGGCGCCACCAGCGAACAATCAGCCAAGCCCGAACAGCAAAGGCGTCGTCGAACCAACCCCAAGCCCCCCCCTCAATTGCATGGGCCATGCCAACACTCACCATCGCCTGCTTGGCCCTGCTTTCAACGACTCTCTGGGCGGATCACGCCACAAAAACTGGAGGGCCAGCCCGCGGGAAAACCGATGATCAATGGCCCCGACGGGAAGCCCTGCTGACGCCGCCCGTCACGAACGGGAGAATCCGTTTCCGCGTCACGACTGGGCAACACGACGCGCAGGCTGCTCTCGAGCAAGGCGTCGGACAACGCCACGGGTTCTTGGTGTCTCGAGGCGGAACGCACTTTTCGCGGAGCTGCCCGACTCGATCCGGAAGTCGCGATGGCGTATTGGGAGCTGGCAATGGCCTGCTTCTGTGACGCGAAGCGGGGGCGCGCGTTCATCAAAAAGCGCACGAACTCGGCGGCAAAGCCTCCGTACGGGAGCGGCGTGGATCGACACACTCCGGGCTTTTTAAGAGAATAAATCCGAGAAGAGAACCGGCTCCTAGCCCAGAAGGGCCCGCTCAACGCCGGCACAACGATTGGCGCGTTCCTTCAGCGCTTGCTCCTTCTGCCGAGCCCGCCCGTGGCGGTTGCCCGGGCTATCATGAGTCGGGCGTTTGGCCCACGATCGAGATTCATCCAGTCAAAGCGGGCAGGTAGAGTGACGCCCTTACCCCTCTGACTATTGAGCAGTCGCCGCCGCCGGAGCGCTCGGGCCGCCGACCGGTGCGGGCGGATTTTTGAGAGCAGCGAACGCCTCGAGCACGGTAAGTTCCTTAGTCGCCCCCATGTCGATCCACACACGCAACAATGCCAGTTCCTCCGCTGTGAGACGGGGTTTGCCATCGGGAGGCATGGTCTCTTCATCGTCTTCCGGCAGCAGAGCGCGTTTGATCAGCCAGCTCTCCCCGGATTTGCCGGGCACAACCACCGTTTCCCCGTCATCGGCCTGGCGTTCGCCCCCGGCCAGAATCGCTTCAAAAGTGTGCAACTTCAGGCCGCCCTTGGATTTTTCGTCGTTATGGCAGGAGGTGCATTTCGCCTCCAACACGGCGGCAACCAAGGTGGCGTAGAGTTCCGGGCTTTTAACGGACTTCGTTGCGGGCACCACCGGGGCATCCGAGGCGGGTGATTGCCCGGTTTTAGCGGGCTGCGTCAAACCGAGCTTCTGTTTGAGAGGTTGGGGCATTGAAGCGGTGAGAAAAGTGCTCCCGTGGGTCATGTTGCCGCCGGAATGTGCGCCGACCGTCAGCAGCAGCATGCTGACCGGCAACAGCGCGATGGAAAGGAACCGGGCCCATCCCGCGGGCCGCACCGCGTTGAAATGCCGCAAACCCACCAGCAGCGCGCACACCCCCGTAAACGCCAGCGTGAAACGCAGATGCGTGGTGAGCTCCTTGGAAACCGCGCCGGCGTCCAACGCCAGCCAATACCCGCAGATGCTCGCCACGAGTGCCGTGCCCGCCGTAACCCAGAGGCTCAGCGTCGCCGCCGCTCGGAGCTGCCTGGCTCCCGGAAAAAACGCGAGGGTTTCAAAAAGAACCGCCAGTGTGACCGCGCCGATGGGCAGGTGCAGAACCAAGGGATGGAAATGGCCGATCCAGATCATCCACTGGGGAACTTTCGCTGCCGTTCCGGCCTCCCCGAGCGGGAGCAGAAACAGCAGGCTCGCGAAAACGCCGAACACCGAGAGGATCAGCACTAGCGAGAAGAAAAAGGTAATCCGCTGGAACGGAGTCACAGCCGGCGACGGGGTAAGTGAATCGAGCATGGGGAAAAAAATCGGAAGGTTCCGGAAAGACAACACATCAAACCCCCTCGGGCTTAGAAAGGAAGCATTTCCTCCGCTCCGAAAAAGCCGGTGAATCTCCGTAAAAACCTGGCTCTCGCTCCGGGTGCATTTACCGCGCCCGCAGACCGCCCAAATGCGTGCCTCAGCGGCAAAGTCCCGCATCCGTTCATGCCGGAACTGTCGGCCCTGAATCGGGCGCCGCCTGAGGGATCCGCAGTGTGACCTCCAATCCGTGCGGCATCAGGTTCCGGGCCGACACCGTGCCGCCGCAGCTGTCCACGGAAGCTTTCACAATGGCAAGGCCCAGGCCGGTCCCGCCAGTTTCCCGCATCCGGGCGGTATCCACCCGGTAGAAGGCGTCGAAGATCTTGGGCAACTCGGATTCGGGCACCCCGGGCCCGGAATCTGACACGCTGAGCACCGCCTCGGCGCCGTCGGCCCCGGCCTCCAGGAGAATCGGCCCGGACGCGCCGGCATGGCGCAGGGCGTTTCTGAGCAGATTCGCCAGGGCGCGGACGAGCAGTTCGCGATCGGCCAGCACATGGCAATCCTCCCGCAACACCCGCCGAACTTCGCCGGACTCGGCGCCTTCCCTGCGGACGGCGGCATCGAGGATTTCGCTCAGACGAACGGGCTCAAGCCGAACCGCGGAGGCGCCAAAAGAGGCCTTGGAAAAGGTCAGCAACTCCGTCACCAACGCGGCGATTTGCTCCGCCTTTTCGGAGGCGGACCGGACATAGGCGGATTGGTCTTGGGAAACCCGCTGTTCGAGAACCCCCAGAGCCATTTGCAACCGGGCCAGGGGCGAACAGAGTTCGTGGGCGATATCGCCCAGAAACCTTTTCTGGCCCTTCACATATCCGTCCAAACGCCCCGCCATCTGGTCGATCGCCTCCCCCAAAGCGCCCAGTTCATCCCGGCGATGCCCGGCGATCCGCACGTCAAAGCGGCCATCGGCGATCTGACGGGTGGCCTGGGTCATCCGGGCCACCGCCCGCGTGATACTGCCCACCAACGGCAGCCAGAACAGCAGCGAAAACACCACCGCGCCGCAGCCCAGCGCCAGCCACGGCTTAGGATTGATGATCAGCCCGCCGCCGCTGATGGACTGCGAACGGGCCGCCAAAACAACCCAAAGCGGGCCACCCGCCAACAGATTATCAATCTCGGTGCTCGCGAGCAGCCAGTATTGAGCCGGCACCCCCGAGCGCACGATGGCCCGCAAAGCCCGGTCCGGGGCGCGTTTGGAAAAAAACCAGGGCACACCGGACGCCTCGCCCCCGGGGCCACCCCGTTTATCCTGGACGTAATCGGCCACGCGCGCCCGGGCGTCCTCCGGGACCTTGCCCACATCCCCCACCAGGAGAAGCCCGTTTTCGTCCAGCAACCCAAACTCCACCCGGTGCGCGGCGCTGTAACGCCGGAGCACCGCCGCCCATTCGTCCGGAGCGGCCACGTTGAGTTCGCCGACGATCAAATCGCCCACCGCCTCGATGCGGTCTCGGGCGCCGGCGGCCAGAAGCCAATCCCAGTTGAAGTTGAACTGGACATAAAAAATCGCCGCCAACACCGAGGCCAACCCCACGAGATTGAGAAAAAACCAGAGCAGGATTTTGGCGTAAAGGGGCAGACGCAAACTCATGGTTGCGGCTCCAGAAGCATGTAACCCACCGCGCGCACCGTCAGGATGAAACGGGGCGCTTTGGGGTCGTCGCCGAGCTTCTTACGAAGCGCCCAGATGTGGACGTCAATCGAACGATCCAGCCCGTCGTATTCGCGGTCGGCGATGGATTCGATGAGTTGTTCCCGAGTCCGCACCCGGCCCGGGACGCGGGCCAGCGAACTCAGCAAATCAAACTCCAAGGCTGTCAACCGCAGGGGCTGCCCATCGAGGGAAGCCGCCCTTCCCTTGAGATTGATGAGGAGAGGGCCCACCACCAAATCAGGTTCGCCCTCGGAACGCGCGGACTGGCGGACATGCCGCCGGGTGACCGCGCGCAGCCGTGCAAGGAGTTCCCGGGAGGAAAACGTCTTGGGCAAATAATCATCCGCGCCGAGCTCCAAGCCCACGACGCGGTCGGTTTCGTCGCCGCGCGCCGTCAACATGAGCACGGGAACGTCCGACTGGCGCCGGATGCGCTTGAGCACCTCAAAGCCGTCGAGCCCCGGCAACATCACATCCAGCAGAACCGCGTGAAAGGGCTCCTGCACCGCGCGTTCTGCGCCGGAGACCCCGTGGTGCTCAGCCGTCACGCTGTAACCCAGCGGCGCCAGGTAGTCCTGGATCAACCCGCAAAGCTCCCGGTCATCGTCAATGACGAGCACACGCAACGAAGCCGAGGACGAGGCGGCAGACAACACAGGCGATGGGTTCATGCGGGCGATGAGAGGAAAAACAGGGGGGCTTCAGGAGGGGCGCTCCGGAAGGGCATTTCCCTAACACAGGCCGGGAGCGAGTGCGACCCCCCAGAAACTTAATGGAGCCTTAACAATTTCGGGCCGGCTTCATAACCAATCCCAAACAGAGGGCTGTTAGACCGAATCCAGAACGCTTCTTCTATGAAAAACTCACTCCAAGTCCTTGCTCCCCTGCTGGCTCTGACCTTCATGGGGTTCACCGCACACGCCCAAGACAACGCGGAGGCCCGGGGCGGCCGCGGCGGGTTCGAAGAATTCCGTCAACGGATGAACGAGCGGCTCAAAGCCTCCCTGAAAGTCAGCGACGAGGAGTGGAACGCGATCCTGCCGTTGATCGAGAAGGTCCAAAGCAAACAACGCGAGGTCATGAGCACCCGGTTCGGCTCCGGCCGGCCCCGTGGCGGCGATTCGGGGGCCGCCACCACCGAGTGGGCTTCCCGGCCGGGCGCAGCGGAGGTCATGGCCCTGCGCGCCGCCGTGGAGAACGAAAACACCCCCAACGAAGAGCTCAAAGCCAAACTCGCCGGCCTACGCGAGTTCCGCAAAAAAGCGAGTGCGGAGCTGGAGCTGCTCCGGGAAGACCTTCGCAAAGTGCTCACCGTCCGGCAGGAAGCGGCGCTCGTTTCGGCGGGCATCCTTGAGTGAACCCGACATGAGCGGTTCTGCAGCCACCTCTGCGCCTCCGGCGCTTCCGGAACTGCTGGAAGCCATGCGGGAGCGCCGTCAACTTTCCAGCCTGGACGCGGACACTCTGGCGCGTCAATCGCTTGCCGGAGCCGTTTCGGCACGCAGCGAGGAAGAAGTGCTGCAATGGTTGGCGCATGAATACGGGCTGGCCTACGCCTCCTTGGAGAAGGTGGAGCCGGACCGCGCCCTGCTCGAAAGGTTTCCCGCGCGGGTGCTGCTCAAGGAGTCGCTTCTCCCGTTGCGTGAGGTGGACGGCGTTGTGGAAGTGGCCGTGTGCCGGCTCTTTGCCACCCCGGGCCTGGACAGCCTGCGTTCGTTCACCGGGCAAACACTCAAACCCGTGCTCGCCCCAAGCGAAGCGCTGGAGCGGGAGATCAAAAAACACCTCGGCGTGGGAGCCGACACACTCAACAGCCTGGAGCTGGAGGAAGGCTTCCAAGTGGTGGCGGACAGCCGGGAAGACTCGAGCGACCTCGACAAGGCAGCTGAAGACGCCTCGATCATCCGCTTTGTCAACCAAGTGCTCGGGGACGCCATTTCACTGCGCGCCTCCGACGTGCATGTGGAGCCCTTCGAACACGCCCTGCGGATCCGTTACCGGATCGACGGGCTGCTCCAGGAAGTGCCCGTGCCGGCCCAGATCAAGCGGTTCCAGCCGGCCATCGTCTCGAGGATCAAGATTCTCAGCAACCTGAACATCGCCGAGAAACGGGTGCCTCAGGACGGCCGGATCAAGATCCGTGTCAAGAACAGCGAGGTGGACATCCGGGTGTCGGTCATCCCGATGCTGCACGGCGAAGCGACTGTGATGCGGCTCCTGCGCCAGGACGCCGGGATGATCGGCTTGGACGGGATGGGCCTTGCGGACCGGGAACGCCAGCTCTTTGAACAGGTGCTGGGAATGCCCCACGGGATCGCCCTGGTCACGGGCCCGACAGGCAGCGGCAAGACCACCACACTTTACAGCGCGCTCCACCACATCAACGACGCCGTCCGCAAGATCATCACCATTGAGGACCCGGTGGAGTACCAGCTCAAAGGCATCAACCAGATCCAGGTCGCCGAGAAAGCCGGGTTAACCTTCGCCAAAGGATTACGCGCCATTCTCCGGCACGACCCGGACGTGGTGCTCATCGGGGAGATCCGGGACCAGGAAACCGCGCAGATTGCGGTGCAAGCCTCGTTGACGGGGCACATGGTGTTTTCCACCCTGCACACCAACGACGCTCCGGGCGCCCTGACGCGCCTGGTGGACATGGGCGTGGAACCCTACCTGGTGGCCTCCTCGCTCGAAGCCGTCATGGCCCAGCGCCTGGTCCGGGTGCTCTGCCCGGAATGCAAGGAACCCGACGATTCCGCCCGCACCGCCGCACTCCGGGAACGGGTGCCCGCTCTGAGGGAAGCCCCCATCTTCCGCGCGCAGGGTTGTAAAAGCTGCCGCATGACGGGGTTCACCGGCCGCCGCGCGATTTTTGAACTCATGACCATGAGTGCCGCCACCCGGGCCGTCCTGCTCCGGGCGGATCCAGCGTGGAGATCAAGGAGATCGCCCGCCGGGAAGGGATGCGGACGTTGATTGAAGACGGCTGGCGGGTGGTAGGCGAAGGCACGACGACCCCTGCGGAAGTGCTCCGCGTGTCAAAGGACGAGACCAGCGACGCCCTCGCCTCAGGAATCTAAAGCCATGCCCGTGTTCGACTACAAAGCGGTGGAGGCCGGCGGAAAACCCCAGGAGGGCCGGATCGAGGCGGGCGGACGCCACGAGGCGCTGCGGCTGCTGGAGCAGCGCGGCTGGACGCCTGTGCGTGTCCGGGAAGAGACGGGGACCTCTAAAAAAGGGCAACCTTTTGATCTGCCTTGGCGTTCGCAAAAAGTCCCGTTTGCCGCTCTTGAAGATTTCACGCGCTCCCTTTCAAGCCTCCTGGCGGGCCACGTGCCGTTGAGCCGGGCCCTGACGATTCTCTATAAGGAAACCGCGCATGCCGCGGCCGCCAAACGGTGGAGGGAACTCCACGACCTGGTCATCGACGGCGTGCCCCTGGCGGAGGCCATGAACCGCGCGCCGGATGTTTTTCCGAGGATCTACGTGGCCATGGTGGAGGCGGGAGAGGCGGGCGGGTTTCTCGACGTTGTTTTGGGGCAGATCGCCGACTTTCAGGCCCGCGAAAAGGAGCTCCGCGCCAAAGTCATGGCCGCGCTGATGTATCCCGCCGTGCTGCTGTTCCTAGCCATCGCCGTGCTGATTTTCCTGCTGGTGTTTTTCATCCCGCGTTTCCAAACGCTCTTTGAAGGGTTCGACGCCGCATTGCCTGCTCTTACCCGGGTCATCGTGGGCATCAGCCAACTGCTGCGCACTTGGGGGGGGTATCTCCTGGGCATCCTTTTCACCGCGGGCTTCCTCGGTCGCCGCTGGTTTTCCAAGGACAGCAGCCGGCGGCGCTGGGAATCCTGGCTCCTGCGCGCCCCGGTCGTGGGGCCGCTCGCCGCGCAGCTGGCAATGGCCCGGTTTTGCCGGATGCTTGGGACCCTGCTCGGGGCCGGCGTTTCTTTGATGAGCGCCCTTTCCGTGGCCCGGCGTTCCCTGGGCTATCAGACGCTGATCGACCTGGTTGCCGATTCCACCGAGCGCGTGAAAAAGGGCGAACCCCTCGGGGCAAGCCTCGCCGCCTGCCGCTCGTTGTTTGCCGGGTCCGCCTTGGAAATGATCGCGGTGGCGGAGGAAAGTGGGCGGCTCGACCAGGAACTGGTGCGCCTGGCGGGCGTCACCGAAACCGCTTTGGACCGCCAACTCAAAACCGCCGTGGCGCTGGCAGAACCACTCATGCTTTTCGCCATCGCCGGGTTCATCGGTACGATCTTTGTTGGAATGGTCATCCCGATTTTCAGCATCCAAGACCACATCAAATAACCCGCTTATTCTATGCACACCGCCCTCCTCCTCAAATCCCGCCGCGGATTCACCCTAGTTGAAATGCTCCTGGTCCTCGTGATCCTGGCGGTGTTAGCCGCCATCGTGATCCCCAAATTCTCGGGACGCAGCCAGCAAGCAAAACTCACCGCTGCGCAGTCCCAGATCGCCAGCATCGAACTGGCACTGGACGCTTATGAGGTGGACACCGGCGCCTATCCGCAGGGCGGCGGCGGGCTGGGCGCACTCGTGAGCGAACCCAGCGGCGCCCGTAACTGGAAGGGACCTTACCTCAAAAAAAGCGTGCCGCTGGATCCTTGGGGCAACGAATACATCTATGTTTATCCCGGCAAAAACAACGCGCGAGGCTACGACCTCATGTCGGTCGGCCCGGACGGCCGGCCCGGCGGTAATGACGACGTCACCAACTGGGATGAAAAACGGTGAACCGCCCTCTGCCGACTCAGGGTTCACGCTGGTGGAACTGGTCCTGGTCATGGCTTTGCTCGCCGTCATCACGGCCATCGCCGCTCCCTCGCTCTCCGGCACAATGCGCCAACGCCAGCTTGCCGATGAGGCCCGCCGGTTCCTCGCCTGCACAGAACACGCCCGGGATGAAGCCCTCTCCCAGGGTGTCCCCATGGTCCTGTGGATCGCTCCGGACACCGGCCGTTTCGGCATTCAACCCAAGGCCGGCTCCCCGGGGGACAACCGGCGCAGCCGGGAGTTCCAGCTCCACGCCGACATCCACTTCGAGTTACCCAGCTCCCACATGCCCGCCAACGCCGCCCCCGCAATCGAGTTCGCCTGCGAAGGCTGTCCGGTCCCGGGAAGCCTCCCCTGGGTCCGGCTGGTGGACCGGTTTGCCACGGTTTTCGTGGTTGCACTCGCCCAGGACGGGCTCGGTTATGAAATCCGCCAGGACCCGCCGCTTTAACGGGTGCCGCCCCGGGTTCACCCTTGTGGAGGTGCTGGCCGCAATGACGTTTCTCGGGTTACTCCTGCCGGTGATCCTCTCCGCGTTGTTACTCGCCAACCGCACCTCCGTGCTGGCGGATCGCTCCGGGCTGGCTGCGCAACTCGCTGAAAACCGCCTCGGCGAACTCCTGCTGGCGGATGCGTGGGCCGCCGCAGAGAGCCAGGGCGATTTCGGTGCCGATTGGCCAGGATACCGCTGGGAACTGAGCAAAACCGCGTGGACCACGGACCCGACGATGACGGAACTCATCCTCCACGTTTATTTCGAGGTTCAAGGCGGCATCCAGCAAATCCAACTCACCACCCTCGCGGCAACCGCCGCCCCTTCCCTGTGAGTTCGCCGCGCCCGTCTTTCAGCTCCCGAAAGCGCCCGCACGGGTTCACCCTCCTCGAGGTGAGCCTCGCCCTGGCGGCAAGCGCCGTGCTTCTCAGCGCGGTGTACGGGGTTTTCTCCAAGGCCATCCATCTCCGAGACGACGCCACGGAACGCACCCGGCAGTCCCGGACCCGGGTCCGTGCGGCGGCAATCCTGAGGGAGGACCTCCGCAACGCGCGGATTTCCGGAGGCACCCTCGCCGCCGTGCTCCAAGGCGCGAGGGACCCGCAGGGAAGCCAGTTCCCGGGAACGCTCACGCTCACCACCACCACCGCCCGCCCCGGGCCGGAAACACCCGGGAGCGACCTGCAGCAGGTGCATTATTTTGTCGCGGACGCCCCCCGCCAGGCCAACGCCGGGGTTCTGGTGCGCACCGAGCAAACCCATCTGCTCGCGCCGGTGACAGAAGAGCCCGCGCAGGAAATCCTCATTGACCAAGTCACCGCCTTGGAGCCGGGCTTTTTTGACGGACAAACCTGGATGGAACGCTGGAATTACACCCCGGAGAACCCGGCTCTTCCCCAAGCCATCCGGGTCACCGTCCGCAGAGCCAACGGCAACGCCCCGCTGGAGGTGACAGTCCCGTGGACCACCCAAACCATCGACGTCCCGTGATACGCATACCCCAGTTCAACCGTTGCTCCGGGGCGATTCTCATCGTCGCGCTCTGGACCTGTCTGGGGCTGGCCAGTATGTGCCTGCTTTTTGGGCACTCCACGCTGATGGCTTACCGCGGCGCAGACAACGATCTGGCGGGACGCCAGGCCGACCACGCCGTCGACGGCGTCGCCCGTTACCTGATCGCGCTGCTGGGCGCCCAGGAGACGCCCGGCGCACTGCCCGAAGTGAACAGTTACCCCAACGCGGAGCTGCCCGTGGGCGACGCCACGGCGTGGATCGTGGGACGCCCCGGACTCAACACGGCAACGGCCACTTCGCGCAACTCCCCGCAGCTCAGTTTCGGACTCGTGGATGAAGCCTCCAAACTCAACCTCAACACCGCCACGCTCGAAATGCTGGCGGCGTTACCCGGCATGACCCAGGACCTTGCAGCGGCGATTGTGGACTGGCGCGATGCGGATGAAAACGTGAGTCCCAACGGCGCGGAATCCGAGACGTATCTGCGGCGGCAACCCGGTTACCAGTGCAAGAACGCCTTGTTTGAATCCGTGGGGGAACTGGGGCTGGTCGCGGGCGCGGACCCGGGGTTGCTCTTTGGCCGGGACGCCAACCTCAACGGCGTACTCGAGGCCCATGAGACCGCCCCCCAAAGCCAGGGAAGCACTAGAGCGGCGGGGCTCGACAACGGGATCCTGGAATGGGTGACGGCGTTTACGCGCGAACCAAACAAACGCAGCGACGGCTCCGCACGGATCAAAGTCGCCCCGCGCAGCGCCTCCCTCGACACCCTGCTCCAGCAGACGTTCGGGGCTTCCCGGGCGCAACAAATCCAAGCCGCCGTGGGCCAAACCCAGGCCGCCAGTCTACTGGAGTTTTATGTGATCAGCGGCATGACGGCCGACGAATTCGCACAGGTTGACGGCGCGTTGACAGCCGCCGATGGAGATATGATTCCCGGCCGGATCAACCTCAACTCGGCGCCGGAGGCGGTGCTGGCCTGTGTCCCGGGCATCGGCACGGAAAAAGCCGGGGCGGTCGTAAGCGCGCGCCAGGCGCGGCCTCAACTCGACAGCCACATCGCTTGGGTCACTGAGATCCTCGGCCGCGAAGGCAGCATCCAAGCGGGCCGACATCTGACCGGGCAGAGTTTCCAGTTCAGCGCCGACATCGCGGCCGTGGGCCGGGCCGGACGCGGCTACCGCAGAGCGCAGTTCGTGTTGGATACCAGCGCCGGCACGCCCCGGATCGTTTACAGGCGCAACCTGCAGAGGCTGGGCTGGGCGCTGGGCCCGGAGATCCGAGACGGGATTATCCGAGGAAAGGAGGCGCTCTGATGTTCGACCTCGCCGCTCTCAAAAAACACTGGCAAGTCCCGTCCGCACTGGCGGTGACGCTCGACCCGAGCCGGACCACCGTGGACCATGTCCGTGTGGATGCGGGCGCCATCCACGTGGCCCGATCCATGGAGCTTCCCCTGGGGGCGGACGCGGTGGTGGCGGAGCCGGAGAAAGCTGCCGCCCAACTCTCTGCATTGTTAGCCGCCCACGGGATCCGGGAACGGCGTTGTGTGGTGTGCGTGCCGCCGGCCTGGGCGCTGACGAGCTCCAGCGACGTGCCGGCACTCGCCGGGGAAGACCTCCAGGGATACCTTGAGCTGCGCGCCGAGCGCGATTTTCCCGTCCCTTTGCAGGAACTCCGACTCACCCACGGCACTTGCGGCCTGCCAGACGGCAAGCAGCAACTCACCCTCGCCGCTGTTTCCCTAAAACGGTTCGGGGCTGTAGAAAAAATGGTGCAGGGCGCCGGGGGCCGCATCGTTTCGCTCTCGCTGGGGCTGGATCGCTGCGTGCGCGAGGAACAAACCGCCACCCTACATCTGATCGCGCAGACCGATCACGTCGCGGCGGTTGTGGCCGCCGGAAACGGGATCTCGGTGCTGCGCGCGTTTCCCGGCACGGCCGAGAGCTTGGGCTTTGATCCCGCGGGGTTCTCGCGCGAGATCCGGATCACCTTGGGCAAACTGCCCGGCCCGATCCGCCAGGCGTTGCGTCATGTCCGCTTCGATGGCGCGCCCCGAGCGGTGCAGAGCCTCTTTGAACAGGTCGCGCAACCGCTCCAGACCCTGGGTTTGGAATGCGCCGCGCCGGATGCCCAACCGCCGCCTGTGGCGCAAGCGGCCGCCGCGCGTTTCTTGGCCCGGCAACCCGTGGCATTCGAGTTTGTGCCGGCCCAACCCGGGCGCTGGCAGATCGTGAGTCGCCACCTGGATTCGCGGAACCGGCGGTGGCTGCTCGGGCTCTGTGCGGCGGCGTGCCTGGGACTGGCCACGGCATTTTTTGTGAGGAACTCCCTTGAGAACCGGCTCGATGCTGAATGGCAGGGGATGCGCCGCACGGTGAGCGATCTGGAGGCGCTCCAGCAAAAGATCCGCCAGTTCCGCCCATGGTTTGAGGCCGCGCCGCAGGGGCTCCAGGCGTTGGAGACTCTGAGTGCCGCGTTTCCCGACCAGGGGGAGGTGTGGGCCAAGACCATCCAGTTCAGCGGCGACCCGATGAAGGTCAACTGCGCCGGGTTTGCCAAAAACCAGGCCGCGTTGATGGGGTTCGTCGACCGGCTCCGAGCGCGGCCCGAGGTGCAAGGAGTCCAGATCCAGCAGGTGCGTGGAGACAATCCGCTGCAGTTTTCGCTCACGTACAAGTGGGAGGCGCGCGATGCAAAATAGAAGCCGGGAAACCCTCCTCAAACTCGCCGTTGCCCTCGTGGCGGGGTTGTTCCTGCTCGACCGGGTGCTGCTGACTCCGGCCATCGCCCGCTGGAAACAACAGAGCGACCACCTCGATTCCCTCCGACAGAAGGTCGGCCGCGGCAAACAACTTCTGGCCAGGGGCCCTGCGTTGCGGGCGCGCTGGGCTGACATGCAGCACTCGGATCTGGCCGCCGAAGGCGCCGAGGCCGAGAACGAAGTCTTCAAATCCATCGGCCGTTGGGCCCAGGAAAGCCGGGTGAATTTCTCCAGCCTCACCCCGCAGTGGCGCAGTCACGATGACGGCTATGACGCATTTGAATGCCGCGCAACAGCCACCGGTGACCAAGCCGCCCTGGGCCGGCTCCTGTATGAGCTGGAAACCGACCCGCTGCCGGCCCGGATCGAGGAATGCGAGCTCACCGCCCGGGACGCCCAGGGCAAACAAATCGGCCTGAGCTTGCGGTTTAGTTTCGTGCGGCTGCGGCCCGACTCCAAACGATGAACCCGCGTATTGCCATCCCATCCCTCATTCTGGTCGGCTTGATTTGCGCCCCAGGGGACACCCGGGCCGCCGATGCTCCCGAAAAAAAGCCCGGCAGCGAAGAGCCCCGGGGGAAGTCGACCGGGTATCATGCGTTTTCATTTGTCCGGCTGCGCAACATCTTCGACCCCAACCGCAAACCGGTTCGGACCGATTCTCCCGACGCAAAACCCATCTCCAAGCCCCGCGTGGCACTCACTCTCACCGGCACGCTGATGACCGAGCAAAAGGCACTCGCTTTCTTTAGCAGCACCGGCGGTGAACCCGGAAAAGTGCTCGGAATCGCGCAGGCCATTGGCGACTTCAAAATCACATCCATCGCACCCGGCCAAGTGGGCCTTGAGCGGGAAGGCCAACCGCTGGTGTTGGCGGTTGGCAAATCCCTCCCTCTGGAGGGCGGCGCGGAAACGTCCGCCGTTTTGGAGAACACCCCGGACGACAGCTTGCCGGAAACGCCCGCTCCTGCGCCGGTCCCGAGCCCGGCGCCAAACACCGAGGCTAAAACAGACCGCAGCGAAACCCTGCGGCGGATGATGGAACGCCGCCAAAAAGAATTGTCCAAATGAACCCGCCTCCTGCCCCATCCCTGCGCTACGGCGCCCGTGTCCTGCTCATTGCGCTTTCTCTGCTGCCCGGCCAAGCCTGGGCGCAGCGGGACCGAACGCCTGCCATTGCTCTCCCGGAACGCGTCACGCCGACAGCTCCGGAAACCCTACCCACCGCTCCACAGCCACGCCCCGTCGCGATTCCCCCGGCGTTGTCCGAAACCGGTGCGCAGGCTCAGACCCGCAGCGCCAAACCCGGGAGAGGCGAAATTCTGCTCAACTTTCAAGGGGCGCCCTTGGGCGACGTGCTCAACTACCTGAGTGAAGCGGCCGGGTTTGTGATCGTCCAGGAGACGACCGTCACCGGCACCCTCAACGTGATCAGCCGACAGCCGGTCAGCGCGGAAGAAGCCGTGGACCTTCTCAACGCGGTGCTTGTGGAGAAAGGATATGTCGCCTTGCGCAACGGGCGGATCCTGAAAATTGTGAGCCGGAAGGACGCGCAAAAGCGCGATTTACCAGTGGAAACCGGCAGCGATCCGAGCCAGATCCCGCGGAAGGATCAGATGGTCACGCAGATTCTGCCGTTGCGCTACGGGGAGGCATCGAAGCTGGTGGAGAATCTCAAGCCTTTGCTGACGGACAACTCCACGATCAGCGCCAACGAAGGCAGCAACTCCATCCTGCTCACCGATACCCAGTCCAACGTCCATCGCATCGCGGAAATCATCCGCGCGATTGACACATCGGTTGCCAGCATTTCCACCATCCATGTTTACGCACTCCAGTTCGCTAACGCCAAGGAACTGGCCACCGTCATCACCCAGCTCTTCTCCCCCAATGCCTCGGGCGGCTCCAACCAAAGCGCGAGCGGCCGCCGCGGGTTTGGGGGATTCGGCGGGTTCGGTGGCTTTGGAGGCGGCGGAAGCGCCGGGACAGGAAACGCGGCGGGCACAGCCCAGAGCGAGGCCCGCCAAGCCGCCTCACGGATCGTTGCCGTGGCCGACGACCAGAGCAACTCCCTCATCATCAGTGCTCCGGAGGACATCATCCCCACCATCAGCGACATTGTTAAAAAGATCGACACCAGCATCACCGATGTCACCGAGAGCCGGATCTTTCGGCTCAACCACGCGGATGCCGTGGAGACGGCGCAACTCATCGCCGAGCTCTTCGATGAGGATTCCTCCAGCCAGAACCGGAACACTGCCAACGAGCGCGGCCAGGGCAGCCGGATCTCCGCCACGATTCCCGGGATTCCCCAGGCCGGGGCGCAGAGCGCGGCCCAGAGCCAGCGGGCCCTGCTTCAGTCGCGTGTGGTGGCGGTGGGGGATCCGCGAACCAACTCGCTGTTGGTTTCAGCGGCGCGCGACACCATGATGCAGATTGCGGAGATGGTGGGCCGGCTCGATTCCACCGATTCAAAAAAGCAGCGGGTATACATCCACGCCCTTGAGCACGCCGACGCCGACAGCGTAGCGGAGGTTCTCCGTGGCATGCTCGGCAACTCCTCAGGTTCCGGAGCCGGCGTGGGCTCTGGAACCAGCCGCCTCAACCAGCGCAGTGCCACGGGTGCCGCCATCAATTCCGCCGACGCTGCAAGCACCGCACGCTCTTCCCGATAACCACCCCACCCCATGATGCTTCATTTCCTCCGGCCGCGGCTGCCGGTCTACGCCACGATTTTAGGGATCGCCCTAGCAACCCCGCTGGCCGCTCAAACCTCGCGCCCCGGCAGCGCGGCCCGGCCCAGTGTCAGCTCCGGGAGCCGAGCCGGCGCCAACCGGATCGGCGCGGGCAGCGGCCAGAGCCGCACCCCCGGCGGCCCTCGCCAATACCGGAGCAACACCGAGCTGGGCGACGCGGTGATCACTGTGGACCCGGAGACGCGTTCCCTGGTGATTGTAACCGACGAAGACACCCACAAGGAGCTCTCCAAAGTGATTGCCACGCTCGACCAACCCAAGCCCCAGGTGCTCATCAAAGTGGTTTTCCTGGAAGTCACCCACAACAAAGATTCCGACATCGGTGTGGAAGGCAGCTACACCTACAAACTCAAAGGCCCCCAAATCAACGGGGTTAACCAGAACGTCGCGGCGCAATCCGCACTGGGCCTGGCGGGCCTGGCCGACGGCTCGTTTATTCGGCTGGCCACAGACGACTGGTCGGCCACCCTGCGCGCCATCGCAACCAATGGGAAAGTGGAGATTCTCTCACGCCCCTCCATCCTGGCCCGGAACAACCAGGAAGCGGTGATTGTCGTGGGCCAGGAAGTCCCTTTCATCACCAACAGCCGGATCACCGACAACGGCCAAACCATCAACACCGTGCAGTATGACAACGTGGGCATCATCCTGCGGGTAACACCTTTTATCACCTCCGAGGGCACGGTGGAGATGATCGTCGCCCCCGAGATTTCCACGCTCACCGACAAAACCGTGGCGATCTCCGACAAAGCCAACTCGCCCGTCATCGCCAAGCGCTCCGCTGAAACCGTAGTGGTCACTCCCAACGCAAAAACCGTCGTAATCGGCGGCCTGATGGAGACCCAGAAAATTGAATCCATCAGCAAGGTCCCCATCCTGGGCGACATCCCGATCCTGGGTTTTCCGTTCAAGCGGACGGTGAAAAGTGACGTGAAAAAGGAGCTGATGATTTTCCTGACGCCCTACATCGTGAGGGACCCAAAACGGATGGAAAACCTCGCAGCGGGCGAACTGCACAAGACCGAGCTGGTGCCCGAGGCCTTTGACTCGGACGACTTCGGCAAATACCTCGACAACCCGTCTCTGTTTCCGGGTCCGCTGTCCCCCCCCTCCTCCCCGACCGTGCGCCGGGCCACCGCCGTAAAACCGAGCCCCGCTGTGACATCCACAAAAAAGCAGTCCCAGGAACACCCACCGCAGAAAACGCAGTGACCCCCAAAGAGTCGCCAAACTACCGCCCCTTTTTGCGTGTCAGTTCGCCCGTCTCAGGGCCGAAGGGAATGAAGCGGCACGATGGCAACGTCCTCCGGGCGCCCTGCGCGCCCAGCCCCTTGGATCGGTGCGGCTTAAGAAAGAGTCAGCTCTAGGCGCCGTATCGCGCCCCGAGCACCGCCGCCAGTTTGCGAATCCGGCCCACCAACGCCTTGGGTTCGAGCACCGTGGCGTGTTCGCCCCAGCTCAGCACCCAGCGCTCCACCTCCTCGAGCCCGCCCAGCGTCATGCTCAGTTCGATTGCGCCCTTCTCAAGGCGCTTGATTTTCTGGGACCCATGCCACTTGCGTTCCGCCACCAGCCGCGCCGCAAACGCATCGAACCGGATCCGGACCGGGTGCTTGGATTTACTGGTGAACACGCCGAAACTGTCGCTGAGGTGCTTTGTGATCGAGAAATCGGCCGGGCGCACGAAACTAACCCGGGTGTCGAGGACGCTGCGCATTCGGGGCAGAGCGAAGGTGCGGATTTGTTGGCGCTCCAAGTCGAGCCCGAAGAGGTACCACTGGTTTTCGATGCAGCCGAGGTGATAGGGCTGAACCTGGCGCTGTTCGAATTTGGAGTGGGAGAGTTTTTTGTATTGGAACGCCAAACAATTGGAGCGCAGCACCGCCCGGCTCACCGTCTCGAACATCTCCAAATCCGCCACCGTCGATCCGATCCCGCGGAACGAGATGGCGGACTCGACATCCCCCCACTGGAACTCGATGCGGTCCCGCAGCCCCTGCGAGATCTTGGAAAACGCGCTCCGCAACGGCTTTTCAAAGGACGTGCCCCTGTATTGTTCGAGCGCCTTCTGCGCCACAAAAAGGGAGATGACCTCGCCCTCGGAGACTTCTACGGTGGGAAACGCCGTCACGACCTGCGTGTAGGCGTAACCGAACCGGAGCGGATCATAGGCAATGGGCAGATCGAGCCGGTCACGCATGAACTCCAAGTCGCGCTGGATGGTCTTGGAGGACACCTCCAGATCCTCCCCGGTTTTGCGGCAGTTGGGGTAAGCGTTGGCCATGAGAAGGTCGTGTAACCGCTTCATCCGCTCCAAAGGAGGCCGGGAGTGGAAACCTGAACGGTCTACAGAACGCTGGGGAGCAGATCGCCTCATGACCGACACGTATTCAACTCACTCCCGGGACACAAGCGCATATCCTTTGCAACAAGTCGACACGCCGCAGCTGCTCCCATGCAACACGGGTTCTCCCAGAGGCCGGTTCAACCCGCGGTCGCAGACGTCTCTTCGCGTTTCCACATCCAGGACTCCACTTCCAAAAGGGCCGGCACTTTCACAGTCGGGACCCGGTTTTGGGGAGTAGGCAGGGACGGTTCCAACGCCAGGACAATGAGCGCCACCCCTCTCAACAGCGCCAGCGAGAAGTCGCGTCCCGCATTTTCACCTGAACATTCCGGCCGCGGATTGCTCAAGGAAATCGAGCTGAGGCTAGAACTGGGCCGACACGTGAGCGCCGATGTAGGCGGCGGGATCCAGGCTGTCTTTACCGACCACATTGCGATCGGCGTCATGGGTCTCGATCTTGTGGAAGACCACGCCGCTTTCCAGGCTCACCGTCCACATTTTGCGGGGATGAAAAGCGACTCCCAGACCGGTGCGGGTGCTGTTGTCCTGGAAACTGATCACCGGGGTGTTGGGCCGGCTTTTAAGCCTGGGACCGAACGGATTCCATTCGGCGCGCCAGAACCCCTCCCAGCGATCGCTCCAGAGCCACTGCGCCCGGGCTTGGAGGCCGCGGATGGAGAACTGGAACGCCTTGCAGGGCTGGTATTCCACGCCGATGGCCGGCACGACCAGGGGATCCTCGCCGGTGCGGCTCAGGTAAAGCCCCCCGATCGAAGTCTGGAGGGACTTGGACCAGCGATAACCCACCATGGCCAGGGCGCCGCCGTTGATGCTCTCGGAAATATCGGCGCCTTCCTCGAAGCTGGCCGACCCGAGCAACCCGACCGTGGCAGACCATTGCTTGTTGAAATCCACGTTGGCCAAGGCCGTGGCGCTCAGGTCCCAGAGGGTGAGGCCGTCCTTGTCAAAAGGGGCGGACTCGTAATCCGACACCTTGGCAGAGAGCGATCCCAGGAGGCGTATATTGGACCAGATAGGGTAAAACAGGGGCAAACTCAGCTTGGCCCGCCGCAATAAACCCGAGGGAACCGAAGGCGACTGCTCGAGAAAATCGATTTCCCCGTATGACTCCAACACCAGCGGAAAACCCAGCAGCGACTCGGTTGTTGCCGGCTTCGTTTCTGGGGGAGGGACGACCGGCTCGCCGGCAGAAGCACTCAAACCGAACGCACACAGGCATGCCCACACGGCATGCCGGACGACGCCCATGCCTCTGGGTTTTAAGAACGAGAAATCCACAGAGGGATGGCGGAGAAACTTCATAGGGCGCAACGCTATAAGCGAACGATGTGAAAACCGGGAGACTTTCGTTTCAAACTTTGGCTTCTGCGCGCCGTTCAGCCATCTCCCTGATCCAACGCTTAAACATGAGGTGAAGAGAAACCCGGGACGGCTTCAAGCGAGGCAGCCCGCAGAATGAAAAAAGCCCGGGTGCTTGGATTGGGGAAAACCGCCCCCCCCTTATCCGCCGGCACCCCCTCGGAATTTAAACAAAAATTGAAGAGCAATTCCGCCGACCGGCCGATCCACAGGCGCGCCCGTGCTCAAATGAAGCGTGCCATGTCGCCCCCGGGCGACCAAACGCGAGTCCAAACACAGCAAAGGCAACGGGTTAAACAAAAAGCAGTCCTCGTAAAAAATCGTTCGCCAATGAAAAACAAACTCATCGCCGAATTCCTCGGCACCTGCTGGCTGGTCCTGGGGGGATGCGGTAGCGCCGTGCTCGCTGCCAAGTTCTTTGCCACCGAAGGCGGTAGCCCCATCAACCTCGGCATCGGCCTCTTGGGGGTCTCCCTCGCGTTTGGTCTGACAGTGCTCACCATGGCCTTCTCCATCGGCCACATCTCAGGCTGCCACCTCAACCCCGCCGTCTCCGTGGGATTGATGGTCGGAGGCCGGTTCAAGGCCAGCGAGCTGCTGCCCTACGTGATCGTTCAGGTGCTGGGCGCCGTCGCCGGCGCTTGGATTCTCTCCCTTATTGCCGGAGGCCAAGCCGGGTTCACGACTGCCGACGGCTTTGCGGCCAACGGGTTTGGCGATCATTCGCCCGGCAAATACAACATACTCTCGGCGTTCGTGTCGGAAACAGTGCTCACCTTCTTCTTTCTGCTGGTGATCCTGGGATCCACCGACAAACGCGCCCCGCAGGGGTTGGCCCCGATCGCCATTGGCCTGTGCCTGACCTTGATCCATCTGATCGGCATTCCTGTGACCAATCTCTCGGTCAACCCGGCGCGCAGCACCGGCCCCGCCGTGTTCGTGGGCGGTTGGGCCATCCAACAACTCTGGCTTTTCTGGGTCGCCCCGATCCTCGGCGCCGCGCTTGGAGGGATCGTTTATCCGCTGATGGCGGGGAACCCGTCCCAGAAGGAAAGCTAACCAAAAGTTCGCGCCCCCGCCCGTTCCGGCACTCGACGAAAGGCGTCGTGGGGCTTAGTTTCGGCCGGCTGCGAAACACGCGGGCCACTTCGGTGACCCGCGCCTTCGCATTCGACCCCTGCCGCATTTACCTCGAGACCCCTTTGCTCAATCACCCCGCCCACCTCAGGACCATGGTTTACCCCGCTTTCCTTCGCGCCGCCCTCTTCCCGACCCTTTTCCCGGCACTCGTAGTGGGGCTGCTCCTGCCCAGCCGGGTCTCCGGAGCCGAACGCCCCAACTCTTCGAAGTTTTTGGCCACCGTCGAAAACAAAACGCCTCCCCCGGGACCGGCTCCGAAAGGGATGGTCTGGATTCCCGGCGGCGAGTTTTCAATGGGCAGCGATACGGCGGACGACTCCCTCTGTCATCGTCCCGGGTTGACCCAGGACGCGCAACCCGTTCACCGGGTTTACGTGGACGGTTTTTGGATGGATCAAACCGAGGTCACCAATGCCGAGTTCGAAAAATTCGTAGCCGCCACCGGCTACAAAACCATCGCGGAAATTGCGCCCACCCAAGAGCAGTTCCCGACGGCGCCGCCTGAGAACCTGGTGGCGGGATCGCCGGTATTCACGCCGACCTCCGGGCCGGTGGATTTGAATAACATTCTACTCTGGTGGCGGTATCAAAGAGGCGCCGACTGGCGGCATCCTGAGGGGCCGCAATCCAGCTTGGAAGGCCGCGCGAATCATCCGGTCGTGCATGTGGCTTATCCCGACGCCGTCGCCTATGCAAAATGGGCCGGAAAACGGCTCCCGACAGAAGCGGAATGGGAGTTTGGGGCCCGTGGCGGGCTCACAGGACAGAGATACGCATGGGGCAACGAGCTCAAGCCGGGTGGAAAATGGATGGCTAACATTTACGAGGGCACCTTTCCCGTCAAAGACACCGGCGAGGACGGTTTTGCGGGTTTGGCCGCAGCGGGCAAGTTCCCGGCGAACGGCTACGGCCTGCGCGACATCGCAGGCAACGCCTGGGAATGGGTGAGCGACTGGTACCGGCCCGACACGTACGCCCGCCGGAAACTCGCCGGCGGCATTGCCCGTAACCCCCAAGGCCCCGACGCATCTTATGACCCGGATGAACCCTCCGAAAAAAAACGGGTCCAGCGAGGCGGATCCTTTCTCTGCTCGGATCAGTATTGCACCCGCTACATGGTGGGCACCCGGGGTAAAGGCGAGGAATCCAGCGCCAGCAACCACGTCGGGTTCCGCTGCGTGATTCCGGCGAAATAACCGTCCCGGAACAACGGCCCGCGCAGGGCCAAGCTCCGAGGTTGCAAACGGGCGGCAGGTCGTTGAGAAAATACGTCCCTGTCCGTCACTCACCCCTGTTTAGCCACCATGTTTTATTGGATCTACGACATCCCCACGTGGCAGCTTGGACTGCTGTTCGCGCTGCTTTTCGTGGGCACAACCTGGATCGGCGTGCTTTTCATCAGCCCGATCCTCAAGTTCTGGCTCAAATCCCAGGAGGGCATCAACGATCTGATCGGTTATTCGCTCTCGGCCTTCGGGGTGTTCTACGGGCTGCTGCTGGGTTTGCTCGCCGTGGCCACCTACCAGAACTCCACGAATGTGGATTCCACCGTGGGACGCGAGGCCGCCTCGGTGGCGGCGCTTTTCCGGGATGTCTCCGCGTATCCTGAGCCGATCCGATCGGACCTGCGCGACCGACTCCGGGACTACACCCGGTTTGTCATCGACAAAGCCTGGCCGGCCCAGCGCCTGGGCCAGGTTCCCCAGGGCAGCGTGAAAATGATGGACGATTTCCAGCGGGTTCTCACCCAGTTTGAGCCCGCCACCAAGGGCCAGGAACTCCTCCACGGCGAGGCCCTCCGGCAGTACAACGAGATGATCCTGCTCCGCCGTCAGCGCATCCAGAGCATCGGCACCGGGATTCCCGGCGTCATGTGGTATGTGGTGGCGGTGGGGGCGATCATCAACACGCTGCTGATTCTCTGTTTCCGGATGCGGCTCGACATCCACCTGATTCTTTCCGGCGTGCTGTCCTTCTTCGTGGGGGTGGTGATCTTCCTGATCGCCTCCATGGACCACCCGTTCCGGGGCGAAGTGAGTGTCGGTCCGGACGCGTTTGAGCTCATTTACGAGAGCCTCATGAAGGGCTAGGAAAATTTCCGAGACCAATATGGCGACCTTTGACATCGAACAAGCCGAGGGCACCCGCTGGGCGAAAATCACCCTGGCCAACGAGACGGTTGTCGCCGAGCGCGGCGCCCTGTCCCACATGCTCGGCGACGTCCAAATGAAGGGCCGCATCCCGGGCCCTATTCAGCTGCTGCGCGCCTCGCTCTCGGGCGAGGACGCGGTGCGCCCAAGGTTCACCGGCACCGGCACGGTCTACATGTCCGCCACCTTGGGTGGACTGCACGTGCTCGATCTGCCCGGCAACGAAACGTGGGTGATCGAAAGAGGCGCTTTCTGGGTGGCCGAATCCGGGGTCAAACAAAGCTTCATCCGCGAACGGATGCTCACGTCGCTCCGGGCCGGGGAAGGCTTTTTTGATTTCCAAACCAAGGTGTCGGGCACGGGCAAGGTGATGCTTCAGACCCCGGGCCCGGTGGAGGAAGTGATTCTATCCAAAGACAGCCCCAACCGGGGGTGCCTGGTGGCCGACGGCAAGCAGGTGCTGGCGCGCACCTCTGGCGTGCGTTACACGGCTCGGTTCCCCGGTTGGATGCCCTGGAGCCGCAAAACCACCGGCGAAAACATGCTGCGGGTCTATGCCGGCGAAGGCCGCCTGTTGCTCTGCACCACTCCCTACTGGAGATTCCTCGCCGCGCAGCCGCAGGCCGCGATCCCGCCCGGCGCGGCCCTCTAACCCAGCTTCACAAACTCCAGATCGCCTTCCACCGAGTCCCAATCCCAATGACCCACCTACGCCTTCCCCTTTTCCTCTGCATTCTGGCCGGTTCCCTGCCCGTCTTCGCGGAAACCTTCGAAGAGCCGCCCACCTTGGATGCGAGCGCCATTCTGCGCCCGGAAATCCTCCAAAGCCCTCTGCACACCGTGCGCGGCCCCGTGCCCACCTACAGCGGCCGCAACTCCTACCTGATTGACTCGGAATTCGGGCTCTTTGAAGCCGACGGCAACACCCAACTCGTCCAACGGGTGCGGGAAATCCACGCCATCGCGCGGCTCCGGGAAATGTCGCGCTCGGAGCAGTACACGGAGGCCCTTAAACGATCAGCCGAAGGTCCAGTGCAACTGGCCAAAGGACTCATCAACCAACCCGTCAAAACCGTGACCGGCGTGCCCAAGGGGCTCTGGAAATTCATGAACCGCGCGGGACAATCGGTCAAAGAAGCCGGTCAAAACCGCCCCCCTAACCCGTATGAGGACGGAGCGGCAAAAGATCTGATTGGGTTTTCCAAAGCCAAACGCCAGCTCGCGGGCGACCTGAGGGTGGACCCCTATTCCTCCAACGCCACGCTCCAAAAGGAACTCAACGGGATCGGCTGGGCCGCCTACGGTGGGAGCATGACGCTGAGCGTGGCGTTGGCGCCCGTGGGCGGCCCGGCCGGGGCCGTGCTCACCGGCATCAACGTGAGCACCTCCGCCGAGCAAGCCCTGCGGGACTCCAGCCCCAGCGATTTGCGCCGGCAACATCTGACCGCCCTGCTGGAAATGAAAGTGTCCCGCGAAAAAGCCAACGCGTTTCTCAATAACACCGCGTTTTCGCCCACCCATGCCACCCTGCTCGTCGAGGCCCTCGGAAGCCTGCGCGGGGTCCGGGGCCGGGCCGCTTTCCTGGACCTGGCCTGCTCGGCTTCGGACGAAATCGACGCTCTTTTCTTCCAACGCACCGCCCAGCTCCTCGCTCAGGTCCATGCCGAGTCGCCCCTTGCCCAAATCAGCGATTTCCGCGGATTCCCCGTGTGCATCGCCCAGGATGGCTCGCTCATTGTCGCATTGGAATGGGATTACGCCTCTTGGACGGCCAACTCCGCCAACTTCGTGCAGGCGATCAAGGAGGGCAGCTTTGCGGGTTATAAAATCACCGGGCATCGCATCGTGCTCACGGGAGAGGCGTCCCCGGTGGCGAAAGAAAAACTTGCAGCCCTGGGGATTCGCCTGACGGAGAAAGCCCTCCCGGGTCCCCTGCGTTGAGATCCCGCCTCGTGATGGCCCTCCTCCGTTGGACGAGCCGGGTTTTGGCGGGGTGCGCCGCGCTGATCGCTGTTCTCTGGGCGGCGGGGGCGCTCGCCTATGACCTGCCCTGGCCCGGCACCCGGCTTCCGGTCGCGCTCGGATTTCTTCTGAGCGTATTGTGGTTCGGCTGGCGGGCCCCGGGCTTCTGGAGTGCAATCCTGCGGGCCACTGCGGGATTTGCCGGGGTCCTGGCCTGGTGGCTCACGTTGAAGCCCAGCAACGAGCGGCCCTGGCAACCGGACGTGGATCGCACGTCTTGGGGGCAGGTCGACGGCGACCGCGTCACCCTGCACAACGTGCGCCGGTGCGATTACCGGTCGGAGACCGATTTCACCGCCCATTGGGAGACCCGGGTGGTGCGGCTCTCGCAGGTGACCGGAATCGACCTGGCAATCAACTACTGGGGCTCGCCCTGGATGGCGCATCCCATCGTGAGCTTCCAATGCGCGGACGCCCCGCCGCTGTGTTTCTCCATCGAGACGCGCAAAGAGCTTGGGGAAAAGTATTCGGCCATTGGGGGGATCTACCGGCAGTATGAGCTGATTTACGTGGTGGCGGAGGAGAGCGACGTGCTCGGGGTGCGCACACGCCACCGCCAGGGCGAAGACGTGTATCTCTACCGAACGACCGCGACACCCGAAGCCGCGCGGGCGCTCCTGCTCGAATACCTGGAGTCACTCAACCAGCTCCACCGGGCACCGCGCTGGTACCACGCGCTTACCACCAATTGCACCACCAGCATCCGCACCCAGCGGGCTCCCGACAAACGCGCCCCGTGGGACTGGCGGATCCTGGTCAACGGCAAAGGCGACGAACTGGCCTACGAACGCGGGACCCTGGATCGTTCCCTGCCGTTCCCGGAATTAAAGCGGCGCAGCCTCATCAACGAACGCGCCCGGGCGGTGCGGCAGGACGTGGATTTTTCGGACGCCATCCGCCAGGCTTGGAGGAGGGGTGAGGGGTGAGGGGGCGTCTGGCGCAGTCCTCCTATTCCTCTGTCCCCTTTGGGCTTGCTCAAGATGGAGGAAGCCGAGCGGGATTCTGGCCTGGCTTTCCGTTGTCACGGTGAACGGAGCCGACACCGGCGACACCCAAAAAACGCCCTGGAGCCCGCTCATCCAACCCCTCGGCAGCGGCGCCTACGACGTCGCGGCGTTCCCGGGGGAAACTGGTGACAGCGGGATCCATGGGCCCCGTGGGTTTTCAGGGCTACGGCATTCACGAGGATCCGCGCACGGTGATGATCGCCACCATGGCGGCGTTGCGACGGATGAATCCGCTTCCTTAAAAAAGGTGAGCGCCTCGGCGGGCGGCGTGCCTTTTGCTCCTGCTAAGGTTCGGGCCTGGCCCGCTGTAACCACTCGTGATCCATCCGTCGCCACTCCCTTCAAAACCGGACCCAGAACCGGACCCAGAACTGGACCATGTGACTGCAGTCCAGGGGCTTTTTGTGCAGAACTCACCTCAACTGCGCGGTCTGATCCTGGGTCTGATGCCCAACTTTGCCGCAGTGGACGACATCATGCAGGAGACCTTTCTCGCCATCACCCGCAAAGCGCACACGTTCACCCTGGGCACCCAGTTCATGGCCTGGGCAGCCACCGTGGCGCGGTATGAGACTCTGAAAGTGCGCAGGCGCGAGGGGAAAAAAGCGCACTGGCTCTCGGACGAATCCATTGAGGCACTGGCCGCAAGCCACGCCGATCTCCCCGCCGAATCCGAGGCGCAGATGCGGGCGTTGGAACTCTGCGTGAGCCAGTTGGCACCGCAGGCCAAACGCGCGATGGAACTGCGCTACCAGAAGGGGCACAAAGCAGGGGAAGTGGCCCGGATCATGGGATGGACTGCGGAGGCTCTTTACGTGGCGCTCTCGCGGGCGCGGGCAGCCGTGCGGGTCTGCGTGGAACGACACACCGCGGCGCAGGAGGCAGCCTCGTGAACGACGCCCGGCTCGACTTTCTTTTGGATCGCTATTTCGACGAGATCCTTTCCGCGGAGGAATGCGCCGAACTCGACGAACGCATCCGGACCTGTCCGAGCACCCGGAAGGTTTTCTGGGAACGCCAGCGTCTTCACGCGCAACTCCGGCAGATGGGGCAGCAATCGTGGGGATCGAATCCGGCCGCCGAGGTCCCGGCCTGCGAAAAACCGGCCACCTTTTTTTCAGGTGCCCACAGGAAAAAATGGCACCGCTGGGCCGCGCTGCTCCTAGGCTCAATGTTGATTCCAGCGCTCATCGCGGTTTTTGCCCCCCGCGAAAGCCTACAACCGTTGAGTCTTTTGTCCGTCCAGGAAAAAACGAGCCGGGCAGTCGCCGTGCTCGCCCAGAGCGTGGATGCCGTCTGGGAAGCCCCGGAGACCACCAAAGCCGAGGGCACCCTCTTCACCCCGGGTAAACTCCATCTGCGGTCCGGACTCGCCGCGATCGATTTTTTCTGCGGTGCCCGCGTGTTTCTTCAGGGCCCGGTGCAGTTTGAGATTCTCTCCACCACAGAAGGCTTTTGTCTCTCCGGAAAACTGAGCTCCGTGGTTCCCCCCACAGCCGTGGGATTCAAGATCGGCACACCAAAGATGACGCTGGTTGACAAGGGCACCGAATTCGGGATCGATGTGCAAGCCGACGGATCCTGCTTGGTGCGGGTCATCAAAGGGGAGGTCGAACTCCATCAGGGGGGTGCACCCGTTGCCCTCCCCGAGGGCCAAGGCGCCGCCATCGATACCCGCGGGATTCTCAGTCAAACCAAAGCCGGTTCAGAGGAATTTCCCGATGCGCAGCAGCTACGGCTCCGGGCGGCCGCTGCTGAACGGCGTCAGATGGAAGAGTGGAAGCGTCGGCGGGATCGACTTCTGGCTGCCCCGGGGCTTCTGACCTATTTCCCGTTTGAATCCCACTCCAACGAATCAGGGTCCTTGGAGCGCATCCTCTTTAACGAGGCACCGGGAGCCACCTTCGCCTCCCACGGCGCCATCGTAGGCGCTCGCTGGGCGGAAGGCCGCTGGCCCGGCAAACGCGCTCTGGATTTCCGGGCCCTCAGCGACCTCGTCAGAATCCAGATCCCGGGCGAATTCGACTCGCTCACCCTCTTCACCTCCGTCCGGATCGATGCGCTGCCCAACCCGCTCAACGCTTTGTTGCTCACCGACGGATTTGACCCGGGGGAAATCCACTGGCAAATCACGCCCTCCGGCGAGCTGCGACTGGGGATCTGCGGTCCCCACAGGAAAACCGACCCAAAGAGCTACAAGAACTACGATTCGCCCCCGGTCCTATCTCCAGAAAAGCTGGGCCGATGGATTCAGCTGGCTGTCGTGATCGACCAGAGCAAGGGGCAGGTCAGCCATTTCCTCAATGGCCAGCGGATCAGCGTTGAACCCCTTGCATTCAGACACTCCCTGCGGATCGGCGCAGCGGAACTCGGCAACTGGAATCTGGCCGACTCCCTGCGCGTGAAACCGATCCGGCACATGAATGGAAGAATGGATGAGCTCCTCATTTTTAGCCGAGCATTGAGGGATGAGGAAGTGGCTGCCTTGGGGTATTAAACCGATTGGCATGCGGCGCGCGGGAAGAAGCCGGGGGCGTTGATGCTCCGGCCCGGGGCACCGCTGGGTTCGCGCGGACATCAACGTTCCTCCCGCAGGAGCCCGCGGTATGACAACTGATTTCAGGAAGAGAAACTCTCTCGCACCTGAATGTATCTCAATAGTAACACTTGTCTTCCATCAGCTCCAGAGGCCCTGAGAACCAAGGTGAAACTTTCACTGCTAAGGTTCCACTCCCCAAACCTGTAACTGGTAATGCGCCCACATTTTTGCAGACAACCCGCCTCCCGGACTCGCTCGCCAAGCCCTGTCCGGAAGCGCTCGCTCGGGAAATCTGGTTTTTCCCTCGTCGAAGTGGCTTTAGCACTCGGGCTGGTCTCATTCGCCTTTGTCTCCCTCCTAGGCATGCTCCCCTCCGGACTCAACACGTTCCAGAGCGCCATCGACACAGCCGTAGGCTCACAAATCATTCAACGCGTAGCCGGAGACGCGCAACAAACCGACTTCGAAGAGCTCGTAGAGGGGAAGTCAACGGCGTTCAGGAAACCCGTTCGTTTTTTTGACGATCAAGGCAACGAACTACCCGGCGCCACCGGAGCCATCTACCACGTCAACACCCGGGTCACACCCGCTTCAGGGATGCCCAAGGAAACGGGAGCGGCCGACAACGTGCACCTCGCCACCGTCACCTTTCAGATCGCGAACAACCCCGGCAACCTGCCGATGACTTTGGAAACCGCGGGTCCTTTCAAGTTTCTCTGGAAAACAAGTGCCCGCCCCGCGCCCTCGACTTACTCTACTTTGGTGGCACGGCTACAATGACCCCGCAATCGCGTGGCAAAAAGACCCACCGGTCCGCGGCGGGCATCACCTTGGTGGAACTCGCGGTCTCCACCGCGGTGCTCGCGCTGCTCCTGGTCCTGCTGCTCTCCATGGTCAACCAGACCGGTAGCGTCTGGCGGCAAACCCGGGGTAAAATCGAGCAATTCCGCGAAGCCCGGGAGGGGTTCGAATCCATGACCCGGCGCTTGAGCCAGGCCACCCTCAACACCTACTGGGATTACGTCGATGCCGCCGGAAACACCCGGACCGCGGCCAATTACCTCACCTTCCTGCCCACCGCCTACCGGCGCCAATCCGAGTTGCGTTTTATCAGCGGGCCCGGCCTCGCGGGATCCGCAACTTCCACCCCTCCGCGGCCCACCCATTCCATGTTTTTCCAGGCACCCCTTGGATTCACAGCGCCCCTCGACCCCACGGACACCACCTACACCCAGTATGAGGGCCTCGAAAACCTACTGAACACATGGGGCTACTTCATCGAGTTCGGCGACGATGCGTCTCTGAAGCCCTCCTTTGTCACAGCCCCGAACAAGAACCGCTTCAGGCTCCTCGAACTCATGCAATCGAGCCAGGCCATGGGGCTTTACGGACTGGAGGTCGCGGCCGGCGGCAACCCTTTTTACAAGGGCCGTGACTGGTTTCTCAACCCAATCAACAGCCCCCCCCTTGCAACGCGCCCGGTCCACGTGCTCGCCGAGAATGTCATCGCCCTGGTGCTGCTGCCCCGGCTGGCTGCGGGAGAAAAAAACGCCAAAGGGGTGGCCTACGGGCCCAAAGATCTGGCGCCCAACTACCTCTACGACTCCACCGCCACAAACGCCATCGCCGCCCTCAATCCGAACCATCAACTGCCTCCCGTGGTGCAAGTGACCATGGTTGCCATCGATGAGGCATCCGCGCAACGCCTCACTCCCGCCGACAACACGGACATTCAGGCAGCCCTGGGCCCGCTGTTCAAAAATGCCGCCAACTACGAGGATGACCTCAAAATCAACCCCGCCGCGGCCGCTGATGCCAGCCTTGAAAACCTGCTGGTGACACGCCGGATCAACTACCGGGTGTTCACCACTCAAATCGCCATCAAAGGAGCAAAATGGAGCCGCGAATAAACCAATTAATCCCGTCGCAACGTCCCCCCTCAGGCATGGCCTTGGTGATTGTCCTGGGCTTCCTCGTCTTGATCACCGTGCTCGTGGTTGCCTTTCTTTCGGGAGTCACATCGGAGTACTCCTCCAGCCAAAGCTACGCCAAAGGTGCCTCGGCCCGGAACCTGGGCGAGCTGGCGGTGCAGGTGGCCATGGGGCAGATCAAAAAAGCCACCACCGGAACGGATATGGCTTGGGCCTCCCAACCCGGAATGATCCGCACGTGGGACGGGAACGGAGGCAAAACCGCTTTTTATAAACTCTACTCCTCCGACTCCATGGAGGTCACCTCCGGGCTGGACTCCTACAACCCGGTTTCCGATGTCGCCCCAGACTGGCAGTCCCGACCCTCTCTCTTTAGCGATCTCAATGCGCCCGTAGCCACCAGCACCGGCAACCACTACCCCATTCTCGACGGCAACGATCTCCAAAACCTCACTTTTGAAGGGGCTACCGTCCAGGCTTACAAAACAGCGAGTTCCGGGGCATTCCCGGCGGTGGAAGGATTGAGCGTGGCGAGCACCGCTCCCGCGGCAAAGGCGACCGCGAACGATCTGGCCAACCCCGTGCCAATGCCCGTCAAATGGATTTACATCCTCCAAGATGGAACCCTGGCCGTTCCCGATGCCGCCTCCCTTGACACGGCCACGTTTAAAACCGCCTCCAACAAACCCAGCCTGACCAACCCGATCACCGGCCGGATCGCATTCTGGACCGATGACGAGACCTGCAAGCTCAACCTGAACACCGCCGTCGGGGGCAACTTCTGGGATGTGCCCAGCTTCGGCTCCGGACAGGACCTCCATTTCTCGCGATACCAGCCCGCCCGCAACGAGTTCAACCGCTATCCGGGCCACCCGGCCACGACGAGCCTGGTCCCCGTGTTTTGGAGCCTGGGGACTTCGCCGCTTTCTTCTCCCTACCAGAACCTTTTCCCCACCATCACACCGCAGATCATCGGGGGCTCTTACGGGTTGCTTGTGGGCGATAATCAACACCTCGAAATCAATCCCACCCTGCCCACTGCGACTCAGAAATTTCTGGATAGCCTCTTTGAGTTGAGCCCGCGCAACAGCTGGAAAAACGCGGCAGGCCTGCTCGCAGGCTCCGCCATGGGACTGCAACCCACGGTCAAGGATCCCGCAACCGGAACCAACCTCAATCCGTTGGCGGCGGTGGACTCGGACCGGCTGTACGCCTCGGTGGACGAGGCCCTCTTCGCGCAGCCGCAATCGGCCGCGTCGACCCGGCCTTTCAACGCGTGTAACGCCTCCACCAAGGACCTAGAGAAACTGCGGTTTGTTCTTACTACGAGCAGCCGCGCTCCGGAGACAAACCCCTTCAACCAGCCCAAGGTCACCATGTGGCCCATCGATGACCCGACACGCAGCAACCCCTCCAACCAATTTTTCTCGGGTCTCGACGGCCAGTCGCCTCTCGACAAGCTCATAGCGTTTTGTTCCACCCTCAACGGGAAACCCTACTACTTCACCCGGAACGATCCCACCAGCCCCACGGCGGATTTTACCGCGCGCAACGCCGAGGTCTACAACTACCTCCTGGGCCTCATGTCCCGGCCCGTCCCGGGCTACGGCGCATCCTTCTCCTCCCGGTTTACGCCAACCGGCAGCGCCCGGCTGCTCACCCTTACCTACGACTACATCCGCTCCGCAATCAACCTAGGCGATACCACCAGTGGACCGCCGGGCTCACTCACGCTCAGCGACACCTCTTTTAATTACTATTTCGCCAGCCCGCCGACAAAGATCAACCCGACCCGGTACGACTCGCGGGCGGGCACGGCCCAAGTCGTGCCGATTAAAATCGGCAACACCCGGGGCATTGGCAGGTTCCCGGTGGTCCAGCAGGCCACCGTGCATTTCATCGCGCGCGCAGCCAATCAACCGCCCGTGGTGCTCGACGCCTTGGGCAAGCCCACCAACCGGATCAACCCCATGCATCCGTGGACGAGCAATCCCCCAGCCGCGGCCACCCTCACCACCATGCCCTCGGGGGAAGTGCAAATCAGCACCGGCAACGCCCAGTATCCGACCTTGCTCGGGCAGACCCACGCGGGCCTGCCTTATCTCACCGATAGAACCAACACAAGCGGCGTGCTGGCGCTGCCCAACCCGCGGTATCAACTCTCGGATCTGCCGGTTCCTTCAGCGGACAGCTCCCGGCCTCTGAGTCCCCACAAAACCCAAATCGAGGCCGCATTTTACCTGAGTCTCGTGAACGTTGCCCCGGGCTTCCCACCGCTCCACGCCGATCTGCGGGTGCGTGTCAAAGGGCTCTCAAATTTCGCGGCGGACGGCCAACCCCTTTTTCCCGCCTCCCTCGATTCGGTTACGGAGAACTTCCAATACACCTATCCGGCGCCTCCGGTCGTGCCGGCTTTCTTCAACGTCGGCACCACGACCATCAACCAAAGGTCCACCGCCCAACCGGCTGGGTCGAATCTCAAGGCGAATTACATCAGCTTCCCGGTCATCGTCGGCAAGGGAGCCTTCGGCGAGACATTCAACTTCCAGGGCGGCACAATCGTTGTGGAGCTGGTGACGGCGGCGGGGATCGTCGTGCAGACCGCCGAGATCGAGTTCCCAAATGCGGAGTTTCCGACGCCGCTATTGCCCCCGATGCCAAGTGTCTGCGGGGCGCGCCCCTGGGGCTACAACAGCTACCTCCAAAGCGACACCGTGCTGAACAGCAGACCCGACGATGTGGTATGCAACCACCCGCCCACGCTGCCCTCGGACCTCACACCCAGCAGCATGCTCACGTTCGACGCCAGAACCAACCTGAGCAAAAACCCCAACTTTGGAGTGACCGACCCTGTGGCAGGGGCTAACGCGTATCGTACCGACTGCACCCGGATCTCCATCAACACCGCCCCGATGAACTACCGAGGCACCTCCTATGGGGCCTTTGCCTTTTTCTGCTATCCCAACAACAATCTCTATGCCCCCGAACGCGAGATACCTCGGGCCGCCGGTGGCACGGCCCCCTTATGGTCAATGCCGATCAGCGAATACCGTTATGCACTGACGGCGGACACGATCCGCTCGGTGGAATGCCTGTACGGCGATGCGCGGATTCTGGCCGTCAAAGAGAACCTGGCCAAAAACTATTACGCCCCGCACCGGTTCTACTTCGACAAAAAGCTGCGGCCCGCCCACAGCCTCCGCAACAGCAACAGCGATTTTGTTCGGGGCCAGAGCTACAACTACCTCAGCACCTCCTTTGCGCAGCTCAGAAGCACGTGGACCACCCCAGCGCCGCTCGTTTACACCGGGGCTT
>JBEIUI010000132.1:0-8775 GCA_040374425.1 Verrucomicrobiia bacterium | reverse complement strand
CGTTAATGGCCAGCACATCGACGTGCCGGTCATTCAGGAGCTTTACGACTTCACGGAGGGCGCCGACTTTGTTTGGCAGGAAGATCGAGAACTGGTTAACGCCTGAGCCTCCCAGTCTTTCTGTGGTTTGTGGTGCATCCATGAGTTTGAATTGATGGGAGATAGGAATGAGTCGAGCGAGTGGGGTGGAGTAAAAAATCAGCCGGTGGCCGGGAAGGCCAGAGATTGCAGGAGAACGGATCAGGATCGCGGCGGGGCTTTGGGTTTATTCGAGTGTCTATTTGTAGGAATAAATGAGGCAGAATGCCGTGGGTTGACCTTCGATGGCTTCGATTCTGATGTAGCATGGACCGCTGATTCCCGGAGTGAAACCGGCAGCGATCCGATGCCGTTCCTCATGCAAATCGACCGCAATCGCTTGGCCGGTCTCATCATACACGTTCATAGCCAGTCTCTTGGCTTTGGCGTTACTTCCCAAGCTAAACCAATAAGAGTTTCCAGCAAAGAGATTGACTTGGATGACTTTGGATGTGCCGGGCTCGAGAGTTCCGCTCCAGTGTCCATCGCGCAGTTTGAACCCGTCGTTACTGAATGCGCCCGCCAAATCCAACGCCGTTTTGCGGGCATAGGTTTCCTCGTCGCTTTCACCTGCGGTCAGCAGAGCTGCTGTGATGCAGACACAAAGGCTAAGAATGAGAAATGCCCTCATTTTGAGTCCTTTCTGGAAACCTGCTTGAGCAGGTCGCTCACCAGTTGGTTGAGCGCCTTGACCGACTCCGCTTGAAGCACTGAGTCCCTGGGGAAAGTCAATGCCGACTCGATTTCATCCATCTTGGCGCGGATTTTTTTGACTGATGAATCCTCGCGCATTTTCTCCGGCAAAGTCTCGAGGCGCTCGCGGAAAAAGTGAATAATCCCGGGTTGGCGCAGCAGACGCGCTCCCTCCGCGGAGTAATGCTCGGAAAGATACCCCGTGAGCGCTTCCGTGCCCCGGAGCCAGCCTCCCAGAGTCACCAGCAACACCAGTCCGGTATCCTTGTTTTCCGCCATCGCGGCTTTGGCCTCGTTTTGTGTGGCCTCCAGTTCCTCCTTGAGGGCGTCCCATTTACCCTCCGAAGCGAAGTCGGTCAGGCTTTTTCCGCGGTTGAGGATCTCCTGCTGGACTCCCAGCGGTTTGGCCAAGCTCACGATGTCTTTGCCGATGTTTTTAACCTGCTGCGAGTCCCGCGCTTCGACAGCAATGTAACCGTCCGCAATGAGGCCGCCCAAGTTGATTGCCATTTGGGCGCGGCTCGAATAATTCGTGGCAATTGGTGGGCGAAACCGAGAGGACCAATCGATTTTGCCCGATTTGCTCAAGGCGGTGAAGGACTCGCCCGGAGTCGGGATGGACAGGCTATCGAGGACGGTTGCTGAGGCGAGTTCCTCTGTGGAAATCGAGCCGGACTTCGCGTCAGCGAGGGCGCTTAAACAGAGGAGCGCCAGCCCGTTGAGCAAAATCCGAGACCGTGGAAACATGGCGGACCATAGACAAATCGCTCTGAGATTGTCACCCGACAATTTGCCCGGCGCGATGTGTCCGAAAATGGCGCTTTTCACTGTTGCACTTCGGCGTTCGGTCCATAGTCTCACGCCCCTATGAAAGCCAAGGTCATCGTGATGCCCAAGCGCAGCGTGCTCGATCCCCAAGGGGTCGCCGTGCGTGACGCGATTCATCACCACGGAGTATCGGCTGTGAAGGCCGCCAGGGTGGGAAAATTCATCGAGCTGGAACTCGACGGCACTCAAACCGAAGCCCAGCTTCATGAGATCTGCCGCGATTTGCTCTCTAATCCGGTCATGGAAGACTACGAAGTGCTTCTCGAGAAATGAAAGCCGCCGTTATTCGATTTCCAGGTTCCAACTGCGATCAGGATTGCATGTTGGCTTTGCGCGAGTTCGGCGTTGACGCCGAGTATGTCTGGCACAAGGAAACGTCCGTCGCCGCTTACGATTTGATTGTTCTGCCCGGCGGCTTCTCTTTCGGGGATTATCTGCGGTGCGGCGCAATTGCCCGGTTTTCCCCGGTGATGCGCTCCGTGGTGGAGGAGGCGGCAAAGGGGAAGTTCGTGCTCGGGATCTGCAACGGATTTCAGATCCTTTGTGAGGCGCATCTGCTCCCGGGAGCTTTGGTTCGCAACCGTTCACTGCATTTCCGGTGCGAACATCTCTTCACGCGGGTCGAAAATTTCACGAATCCTTGGCTCAACACCGCTGTAACCGGTCAGTTGCTCAACATTCCCATTGCCCACGGCGAGGGCAGTTACATGGCCGATCCGGAGACCCTCAGGCAGCTCAACCGTAACCGCCAGATTTTGCTGCGATACTGCGACTCTCACGGGGCCGTCACGGACGCCGCAAATCCAAACGGTTCACTCGAGAACATTGCCGGAATCTGCAATGCCCAGTTTAACGTGTTCGGTCTGATGCCTCATCCGGAACGGGCCTGCGACGCTCGGTTGGGGAGCGTCGATGGGCGCTTCATTTTCGAGTCGATCCTCACAAAGCTCGGGGTTCGCAAAGCGGCTTAAAATTCCGCGGGGGCTTGATGGGGAGCGAATCGGCTTCCGCTCCCTAGCCAATGTAGGCGCGTGGAGTTCCTTCCTTTTTGGCCCACAACAGAGCCCATGGCCTGGATCGAAGCCCTCTCTCTGTGTTCTGCGGCCTGTCTCGCCGGGTTGATGAACGCCGTTGCAGGCGGCGGCACGTTGGTGACGTTTCCAACCCTTCTGTTTTTTGGTGTCCCCGGGATTGTGGCAAACGCCACCAGCACCCTGGCTTTGGTGGTCGGGACCGGCGGCAGCATTTATGGATACCGACGGTTGGTGGCCTCCGTGCGGCCGTGGCTGGCGCGTTTTGTGCCTGTGAGCCTGGCCGGGGGGCTGCTCGGGAGTGTCCTGCTGACACGCACCTCTGAGCGGGTGTTTTCGCAGTTGCTGCCCTATCTTCTTTTGTTCGCGACCTTGTTGTTTCTAGCGCAGGGCTTGTTCCGCCGTTGGGTTCTTTCTCACCCCGGAAAAGCGAGGCCGCGAGCCTGGATGTTCGCGGTGGTTTTCCAGTTTGCGGTGGCGGTTTATGGGGGCTATTTCGGCGCCGGCATCGGCATCCTGATGCTCGCTTCCCTGGGTTTCATGGGCTTCGAGGATCTCCATCAGATGAATGCGCTCAAAAGCGTCCTAGGGTCTCTGATCAATTTAGTGGCTGCTGTTTGGTTTGTGGGCAGCGGCCTGATCGATTGGCCAAAAATGGCCGTGATGACCGGGGGCGCCTTGGTGGGCTATTATCTGGGGGCGCATTATTCCCAGCGCTTTTCTCAGTCTCAAATGCGTGGACTCGTTGCGCTCGTGGGTTTGGTGATTTCCCTGAAGCTTTTTTACGATCAGTGGGCGAGGGCGTAACCCTGCGGCGGCGCGATGGTTTGTGCGGATCTTGAGATTCTCGTGATCACGGCTTGGATTTGTCGCGGATCGCCCGTTAGTCTCACCTTTCGCTTATGACCGAGCCCGACATTACACCCGAACTCATCGCCAAACACGGTATTACCCCGGACGAATACGGGCGCATCCAGTCGATCCTCGGACGGGATCCGAATTTCACGGAGTTGGGGATCTTTTCGGTGATGTGGAGCGAGCACTGCAGCTACAAAAACTCCAAGCGCGAGTTGCGTAAATTTCCCACGACAGGCCCCGGGGTTTTGGTGAAGGCCGGGGAGGAGAACGCGGGCGTGATCGACATCGGCGACGGCTGGGCCGTGGCGTTTAAAATGGAGAGCCACAATCATCCCAGCGCCGTGGAGCCTTTCCAAGGCGCTGCCACCGGGGTGGGTGGGATCATCCGGGACATCTTCACGATGGGCGCGCGCCCCGTGTTTTCCCTGAACTCACTCCGTTTCGGGCCGATCAGCGAGAGGGCGGCTGCCGCGAAAACAGAACCCGCCACGCTGGCTACCAACCGTCGGCTCTTCGCCGGGGTCGTTTCCGGCATCGCGCATTACGGGAACTGCATCGGGATCCCGACCATTGGCGGAGAGGTGTATTTCGACGAGAGCTACAACGGCAACCCGCTGGTCAACGTTTTCTGTCTGGGGGTGCTCAAACATGAGCAGATCGCACGCGGGGCGGCCAAGGGGATCGGCAACCCGGTGTTTTACGTGGGAGCCGAGACGGGCCGGGACGGTCTTGCGGGTGCCGCGTTTGCATCGCGTGATCTGACGGAGGAATCCAAGGAAGACCGGCCCGCCGTACAGGTGGGGGATCCTTTCCGGGAGAAGCTGCTGTTGGAGGCCTGTCTGGAGTTGCTCGCCACGGATGCAGTCGCCGGAATTCAGGACATGGGGGCAGCCGGATTAACCTGTTCGACCTGCGAAACCGCGAGCCGCGGCGGCACCGGCGTGGAGATCGATCTCGCCAAGGTGCCCAAGCGCGAGACCGGCATGACTCCTTACGAAATCATGCTCAGTGAAAGCCAGGAGCGCATGCTCATCATCGTCAAGAAAGGCCATGAGCAGACTGTGCGCGATATTTTCGAGAAATGGGATTTGCCTTACGCCGAGGTCGGCGAGGTGAAGGACGACGGCATGATGCGGGTGCTCAACGAGGGGCGTTTGGTTGCGGAGATTCCCGCCAGCAAGCTCGCCGACGACGCTCCGCTTTATGAGCGGGAAGCCAAGCCCCGCGCTCTGCCCGCGGAACTCGACCTGGCAACTTTGCCGGAGGCGGACACCCATCAGGCTCTTCTCGATCTGCTGGCTTATCCCTCCATTGCTTCCAAAAACTGGGTTTATCGACAGTACGACCACATGGTGCGCTCGGGCACGGTCGTGTTGCCCGGTTCGGATGCGGCGGTTTTCCTGATCCGCGAGGCGAACAAGATTGTCGCGGCCACGAGCGATTGTAATGCGCTCTACTGCTCCTTGGATCCTCGTGAAGGCGCCCGGATCGCCATTGCCGAGGCGGCCCGGAATCTGGCCTGCAGCGGAGCGGTTCCCCTGGCGGTCACTGACAACCTCAATTTCGGCAACCCGCACAATCAGGAAAACTTCTGGCAGTTGCGCGAATCGGTGGAGGGTCTTGCGGAGGGGTGCCGGGCGTTCAACACGCCGGTGACCGGGGGAAATGTGAGTCTTTACAATCAGAGTCCGGCGGGAGCGATTGATCCCACGCCGACCGTGGGGATGGTGGGTTTGATTGCCGACGAGAGACACGTGACCACGTCTCATTTCAAATCTGCCGGGGATGTTATTTTGCTGGTGGGTGAGCTGGGCGATGAACTGGGCGCTTCGCATTACCTCAAGGTGGTGCATGGGAGAAAAGAGGGCCGGGTGCCGCGCATGGACTTCGGGCGCGAGCTCGCGGTGCAGGAGGCCGTTCGTGCGCTGATTGCGTCGCGGCTGGTGCGCAGCGCTCACGATTGCAGTGAGGGTGGGCTGGCGGTGGTTTTGGCGGAAAGCTGTCAGAGCGGTGGGAGCTTGTTGGGTGCCCAGGTGGATCTTGGCCAAACAGCGCTGCGGTTGGATCAGGCGCTCTTTAACGAAAGCCAGTCCCGGATTGTATTGAGTGTGACCGCGCAAAATGCCGCCGCGGCGCAGGCTTTGCTCGAATGGCGCGGCGTGCCGGTGCGCCGGATCGGAACCGTGGGCGGAGATCAATTGGTGATCCGCTGCAACGGCTCCGAGAACGCCTGGAGCCTCTCTGAATTGCACGGGGCCTGGTATGACTCCATCGCGAAGGTCATGGAGGGCTAAGGGTGTCCGAATCCCCGGTCCATACTCCCTTCCCTCAAGGGGCGATTGCGTTGGGCGAGCCGCAACTGGTGGCTCGCGGTCTGCGCCGTTCGTTCCGTCTGGGGGACCGGACAATCGAAGTGCTCCGGGGGGTAAGTGTCGATGTGCTACGCGGCGAGTCTGTGTTTCTGTGCGGGGCATCGGGTGCGGGGAAGACGACGCTGCTCTACACCCTGGCGGGGTTGGAGCGGCCGGAGGCGGGCACGGTGACATTTGAAGGCCAGCAAATTTACTCCAAGAGCCAGTCTGTGGACGCGAGATTGCGCAATGAGCGCATTGGTTTTGTTTTTCAGGGGTATTTTCTGCTGTCCGAACTCACAGCGCTGGAAAACGTTCTGTTGCCCACCCTCATCGGGGGCGGCGCGCGCCGTGCACAGGCCGAGTTGGCTTTGGAGCGGGTGGGGCTCAAGGATCGGTTGCATCACCTGCCAGCCGAGCTCTCCGGCGGCGAGCAGCAACGCGTCGCGATTGCGCGGGCCTTGATCAACGACCCGAGCCTCATCTTTGCCGATGAACCCACGGGCAATCTGGACTCGAAAACCGGCGAGGGCATCGTCGAGTTGTTGCTTGCTCTGGTTAAGGAAAACCGCAAAACCTTGGTCGTAGTGACCCACGACGCCAAGTTGGCGGTTCGCGGGGATCGCCGCTTGGAGATGCACGATGGTCTCCTGGTGGGCTGAGTTGCGGCGGCGGTTCGGTCCGGCTTTTTCCCCAGTCCCTTTCCTCATTTCCACTCATGAAGAGCCTTCAAATTTATATCGACGGAGAATTCTACCCTGAAGCCGATGCGAAGGTGTCCGTGTTCGACCACGGACTGCTCTACGGCGATGGCATTTTTGAAGGCATCCGTTTTTATAATGGGCGCGTTTTTAAGCTCACCGAACATTTACGGAGGCTTTGGGACTCGGCCAAGGCCATCTGCCTGAATATTCCTGTTAGTTTTGAAGAGATGGAGGCGGCCACTCTGGAGACCATCCGGCGCAATGAGCTCAGGGACGGTTACGTTCGGCTGATTGTCACCCGGGGCGTGGGTAACCTGGGTTTGAGCCCGGATCGCTGCAAGCGCGCTTCCATCATCATCATCGCCTCCACAATCCAGCTTTATCCCCCTGAAAAATACACGGTGGGCATGGAAATGGTGACCTGCTCAACGCGTCGCTGCTCCCCGGCGGCACTGAGTCCGGCGGTCAAATCCCTCAATTACCTCAACAACATCATGGCCAAGATCGAGGCCACTCATGCCCACGCGGACGAAGGGCTCATGCTCAACGAGGAGGGTTATGTGGCCGAATGCACGGGGGACAACATTTTTGTCATCAAGGACGGCCAGGTATTGACTCCGCCGGTCTCCGCCGGCGCCCTCAAAGGGATCACCCGCCAGGTCGTGTTTGATCTTTGCGCCGAGCTCCAAGTGCCGATCCGTGAAGCGCAACTCACCCGATACGATGTCTACACCGCCGACGAATGTTTTCTCACCGGGACAGCCGCCGAAGTCATTGCCGCCATCAAACTCGACACCCGTTCGATCGGCGATGGGAAGCCCGGCGCGATGACTCAGAAAATAATTGCCAAATTCCGCGAGTTGACTCAGGCGACCGGGACGCCGATTTATTCTTAAAGGCACTGAACCTCAGCTAGACGAGATTCGGGTTCCGGGAACACCCGGGGCCGGTCTCGACGTCGTCGGGCTGGAGTTTGTCACGTGCTGCAAGCCACCATGAATTGCGACGTCTGTAAGCACAAACAAGCCACCGTCTTTCTCACCCAAATCGTCGATGGCAAAATGCAGAAGGTGAACCTCTGCGAAGCCTGCTCGAAAGAAAAGGGCGTCACAGATCCGACGGGTTTTGCGCTCGCCGACTTGCTTCTGGGCTTGGGGGCTGCTCAAGAGATTGAGCGGGGAGGCGGGAGCCAGAAATGTCCGGTATGCGGGTTTACCCAGGCAGACTTCAAAAAAACGGGGCGCCTAGGCTGCAGCCAGTGTTACGACACCTTCGCCGACGGGCTTCAGGGCCTGCTCAAAGGGATGCACAAGGGCGTCCTCCACGTCGGGAAAAAGCCGTCACGTTTTTCTCGGATCATGGAGCGCGATGCGCAAATCAAGTCTTTGCAGCGCGAGTTGCGCAAGGCGGTGCTGGAGGAGAATTACGAAGTGGCGGCTCTGTTGAGGGACCAGATCAAGCAGTTTGAAGTCGAAGCCTGATTTCCAGGGATCATGCCAATCCATAATATTCTCACCAACGCCGGGGAATGGCTCCGGGGAGAGGGCCCGCACTCTCAGATTGTCGTCAGCAGCCGGGTCCGCCTGGCTCGCAACTTGAGGAACCACGCTTTTCCGGGTTGGGCGAAAAAGACCGAGCGCCTGCAGATTCTTGAAACGATCAAGCCCCGGGTCGAAGAGCTCCCGGAAATGACCGACGCCTACTCGGTTTATTCTCAGGATCTGACGGCTTTGGAGAAACAAGTGCTCGTTGAGCGCCATCTGGTGTCCCGGGAGCACGCGGCCAAGGGGATGGGATCCGCGGTGGTGATGAACCGCAAACAAACCCTCTCGATCATGATCAACGAGGAGGATCACCTTCGCATGCAGGCGATCCGCTCCGGGCTCCAGCTCAAAAATGTCTTCAAGATGATCGACAAGGTCGATTCCGCCCTTGAGGAGCGGCTCGATTTTGCTTTCCACCCCCAATTGGGCTACCTGACGGCCTGCCCCACCAACGTGGGCACCGGGATGCGGGCCTCGGCGATGGTGCACCTGCCTGCTTTGGTGATGAGCGAGCAGATCAACCAAGTGATCCAGGCGGTCACAAAGATCGGGCTGGCGGTGCGCGGACTCTACGGCGAGGGCACCGAGGCTCTGGGGAACCTATTCCAAGTCTCCAACCAGACGACTCTGGGGGAAAAGGAGGACGATATTATTGCCCGGCTGCACAAGGTGATAGAGCAGATCATCG
>JBEIUI010000049.1:0-22191 GCA_040374425.1 Verrucomicrobiia bacterium | reverse complement strand
GGCGAGTCCGAGCAGGGCCTAGCGGCGGGTGAGAATGGCGGCCAGAAGGCCGAACGCGCTAAAGACGCTCAGCAAAAGGATCTGGGCCACAAGGACTGAGGGCAGGAGCGCCAGAAGCCCGGGCGCGCCTTTGCAAATACCGACGGCCGTCAGCGTGCCGAGGGCGAGGAAGAACTCGATTTGCAGGGCGGCGGTTTTCGTCAAATAACGCAGGCCCAAATACACCGGACGACGGATGGGCCGGGTGAAGAGGTAGTCGCCGGCACCCGGCTGCAAATCGTCCCGGATGACGCCAGCGGTGAGCATGAACCCCGCCGCCGGGACGAGGCACTTGAGGTAGAAGCCGGAAATCCAGGCGGAAAAATTCGCGGGCTCGGTGGTGAATGCGGCAAGAACCCCCAGCAGCGCGAGGAGCCCCAGGGTCCGCAGCCAGTAGCGGGCGTGGAGAAACATGCGCGACTGGAGGAACCAGAGGCCGCCGAGGGCGCGCCAGGGGCTGGGGGCAAATGCGGTTGCGGTCGGGGGATTCATCATTTGTTTTCCAAGGCTTGATCCAGAACGGAGCCGGTTTTGCGGACCTCGGAGATGCCCACGCCGCTCTCGAGGAGAAACCGGTAGAAATGGCGGTGGAACTTTTCGGGTTGGCTCCAGCGTGCGTGGAGGGTGTCGCCGTCCACATCGCAGCCGCGCAGCAACCCTTCTTGAAAGAAATACCGGGCAAGTGCCGCGGGGGAATCGCACCGGATGCTCGTGGCCTCCGGCCAACCGTTCTGCTCCGGGTCGGCGTCCGGGGAACGGGACTCGAGGATGCGGCCTTTGTGGAGGAGGAGAAATTCGCCGCAGAGTGCTTCCAGGTCGTCGAGAATATGGCTGGAGATCAGGACGCTGCGGCCCTGACGAGCCAGGGTGCGGAGGATCTCGGAGAGTTCCTCGCGGCCCATCGGGTCCAGGCCGTTCATGGGTTCGTCGAGGATGATCAGGCCGGGGTCGTGCACCAGGCATTGGGCGAGTTTGACCCGCTGCCGCATGCCCTTGGACAACGCGGTGAGGGGCTTTTTCCAGTGCGGTTCCCCCAAGCCCACCTCTTCCAGCACGGTCCGTGCGCGGTCCCGGGCCGCCCCGGCCGTCCAGCCCGAGAGGCGCGCCAGCCCCGTCAGCCAGTCGCTTGCTCCGATGCCGGAGGGCACCGCCTCGCCTTCCGGGCAGTAGGCCACGCGGGCTTGGACGGCGGGGTTGTTCCAGGGATCGAGCCCGAAGATGCGCACGCTACCTGAGCACGGCCGAATCTGACCGGTCATCAGCCGGAAAAGCGTGGTCTTGCCCGCGCCATTGGAACCGACGACGCCGGTCAAACCCGGGCCGATGGTGAAGTTGACGTTGTTGAGCCCGAGAATCAGCCCGTAAAAACGGCTGAGATTTTTGCCTTCGACGATGGGGTTCATTCGGTCCGGAGTTTTCGCAGGAGAACGAGGAAAGAAACGGCGCTGAGCGCTGTGAGGCTGAGCAGGGCTCCTCGGAAGTCGTCAGCCCGGGCGTCCTTGCCCATTTTGCGGAGTACTTTTTTGGCGTCTTGGTTGAGCAGGGCCAGTTGGTCCGCGACGGCCGTATAAACGGACTCGCTTTGAAAGAGCCCGCGTCGCGCTTGATCGAGGTCGCGGGTAAAACTCGCCCGCTGGAGCCAGACGGAATCCGAGCCGGTAAAGGTCATGGCGCCCGGCAACAGCCAGAGAGCCAGCCAGCAGAGGAGGGTGTTCCGTCCTTTCGTACTCAGAGCCGAGATGCCGAGGGCCATGGCTGACAGGCTCACCAATGCGATGCCGTTGAAGAGGAGCGCTTTTTTGAGCGCGGTGAATGAGTAGGCGGCCGAGTCCAGCGACGGCGTTAGCGCCAGGCTCGCCAGCCATCCGGTGATCATCGGAGCGGTCCAGAAAAGGCCCAGCACGCTGGCGATAACGCCCAGTTTGCCTAGGAGATAATCGGTCGAAGTCAGCGGACGCGACAGATAGACGGTCAGTCCGTTGCTGGCGCGGTCCGGGGCGATCAGGCGCGGCACCATGGCGGTGATGGCCAGCAAACTCAGGAGGAGGGCGGCGTTGGAGTAGGCGGAAAAAAGGAGGTTGAAGAAGCCGCCGATGCATACGTCCGGATAAAGCGCGAGGAACCCCTTAAAGATCCGGAAGACGGCTTTACCCTTGATGCCAAAGAGTTCGGAGAATTGTGCCGCGAATCCGCCCTCGGAGATGGTGCGGTTGAAAAGATAACCCGCCAACGCCAGGCAAAATCCCTCCACCCAGCCCAGCACCAGCAGCCATCGGAAGAGGCGGCTTTGGCTCTCCCGGCGGATCCCGGCGAGGATCATGATCCGGATCCGATACACCAAGCCCAAGGGGCGTTCCCGCCAGCGGCTTAAATCAAGCGGGTTGTTCATGGGCGGCGGAGACGGCTTGGATAAACATTTCGTGAAGGGCGTCCGGGTTGGCCACGATCTCAGCGGGCGGCAGATCGTGTTGGGCCAGGAGTTGGAGCAGGCCCTCGATGGAGTGGCATTTGACGCGCAGCTTGCCGTTGGAGAGGGGCGTCACGTTCCAGCCAGCGGCTGAAAGCACGGGCTCAAAGCGTTCGCGCTGGGCGCTCGGGGTGAGTTCCACGAAGTTCTCATGCCGGCTCTTCAGTGCCGCCAAACTCTCGTGCTCCACGATCCGGCCCCGGCTGACGATGATCACCCGGTCACAGACCCTTTCAATGTCCCGCAGCAGATGGGAGGAAATGATCACGCTCACCCCCAGTTCGCGCCGGAGCGACCCGATGAGTTCCAGGATGTGCTCGCGTCCGGACGGATCGAGGCCGTTGGTGGGTTCATCGAGGAAAATAAGCTCCGGATCGTGCACCAGCGCCTGAGCCAGTTTGATGCGTTGGCGCATCCCGGTGGAGTAGGTCTCCAGTTTCCGGTACCGCTCAGGCCCCATGCCCACCAGGTCGAGGATCTCGTGGGTGCGCTGGCGGGCGCTGGCGAATGGCATGCCGGAGAGCTGGCCGCAATACGTGACGTACTCGCACCCCACCATGTCGGAGAGGTGGGAATCTTTTTCCGGGCTGTATCCCACCTTTTCCCGCGAGGCGCGGTTGGCCGAGCGGATGTCGGTCCCGAGCACTTGGGCCGAGCCGGAGCTGGGTTTTTCCAAGTTGAGCAGGCACTTGATGAGCGTGCTTTTGCCCGCCCCGTTGGGCCCCAGCAACCCGATGGTTCCCGCCGGAACCTGGAGGGAGACATCGTCCAACACCCGTTGGGATCCGTAAAATTTTGTCAGCCCTTGGGTCTCGATGAGAAAGGGCGGGGCGCCCGTTTGGGCGGGGTCATGCTGCGAGTCTTGTGTTTTCAAACAATGGAGGGGCTCGGATGGCTTCCCTCCTATACAACGCCGCCCGGGACGAGGTTACAGACTTGAAATGTTTTTTTTACGATCCCTGTGTGTTGACTCGGATATTCGCCAAATGGCCAATGCGGACACCCCATGCGGCGGTCCCCGGCCAGGCGCGGTCCGGGCCCTCGGAGCCGGGTTTTACTGGCCAATCGGCGCTGTGAACCGGATGGATTTGGGTTGGCCGCCCGGAAGCCATCCCTCCGGAGTTTGCAGGATCCCCGTGAGTTTCCCGGGAAGCGGGTCCGGTGCGGCGGAAGAGAGCGTCTGGGTGAGGACCCAGGCGTTGGCGGTTTTTTCCTCGGAGGCAGGTTGATTGGGGTCAATCACTCCGTCCTCGGTGAAAAATGTAACCTCGGAGATTTGCTGAAGCTGACGGCGCGCGGCCTTGGTTATCGGCTGGATGCGGAGCACGAATTGGTTGCCCCGGTGTTCCACCCGGGTGGTCCAGTCCGCCGAGGCACGTGGCACGGAGTCGAGGCTTTCCTTGAAGAGCCGGCTCCAGCGGGAATCGGGCAGGGGCGTTTTTTTTGTGACCACCAAGTCGATGCGCAGATCCTGAAATCCGGGGTTGCAAGTGCGGGCGCAACACATCCACCGGGCTTTCCCTTCAAGGGTCACGGGGCCCGGGGCAAGATCCGCCGGAGGGGTAAGCCGGATGGGGAGGATTTTTTCTGCGTGGACCCCTTGGGCTTTGATATTGAACATGAACACGCGTTCCGGGGCGGGCCACTCGATTTCGCCGGCTTTCCAGCCGGGGGGAAGGTTCCATGCGAACGCGGTCGGCATCCCGACGATCCCGGGCGCTTTCCAGTAGGTATGATGGCCGGGGGGATGTGCGAGGTGTAGCCCGACGTAGAATGATTTTCCGGGCTGAATGGTGGTGTCGGCGGCGACCAGTTGGATTTTGAGCGGATTGGGCGTCGCGGCCGGGAGCGTCCTGCCCAGCAGCAGCAGGAGGCAGAGGAGGAGGAAGGGGCGGGTGAAGTTTGGCATGGAAGGGGAGCGCTCACGCGAATGCGCGAAGGGCGCCGAGGGGTGAAGGGATGATGTGGCAGAGCCGTCACGGCTCTGTCGTAGCGCATCCCAGCGGCGGGACGCCGCTGCCACTCGCTCTCGGCGTTCTCCGTGCCTCCGCGTGAAAAGGATGTTTCTGCTGTCATCCCGGAGTGCGGGCTAAACGGCGCTGTCGCCGGGTGCGGAGGCCGGAGGCGGGAGGGCCGCCTGGAGCGCGATGGCCTTGGCTTGTGCGTCGTGGCTGACTTGGGCGTAGGCGTTAAAATCGTTGAACCAATATTTCTTGGCCCAGCGGTACATCCAATGGCGCTCGGGGATCTCCTCGCCGGGCAGCCACTGGCTAAAGCGCGGGGTCATGGCCTCGAGTTCTTCCATCGCGGTACCCCGCATGGTGGTGTCGCGAGCGCCGTGACGCAGGACGAGATCTTTGACGAGGTCGGGCCGTTCCAGTACGACGCAGCCCCGGGTGTGGCGGGCGCTGAGTTCGCGGAAATCCTTGAGGAAAACGCTGTCCCGCATCGTGGCGTAAACGCCGCGGGGATCGCGGATGTTTTCGGTGGCGAACTGGATGATGGGGCAGGGTTCGATGTCGCCCCGGGGATTCACGTGATGGCTGATGCCGGTGGACATGGGGCAGAGGGCGCGGCCTTCGCCGTCGTAATAGGCGTCGATGAGTGCGATGGGGACTTTGGCGCGCATCTCGACGATGAACCGGCGCACCCGCACGAGTTGGTCCGGGCGCAGGGCGAGCTGGGGATTCATCTTTGGGCCCACGGGCCGGTAAGTGTGGAACCACGCGTAATGCACGCCACGATCGATGAGCTCGCGCAGCCACGATTCCGTGCAGAGCTCGTCGATGTTGGTCTGGCACACGCTCGTGGCCACGCCGGTCAGCAGGCGTTGGCCGAGGCAATGGTCCAGCCCCCGAAGGGTCCGCTCATACACCTCTTTTTTGCCTCGCCGCTGGTCGCTGGTGAGTTCGCGGCCTTCAATGGAGATGAGGGGCGTAACGTTGCCCGTCGCGCGCAGGCGGCGGGCCACTTTTTCCGTGATAAACTGACCGTTGGTGAACACCTGGAAATAACAGTCCGGGTGCGCCTCAAAGAGCTCCAGCAACTCCGGGTGCATGAAGGGTTCGCCCCCCAGGATCCCGAAGAAGCTGTTCCCGTGCGCCTTCGCGTCGCGGATGGTCCGGTTGAGCGTGTCGAGGTCGATCTCGGTGCGTTCCGCCTCCACGTCCACCCAGCACCCTTGGCAACGCAGGTTGCAGCTGTTGAGGATCGAGAGGTAAAGAAACGGCGGGAAATATTCGCCCCGGCGGATCCGCGCCTTAAAACGCTCCACGGAGAGCAGGCCTTTGACGCCGAAATTCCAGAGAAATTTCCCTAGGAGACGCGGGTCGGTAGTGCGGACAATGCGGGTGGCAAGTTGGGGGAACATGACGGCGAAAACGGGCGGAGTGAGCTGCGGGAATGTAAGTGCGGACGGAGCCGGCCCACAAGCGTCCGGGGAGCCTACCAGGAATCGGTCCGGAACGGCGAGGCCGGAAGTCCGGAGGCGTTGGTGAGGTTGCCGTCGGGATGATTGGCCCATGCGTAACGCACAGCTTGGGGTTCGGCGACTTGAGGGCTTGAGACGACGACTCGGTCGCCTTGCAGTGTGGCGTTGGCTTTCACCCATTGGCGGTCCGCCCCAGCGATGGCAAATCCGCGCAAAGCCTCGTCTTTGGATATGAGCCCGCCTTGGGCGTGTTGGAAATGGAGGTGAATTTCGCTGCCGTGGATTTCGTGTTTTTTGTAGAGCGGCCCGCTAAAGGGCAGGTCTTTACCATACACCTTCGCCAACGCGCAGAGGGCCAGACGCCGGCCAATCTCCTGTTTGTTCCTGGGATGGAGGTCGGTCTCGTCCCCCAAATCCACGTTCACGCTCATCGCTGTGCCCGGCACGGCGAGGCTTTTGCGCATGGCGTCACGGGTCAACGCCCAGCCGCTGGTTTCCACCGGTTCTGCGGTGCGCCGGCCGTAGCCGGGGAGTTGCGCCCAGAGAAACGGAAGCGTGTCCCTGCCCCACGCCGCGCGCCAGTCCTCCACGAGCAGGGGCAGCTGGGTGGCGTAAAGGGCGCCGTTGGCCGTGTTGGTCTCGCCTTGATACCAGATCGTTCCCCGCAGTGCGTAGCCGGCGAGCGGCGCGATCTTGCCGTTGAAAAGGTTGCCGGGCCGGTTCTGGTCCCGTGGGGATTTGCCCGCCCGGATCGGCGCCCGCGGCGCGGGTTTGTTTTCCGCCTTCGCGGTTTCGACCGTCAATTTCCAGGCGGCGGTCTCGGCCTCAAATCTCGCGGCGGTATCCGGCGCCGCATACAGGGCGATTTCTTTTTCCCAGGCGTTGAGCAGGGGCTGGAGCTCGGGTTTTTTCGTCATGCGCGCCAAACTCGTCCACGCTTCAATGGGCGACCCGCTGACCGTAGAGGCGTGGATGAGGCCAATGGGTGCGCTGAGGTTTTGGTGGAGCGTGCGTCCGAAAAAATAGGCCGTGGCAGAGAAGGCTTCGACGCTGGCTGGGGAACACACTTCCCATTTGCCGGCGCAGCGGGTTTGCAGTTCGGGCGAGGCAACCGAGGTGACGGTAAACATCCGAATCGTGGGATATTGCGCGGCTGCCTTTTCCTGTGGCGCGTTCTGCGCCTGGGCCACCGTCATGGCCATGTTGGATTGACCCGCGCACATCCACACTTCCCCCAGCAGCACGTCTTGGATGACCAGGGTGTTTTTCCCCTGCACGGTCAAAGAGGCAGGTGCGCCGGCCGGTAACGCACCCAGTTCCACCCGCCAACGACCCGCGGCGTCCGCCTCCGCAGAGCGCGATTCGGTGGCCAAGCGCACGGTGACGGGTTCGCCCGGAGCCGCCCACCCCCAGACGGTGTTGGGCATATCCCGCTGAAGCACCATGTGGTCTGAAAAAATGGCGGGCAATGTCACGTCGGCATGCGCCGAGGGCCATGTCTTGCCAAACAGACAAAACGCGGCCAGCACAGGTGCAAAGGTTCGGGCAACGGCCATCGGTAAAAAAAGCAGCGGGCGATTCTCCCAAGGTTAAGCCGCCAGCACCACCAATCCTTTGAAGGTTTGCAGCGGCGCGGTTGCAAGCGCGGCTCGGGTCGGGCGCGAAAATTGGCGGGCGACCGGTGGGATTCTACGGCGGGAGTTCCAGAAGCTCTTCCAGGACGCGCCCGTCTGTTCGGGGCAACTCCAGCCCGAGGATCCGAGCCAGCGTGGGCGCAATGTCCAAGTTGCGGATCCGGTCCAGGGTTTTCCCGGAGCGAATCCCGTAACCCCAGGCCACGAGCAGGCCGTCAAGCTCCGGGTCGGTGTTGGGATACCCGTGTGCGCCAAGGTAAGTACTGGCTTCCGCCACGGTGGCCGACAGATGCGCTTCCGGCTGAAAAGCGGAGCCGGGTTGCGCAAAGAGGATCAGGTCGCCCATGCCCGGGTTTTGCTCCGGAGTCGGCATGCCGGGGACAGGCGTTTTGCGCGGGTCGATGACTTCGGCGACGCCCTCGAGTTTTGAGCAGATCGATTTGAGCGAAGGCAGGAGTTCCGCGCGTCGGGCGGGGTCGTTCACAAAAACCATCGCCATGCTCCCCTGCGTGAGAACGGAGGCCGCGCACTGGGTGATCTTGCCGTCTTGGGTTTGGAGCAGGCCCGCTTCCCGCAACGCCACGTTGGGGTAGATGAGTTGACGCACTTTTTTGAACCCGTGGTCAGTGGTGAGAAACACTGTGGAGCGGTCCTGGAGTCCCGCGCTGGCGAGCGCCTCGAAAAAGTCGCCGATCAATCGGTCGGCGTATGCGTAGGCCGTGAAGCTGGCGTTGCTCCCCGGCCCGGACGTGTGGTTGGTGGAGCAGCAGCAGGTTGGGCGAACGCGTGCGCAGGATGTGCGCGGCGGCTCGGGTGCGGATGGTGTCCCGCCACGCGCCATGCGGGCCTGCGTTGAATCCGGCGAGTTGCTCGGCGGTGAGGACGCCTTGGGTCACCAATTCCTGCGCGAATGGCTGGTTGGATCTCGGGAGCTCCGCCAGCTCCACGTCGAACGACCCGGATTGCGCCACGGCCACCCAGGCGACTTGGGCGGTCTTGAGCCCGGCACGAAACGCGAGATCGGCGAGAGTGGGGGCTTGGATCAGATCGGTTTTTGTGGCGAAGGGATCGATCAACGGAGGCTGCCCCGGTTCCTGCCGGGTGAGCCGCCCGTTAAAAAGTACGCCGTGTTGGGACGGCTCCACGCCGGTGACCAGCGTGGTGTGGTTGATCCATGTCGCGGTCGGATTGGACACTGTCATCTGCTCCGCCACGGCGCCTTGGGAGGCGATCCGGCGCAGGTTGGGCATGACCAGCGCAGGATCTTTCCAGACCCAACTCGGGAACCCGTCCAAGGTGATCAACGCCACCAGCCGGTCTGCGGCCGGGTGCCGGGGCACGGGCTCGGCGGAAAGCGCCGCCAAGGATCCCCAGGCCCAGAAGCAGACAAGCAGCAGGATCGGCATCGAATGGTTTGGGCCGAAGCTCAGGCCTCGGCTGGTCCGGCACGGCCGGCAAGAGCTGCCTGCGCCTTGGCGGCGGCTTCCTCGGCGCGGCGCGCGATTTCCTCGGGAGAAGGCAGGGAGAGCAGCACCTCGGGCGGGATATCCCCGGCCTGCGCGAGTTTCACCAGGCATTTCTGGCGTTCTTGGAGCGCTTTGTCGGAGTCGCGTTCCTTGCTGAAGCGGGACTTGGCTTTTTCGCTGCGCAACCGGAGCATGTCATACACGTCGCCGCCGAGCAGCGCGGAGATGTCGACCTTCATCTTCTCCTTCTGAAGATCCGCCGCGCTGACCACGTCGCCGTTGATCGGGCCCGCCTTGTATTTGGGAAACATGATCGCCGCTTCCGGACAGACGCGGGAACACGCGGGACAGTTGGTTTTGCATTGGTCCTGGTTTTGCACCTGGAGCTTGCGTTCCTCGTCCACGCCGTAAACGCCAAATAGACAGAAGCTCAGGCACTGCATGCAGTTGGTGCATCGGTCGTAATCAATCACCGGGAACCACGGCTTCCATTCGCCGTGCTGCGCGGCACCCAGCTCGCGTCCGACGGTCTCCACCGCGTCCGCGATCTGGGCCGGGCTCAGGCCGCGAATCGGGCGGGTGCGCACGGGGTGGTCCGCTTGGGCGAATTCCACCGGGGCGTTCTCATCGAAATCCGCAAGGAGCAACGCGGGGCTGGCGTCGGCGGGTGCCACGGCTCCGGCGCCCGCGGTGCGGGTCACGGAGTAGCCGTGCTCAAGCAGGGCGGCGAGCGCTTCGAACCGGGTCTCGGTCTCAAGGCTCCGGGCGCCGGGACCTTCGTAAAGAATGACGCGCAGGGCGGGTTGGTCGCGGAGGGACATAGGAGGTTAGGCGGGGGTTTTTGACGGAAGATTGGGCTGGAGCGGCGCGCTGAAAAGCCCTCCGAGGACTTCGCCTGCGGCCAGGGTGCGCATGTTGAGCACCTCGGTCGTTTCCGGCGCAAGGTCCGCGCCGCCTTGGTGGAATAACCCTTTGATTGCGCGTGGATAACAAGCCGCGATTTTGAGCGGGCCCGATTGGGAAAGCCGTCGCAGCGCCGCGTCCCTGCGCGCCGCCATTTCGCACAGATCCGCCACGGCCTCAAACGCGGCGCCTGTTTGGCATAACCCCCGAAGCACGCCTTCCTTCACCTCGCGCGGAACGACTTGGGCGTATTGGCAGTGGCAGTAAAGGATCCGCGTTCCGCCCGGGGTCGACAACTCGGCGGCCGCGGGGTTAGGGGTGTGAGTCTCAGGGGTCATGAAAACGCTCGAAGGGTGAGGGATGGGAATGATGCGAAAACGGTTTTCGTTAATTCAGGGCGGGCCCCAAGTCGCGGTGTGTGGGCTGCGGTTTGCCCGGACGAAAGTATTCCAAGTGCTCCAGCACCGCGGCAGGGCCGCCCGGTTTTTGAGCCAGTGCCGCCACGGTTCCGGTCACGGCGTTGCGCAGGGTTTCCGGGTCGGTTTCCGCCCGCAAATTAAGGATGAGTTGGCCGCGCACGACGGGTTCGTCCAGGGTGAGCGAGAGCTCTGGCACAAAGTCGTTCCGCACCAGGTTGACCACGGCGATGTCGCCTAGGCCGCCTTCTGGGCTCAGGGTCATTTTTAAATGCGCAATCTGCGCCTCGCCCAAGGCGTCCCGGATTTGCCCGGCCAAGTCCCGGAGCAGCGCGCCGGAGTCGAACCCTTCCGGCGCCTCCAGTTGGAGCGTCGCGTTGAGCCAGCCCAGGAGCGCCTCGCCTTCCGCGTAGATCGCGTAGTCCATCGTCATCGCCGCACGCGGGGTTTGTTCGCCCGATTCGAGATCCGCAATCCAAGGCGCCAGTCCCCTGCCCTCCCGCACGGACAAAGCGTGGATCCGCGCCTGCGGATAAGCCGCGCCAATCGCCGCGCGGAGAGCCTCCAGCCGCGGCGCATCGAGCAGATCGGATTTGGTGAGGATGATGAGCTCCGCTTCCTCAAGCTGTTTGTGGTAGATGTAGAGGACTTTCTCGGAAAACTTGCTGCCTTCGCTCAGGCCAAAGATGCGCTCCGCGCGCACCGGGTCGACCAGGACGCTCAACGGCGCAATCGCGAACCGGTCCCCATACATCCGCCGCAGCGGGTAGGTCACGGTGGCGACAAGGTCCGTGCAACTGCCCACCGGCTCGGCGATGAAGAGATCCGGCAGAGTCGCCTCGGTGAGTTTCGTGGCAGCGTCCACGAGCGAATTAAACCGGCAACAGAAACAGCCTCCCGGGATTTCTTCCGTTTGAAAGCCCTTGGCTCTGAGCATCGCGGTGTCCACGAGTTCGCTGCCTTGGTCGTTGGTAATCAGGCCCACGCGCAGGCCTTGCGCGGTGAAATGCTGCGCGAGCGCCGCCACGGCGGTGGTTTTCCCAGCGCCAAGGAACCCCCCCACCATGAGGTAACGCGCCCGGTTGCGCCGGGCCGGGTCGACGTCGCGCCCCTTTCTCTGGGGGTTCTGGGCCGGAGTCGGGACGTTTTCTGCGGGGGCGGTCATGGGTTGGCTTAGGGGAAGGCTCATGGTTCGTCTGCCTCTTGTTTCTGCAGGATCCGGTCGATGGTGGCGTCGAGCAGGTTGCGGTAGCCGGCCACATCCATGCATTTCGCGTCCGGCACGCCGCGGATCTCATACAGCCAGCCCGCTCCGTAGGGTTCTTGGCCGACAAGGTCAAGCGCCTCGCCAAGGCTCGGATTGCCCCGGCCAAACGCGCCGTCAGCCACGCAGTAGAGGTCCGAGATCGCTTTAAAGCCTTCGATGGATCCGATGATTTCCCCGGAATGCACAGGGGCGCCCGTTTTTTTCTCCCACTGATGGTCCACGAGTTCCCCGAGCATCCGGGTGGCGAACTTGGTGAACCCGATCCGCCAGAGGCCGGGCTCCGCCTCAGAGAGCCAGAAATGAGAGGGGCTATAGAGGAAACCCACCGGCAAATGTGTAACGAACGTGGAACGTTTATAAAACTCTGTCCGGGTTTCGGGGGTCGGTTCCATACGCGGGCTCTGATACTAGCCACAGTTTACCCCGCTGCGTCTCCCTTTCTTTGGTGCTCCCGTTCCCCGCTCCGGCCCGGGTTCCGGGCAGTCGGACCGGATTCGGGGGCAACGAGGAATGGTAGTGAGTTCCAATGGGGAGACAGGGACACACAGGAAGAGCGCTGAGTTAAGGCGGATCACCGGAGTGGATCGAACCTAGAAATTTCGAGAGGTGAGGCCCCACATGTCGGCTTTCAGCGGCTTCAGATATCCCAAGTTTCAGAGTAAAAATTCATGTCGGGCCGCAGAAAAGTCGGCTCGCCCAAAAAAAGTGCCGAATCGTCCCGGTCACAGAGTAAAACGTCGAAAAGATGCCTTAAGTAAGTGACATTCGGGACATACAAATTCTCTGAGTTCGCAGCAGCCCAAAGGGCATTGTTTCCGGAGGGAACCCGGTATCCCCCAAAAACACCCCACCGCGCAGGGGGGTGGCAGAAGATTCGGCCTCCCACGTTGTCTCTGGCACCGCGGCTGGGGGTGCGGGACTCGGCTTCCCGGTGAAGTCGCTGCGCTCGACTACCGGCGACGTTCTCAGATCCCTGCGGCATTCGGGGGCTGCAAGCGGGGACAGGAGGGGCGTCTGTGGGTGGGCACCTATTGCAGGGCTGTCGGCGCGTCATGGGATCGCCGGGCATAAAGGGCAACCCGTTCCCACAAACTCCCTAAGCCCTCTAGGGGCTTCAGTGGGAGTGCAGGGAACGGTGTTCCGCCAAGGGCGGGATTGCGCCGGGTCGGGCCTTCATCTAATGGGATGGCTCCACGTGCTCTATTTCGATCACAACGCCACCTCTCCCCTCTCCGCCTCTGCGCGGGACGCCTGGTTGGATGCTGTCGCGCGGTATCCGGGCAATCCCAGCAGTCCGCATCGCCTCGGGGCGCGAGCTGCTGCTGCTCTCGATGGGGCCCGGGAGAAACTCGCGGGTTGGTTGGGGTGTGAACCCGGGGGGATCGTTTTCACCTCGGGAGCCACGGAATCCAGCAACACGATTCTTGGGCATTTGGCCCGGCAGAGCTCCGCGGAGGCCTGGGTGTCGGCAGTGGAACATCCCTGTGTTTTGGAATCCGCCCGGGTCGGGTTTCGGGACCGGCTCTTGGAGATTCCGGTCGATACTCAGGGGCTGGTGGATCTGGATTGGGTGCGTGGCGGCTTACGCAAGTCCCGACCGGCGGTGGTGGCGGTGATGGCCGCGAACAACGAGACGGGGGTTTGCCAGCCGTGGGCGCAACTCGCGGAACTGTGTCAGAATCATGGGGTTCCGTTCTTCTGCGACGCCGCGCAATGGGTCGGGAAGCTCCCAGTGAAAGGGTTGGGCGCCTGTGATTTCCTGAGCGGTTGCGCCCATAAATTCGGCGGTCCCCAGGGGGTGGGTTTTTTGAGGGCCGCCCAGTCCTTGCATCCCCTGCTCTTGGGCGGGCCTCATGAGGAGGGACAAAGAGCTGGGACCGAGAATGTGCCGGGGGTGCTCGCGATGGTGGCGGCTTTGGAGGAGCGTCTGGCGCAGTTGGCGGTGTTGGAGGAGCGTTTGAACCAGAGGACGGCTTTTGAGGAGGGGTTGAGGGCTCGACTGCCGGGGGCGGAGATCCTCGGGGCCGCCGTGCCCCGGCTCTGGAACACGGTGGCGGCTGTGCTGCCTCAGGCGGATTGTCGGCAGCGTTGGGTGGTGAAACTCGATAAACTGGGGTTCGCCGTGTCCACGGGTTCGGCTTGTGCGACTGGGAAGGAGAAGACGTCCCATGTGCTCCAAGCCATGGGTTTTGCGCCCGAGGCCGCTTCCCGGGTCCTCCGGTTTAGTTCGGGTTGGGACACGCCCGGTGCCGCTTGGCAGACTTTGCTCGATGGGATTGTTCGGGCGTGGGAGGAATTGCAGGCGGATGCCGCCCGGCGGTCGCGTTCCTGACCCGGATTCGGGCGGACATAGGGCGGGCGGGATTTCAGCCGAACTCCGGAAAGACAGGGAAACGTCCTTCTTACGGGGGGGTTGGAAAGCGGATTGGCAGTCACCGTCGGGCCTCGCCTTTTGGTCTCCGTGTCTTCGGAGCGTGAACTTCAGTTTTCAGGTTGAAGCGGACTCCGGGGATGCGGGTTTTTTGAGAACAATGGAGAGAAGTGCGAGGTCCGCCGGGGTGATCCCGCTAATCCGCGAGGCTTGCCCGAAGGTTTCGGGTCGCACTTGGCTGAACTTCTGGCGCGCTTCGAGTCGGAGCCCGGCCACCTGCATGTAATCGAACTGGGCCGGGATCCGTTTTTCCTCGGCGTTCTGGAGTTTTTCGATCGCGGCGTTCTGGCGAACGATGTAGCCGGCGTATTTGAGCTCAATCTCCAAGGCTTCCCAGAGTTCCGGGGAAAACCCGTTGCGGATTTCGGCTGGGAGTTGGTCTGCGGCGGATTCAGGCCGTTTGAGCCATTGCAGGAGTCGCCCCCCCTCATATGGGGTTTGAGCTGCAAACGCCTGCAGTGCAGCGATCTGTTCCTGTTTCTGCCGGGTTTTAGCCATCCGATCGGCGTCAACAAGCCCGTGGCTGTGGGCCAGTGGGGTGAGCCTGAGATCCGCGTTGTCCTGGCGGAGCACCAGCCGATGTTCGGCGCGGCTGGTGAACATCCGGTAGGGTTCGGTGGTGCCTTTGGTGACCAGATCATCCACGAGCACCCCGATATAGGCATCCGCCCGGGAAAGCACAAAAGCGGGTTTTCCCAGCGCTTTGAGGGCGGCGTTGGCTCCGGCCACGAGCCCCTGGGCGACTGCCTCCTCGTAGCCGGACGTGCCGTTGATTTGGCCGGCGAAATAGAGTCCGGGCACTTTCTGGGTCTCCAGAGTGTGCGCGAGCTGGGTGGGCGGGAAATAATCGTATTCCACCGCATAACCCGGGCGCAGGATCTGCGCGTCCTCAAGTGCTGGGATGCTCCGGATAAACGCGTACTGCACCTCCATGGGCAGGCTTGTGGAAACCCCGTTGACGTAAAACTCCTCCGTGTGGCGGCCTTCGGGCTCGAGAAAGAGCTGATGGCTCTCCTTCTCGGCAAACTTGACCACCTTATCCTCGATCGACGGGCAATACCGCGGGCCCACCCCCTCAATCCGGCCGGCATAAAGCGGGGACTTATCGAGGTTTGCGCGGATCAACTCATGGGTCCGGGATGTCGTGTGAGTAATCCAGCAGGGCATTTGTTCCACGTGGAACAAGCCGTTGGCCCAGTGGTTCAGTGAAAAGATGTCGTCCTTCTCCCTGCGCAACCTCTCGGGCATGTAGCTAAACGGCTGGGCCGGCTCATCGCCGGGCTGCGGTTCACAGCGCGAAAAATCAATGGAACGCCCGTGGATCCGGCAGGGTGTGCCGGTTTTAAACCGGCCCACCTCAAAACCCAGTTCCCTGAGGCTGTCGCTCAGGGTGGACATGCTGTCGCCCATCCGGCCTCCGGCCTGATTCTGAAGGCCCACATGGAGAAGGCCCCGCAGGAATGTGCCCGCGGTAATCACCACGGCGCTGCCCAAAAAACGGAGACCTAAATTGGTTTCCACGCCGCAGGCCCCGTTCCCGTCCACCAAAACCCGCAACACGTTGCCTTGATGCAGCTCCAGGCCGGGCTGGCGTTCCAGCTCCGCCTTGGCGCGGAATTGATAGGCCTTTTTGTCACACTGCGCCCTAGGGGACCGGACGCTGGGGCCTTTCCGGGCGTTGAGCATCCGAAACTGCAGGCTGGTGGCGTCTGTGTTGAGTCCCATCAAACCGCCTAGGGCGTCGATCTCCCTTACAATCTGGCCTTTGGCCTGGCCTCCAATGGCGGGATTGCAGGACATCTGGCCAATGGAATCCAGGTTCTGTGTGAGGATCAGCGTCTGACACCCGAGCCGGGCGGCCGCCATGGCGGCCTCAATCCCGGCATGACCGGCGCCAACCACAATCACCTCGTATTTCTTCGGATAAACAAACATGGCATTGTTCTACGTGGAACATCTCTAGGAGCCGAGGATGCCCGCCCGGGCTCTCGGCAGTAATGCGCTCAGGCAGGCCTCAAATTGTTGGCCGCTGAGATTGGCCGTCCGGATGGGCAGCTCGTCGCCAAACTCGGCCAGCACCTGCCGGCAGGCGCCACAGGGGCTGACGGGTTCCCGCGAATCTGATACCACGGCGAGCGCGCGAAACCGTCTTGCCCCGGCTGACACCGCAGCGAACACCGCCCCGCGCTCGGCGCAGACGGTGAGTCCAAAGGAGATGTTCTCGACATTGCATCCGGTGAAAATCCGGCCGTCGTCTGTCAACAGGGCCGCGCCCACCGTAAAACGCGAGTAAGGCGCATAGGCGTTTTCACGGACCTGCCAGGCGGCCGATAACAAGGGCTCGAAATTCATGGAAAAGGGTTCGGTCTATCGGAGAGGTAGCCAGCTTCCAGCGGGAGAACCGGCGTTTAGAAGATGACTGAGAACAGGCCCGGGAGGGAAGTCCGGGCATCAATATTCTTGTAAATACAACGGCGCAAATCGCTTGCGTCTTTCCGCCCCGGGCTCTGTCGCAATGCCGGGGTTTTTGTCACATTCAGGGCAGAGCATCCATTGATTCCGCAGGAAATCGGACTCAAAAAACTCCCGGAGCGCAGAATCCAACTCTCTGTAGGTTCGTGGTTGCACAAAACCTGACGTCCCACTAGGAGTAGCCCGTTTAACGCCGCTCCCTATGGAAACAGCCGTCAAAGCCCAAGATTATTCTCCAGCGCTCATCAACCAAGCGCTGACTTCTGACGATAAGCTCCGCTTTCTGCGTGAGATGCTCCGCATCCGGCGCTTTGAGCAAGCTGCCCTCAAACAGTACCAGGTCGGAAAAATGGGTGGATTCCTCCACCTCTATATCGGCCAGGAAAGTGTCGCGGTGGGCGCGGTGTCGCTCATGGGGGCCAACGATCATGTCATCACCGCCTACCGGGACCACGGCCATGCATTGGCGGTGGGGATGAACATGAATGAGTGCATGGCGGAGCTCTTCGGGAAAGCCACTGGCTGTTCGAAGGGCAAAGGCGGCTCGATGCATTATTTCGCGCCGGACAAAAATTTCTGGGGTGGCCATGGAATTGTGGCGGGTCAAACCCCGCTGGGCTTGGGGTTGGCATTTGCCATCAAATACAAAGGGCTCAAGGGCGCGGCACTCTGTTTCCTCGGCGACGGCGCGGTCAACCAGGGCTCCTGGTATGAATGCCTCAACCTCGCTTCGCTTTGGGATCTGCCGGTGGTCTACATCATCGAGAACAACCAATACTCCATGGGCACGAGTCTCGTGCGCTCCAGCGCTTTCCGCACCAGCCTCGCTGAGCGCGCCCAAGGATTTGCGATGGATTGGGACGTGTGCAACGGCGAGGACATCTACGAGGTGAGGGCCAAGGTGCAGGAGGCCATGGACCGCGCCCACAAACAGTCCCGACCCACGGTGCTCGAGATCTCCACGTATCGCTACTACGGACATTCGGTGGCCGACGCCAAACACAAGGTCTACCGGAGCGAAGACGAGATCGAGCGTTACAAACAGGACCACGACCCGATCCGGCTTTGGAAAACGCGGCTCATCGGAGAGGGCGTTCTAACGTCGGAAAAATACGACGAGATCGATTCTGCGGCGCGCCAGGAAGCCGCGGAGAGCGTGCAGTTTGCCGAAGACAGTCCTTTCCCAACGGAGGCCAGCATTTCCGAGGACATCTATTTTGAGGTAGACCGACAAACCATCGCCGGCCGCACGGGCAAACATTTCTTCAACGATTAGTCTTCCACGCCCCGCCCGTTCCTGGATGGGGCTCCGCATTTTTCTCACCCCATTTTAGCAATGCCAGAAATCACCTACCGCGAAGCGCTGCGTCACGCGCTCGCTGAAGAAATCGAACGCGACGAAAACGTGGTGCTGCTCGGCGAAGAAGTGGCCGAATACGACGGCGCCTATAAAGTCACGGAAGGTCTTTGGAAACGTTTCGGGGACAAACGTGTGGTGGACACGCCCATCAGCGAAGCGGCTTTCATCGGCATGGGCGTGGGCGCCTCGATGCTGGGGCTGCGTCCGGTGATGGAGCTCATGTTCTGGAGTTTCGCCACGGTGGCCTGGGATCAGATCGTCAACAACGCCGGGTTCGTGCGCTACATGAGCGGCGGCCTCATCAATTGCCCCATCGTGATCCGCGGCCCGGCCAACGGCGGCACAAGCGTGGGCGCCACTCACAGCCACACGCCCGAAAACATGCTTGCGAACATCCCCGGCCTGAAAGTGGTTTGTCCCGCCACGGCTTACGACGTGAAGGGGCTCATGAAATCCGCGATCCGCGACAATGACCCCGTGATGTTCATGGAAAACACCCTGCTCTACGGCGAGAAATGGGAGGTGCCCACTGAGGAATACATCATCCCGCTGGGTGTGGCGGACGTGAAACGCGAGGGCTCCGACGTGAGTTTGATCGCCCATGGCCGCGCGGTTTTGACGGCGCTCAAGGCGGCCGAACTGCTCGCAGCCGAACACGACATCCAGGCCGAGGTCATCGACCTGCGCAGCATCCGGCCCTTGGACGAGGAAGCGATTCTCAAGTCCGTGCGCAAAACGCATCGCGCCGTGCTCATCGAGGAAAACAAGCCGTTCTGCGGCGTGGACGCCCAGATTTCTTCCATCCTCATGGAGAAGGCGTTTGACGACCTGGACGCGCCCGTGCTGCGCATCAGCGCGATCGATGCGCCCGCGATTTACAGCCCGGCGCTCGAGATGCGTCAGCTGCCCCGCCCGAGCGACATTGTTTCCAAGGTGTTGAGCATCTGCTGAACGCGCCCGGCAGTTTTTCACTCGGAAGCCGCCCCGCCGGAGTCGGCCTCCGAGTTTTTGTTTCCCTCTTTCGCGGCATTCGTTAAATCAGCCGCGCCCGCACACCCATTCGAACCCATTTCATTCCATGGCCACTTACATTGACATGCCCAAGCTCAGCGACACCATGACCGAGGGAACCCTCGTCAAGTGGCGGAAGAATGAGGGGGAGAGCGTGGAAGTCGGCGACGTCCTAGCGGAGGTCGAAACCGACAAGGCCACGATGGAAATGGAAGCTTTCGATGACGGCATCCTCCATCAGCATCTCGTGCCTGCGGGCACGAAAGTCACCATCGGCAGCCGGATCGGTTTGCTGCTCGCCAAGGGGGAAAAACCGCCGGCCGCAGGGTCCGAACCCGCACCCGCCGTTCCGGCCCCCGCGAAAGCTCCTGCCGACAAAGCGGCGCCGGCCCCCGCGGCGGCTTCTGCATCGGCCCCGGCGCCCGCAACCGCGAAGCGCGCCTCTGGCGAGCGCGTGCGGGTTTCGCCACTGGCCCGGAAACTTGCTCAGGAAAAGGGCTTTGATCTGGACGCCCTCACGGGCTCTGGTCCCGGAGGCCGCATCGTGGCCGCCGACATCGGCAAGGTCCAGCCCGCCGCGGCCCGCTCCGTGGCAGCCGCGCCGAGCGCGGTGCCTTCCACTCCCGCAGGGGAAGGGGACCAGCGCATCCCGCTTAGCGGCATGCGCCGCGTGATCGCCGACCGCCTGCTCACGAGCAAAACCACGATCCCGCATTTCTATCTGAACATCGAGGTGGACGCCGCGCCGCTCATGAAACTGCGGGCTGAAATCAATGCCGCGGCGGACGCCGCCGGACGCAGCAAACTCACCGTCAACGATTTCGTCCTCAAGGCCGTGATCAGCGCCGCCGTGAAGGTGCCGGCCGTCAATGCCAGCTTCGCCGGGGATGCGGTCATCCAGTACGGAGGGGTCCATCTCAGCGTTGCTGTGGCAGTCGAAGAAGGGCTCGTGACCCCGGTCATCCGCGACGCACAGAAGAAATCCATCCATCAGGTCAGCGAAGCCGTCAAAGATCTCGCCACGCGTGCCCGATCCAAAAAACTCAAGCCCGAGGAATACCAAGGCGGAACGATCACGGTATCCAACCTCGGCAGCTACGGAATCGACAGTTTTTCGGCCATCATCAACCCGCCGCAGGCGATGATTCTGAGCGTGGGCGCCATCGTGAAAAAACCGGTGGTGGGTGCCAACGACCAGATCGTGGCCGGCCAACGGATGTCGATTGGGTTGAGCGCCGATCACCGGGTGGTCGACGGCGCAGTTGGCGCGCAGTATCTCTCCGCACTGCGGGGCCTGATCGAGTGCCCGACGTTGATGCTGCTCTAAGCGGCTTTTTTCCTGGGGGGGGAGATCAGGCGCGAGCCCGGGCGACGGCGGGGACACAGCCCGGCTCACCGAGTGGCGCGTGGGTGGGTTGCGGGCGTGTTTGAAAATCGCGGGACAAAATCTTTGACGCTCAACGCCGTGCGCCCACATGTTCACCGGTGTCCGGCGATGGTGCCCGGCGCGAACTAGTAATTTCTTCCTTTTTTTATGAACTACGACCTCATCGTTGTTGGCGGCGGCCCCGCTGGGTATGTCGGCGCGATCAAAGCGGCGCAACTCGGCAAAAAAGTGGCGTGTATTGAGAAGGAGCGTGCGGGCGGCACCTGCCTGAACTGGGGTTGCATCCCGACCAAATCGTTGCTGCGCAACGCGGAGCTCTACCACCTCATGGCGCATCGCGCTGCGGAGTTCGGTTTCAAGATCGAGGGGCTGAGCTACGACTGGAGCAAAATCATCAAGCGTTCCCGGGAGGTTTCCGACAAGAACGCGGCGGGCATCGAGTTTCTCTTCAAGAAAAACAAGGTCGACTACATCCGGGGCGAAGCCACGGTGGACAAAGTCGGGACGGTGAAGGTGAAGCTGGCCGATGGAAAAGAAGAAACCCACAGCGCGCCCAAGATCCTCCTCAGCACAGGCGTTGTGACCCGGCCGTTGCCAGGCCTGCCTTTCAACGGCACCTCGGTGATCGGCAGTCGCGAGGCGATGGTGCTCGAGAAACAGCCTCAGAGCATGATTGTCATCGGCGCGGGTGCGATCGGCATCGAGTTCGCCTATTTCTACAACGCGTTTGGCACGAAGGTGACGGTGGTGGAGATGATGCCCAACATCCTGCCCGTGGAAGACACAGAAGTTTCCCAGACCCTGGAGAAAGCGTTTAACAAACAGGGCATCAAGCTGCTCACGAGCACCAAGACCACGAAGACCGAGGTGACCCCGACCGGCGTGAAAATCACGGTGCAAGACTCCAAAGGCACCGAGCAAGTGCTCGAAGCCGACGTGTGTTTGGTGGCCATCGGCGTGCAACCGCTCCTGCCCGGCGGCAACCTCAAGCTCGAACTCACCGACCGGGGCTATCTCAAGACCAATGACCGGTACGAGACCAACGTCCCGGGCGTTTACGCTGCCGGTGACATCATTGGGCCACCCTGGCTGGCCCACGTCGCCAGCTACGAGGCGGTCCAAGCCATTGAGGGCATGTTTACCGATCATCAGCCCAAGAAAGTCACGGTGTTCCCGGGCTGCACCTACTGCCATCCCCAGGTGGCCAGCGTCGGCTTGACCGAACGCGCGGCCAAAGAGAAGGGTATCCCGTTCAAGGTCGGTAAATTCCCGTTTATGGCCAGCGGCAAAGCGCGGGCGATCGGTGAGATCGATGGGTTTGTGAAGCTCATCCTCGGCGAAAAACACGGCGAAGTTCTCGGTGCACATATCATCGGGCCGGAGGCGACTGAAATGATCGCCGAGCTTGGCCTTGCCATCACGCTGGAAGCCACGCACGAAGAACTTGAGGCGACCATCCACGCGCACCCGACCTTGAGCGAAGCCGTCCACGAGGCGGCGGCGCAGGCCTACGGCGCGGCGATCCACATTTAAGGCGACCTCCGGGGGACAGAGAATCTTTTCATGCGGAGGGGGTTCTGAAGGTGGAACGGAGGGTCTGTTCCCAGCTCTGCCCCCGCGCCCGACTCAACGTGATGAAGAAAGAAGATTCCCATGCGAAGGATGCGAACTCCGAGTGGACGGCGACGACTGGCACGCCACAAAGGGCCCATTTCAAGTGAGGTCCAATAGCGCAACGGAGTAACGCAACGGAGTAACGCAACGGACCGAAGCAACGGACCGAAGCAACGGACCGATGCAATGGACCGACGCAATGGACCGACGCAATGGACCGACGCAATGGACCGACGCAATGGACCGACGCAATGGACCGACGCAATGGACCGACGCAATGGACCGACGCAATGG
>JBEIUI010000143.1:0-7002 GCA_040374425.1 Verrucomicrobiia bacterium | reverse complement strand
TGTCTGCCCCCCATTTCGTGGCCCAACGCATCTTTTCGACTTCCTCCTCGATGGAGGACGCCACGGCGCTGTTTCCAATGTTGGCGTTGATCTTCACCAGAAAGTTGCGGCCGATAATCATCGGCTCGAGCTCCGGGTGGTTGATGTTGGCAGGAATAATCGCACGCCCCCGGGCCACTTCATCCCGAACAAACTCGGGGGTGATGTGGCTCGGAATACTCGCGCCAAAGGACATCCCGGGATGCTGCTGATTGAGCACGGCACGAGAGCCACTTTTGTTCTCCACGGACTCAAAAGCCGCTTGGCGACCCAGGTTTTCGCGGATGGCGATGAATTCCATCTCCGGTGTGATGATTCCCTGGCGGGCATACCAGAGCTGGGTCACGGGGTGACCAGCGCTCGCCCGCAGCGGTCTCCGGGCGGGTCCCCGCCACTCCTCGAGGCGATTCCGGCGCTCCGCCTGGCTGGCATACTCCTCGTGCCCGCGCGTGAGGTATCCATTGTCTTCAGGACGAACTTCGCGCCCTTGATACTCCTCGACGTCGCCCCGAGCCCGGATCCAGTCCGCACGGATGCCCGCCAAACCTTGAGCTGAATCCGGTGCCTGTGTGGGATCCCCCCAAGGACCGCTGCAGTCATACACGCGCACAGGTTCATTGAGCTCTGTTTGGCCGGACAGAGTTTTGGTCGATGAGAGGCGGATCTCTCGGAAAGGCACTCGGATTTCCGGATGCAGGCTTCCTGGCACATAGACCCGTTGGCTATTGGGCAGGACACTGGAGCTTTGGGGTTCTATGGAGTTGTTCGCGGCGATCATCGTTGGAATGCGTTTTAGGTTGCTCCCAGACTAAAAACTGAGGTGTTCGAAGGGGCTCTTTCGGTGGAAAAAGAAAAGAGCCATACCAGGGAATAAGCATGGCTGAGAGAGACTCCCTGCGGCGGCATGACCCGCATCAGGTTCAAAGGGTCGTCGGGAGATTGCTTTCGGCAACCGCCTAACCTCTCAGCCCACTGGCTCCCCTGCTTGCGTCCGCAGATTAGGCCTCCGCTTCGTCCAGTCAAGAGCGGTGCATGAAACCGCCCCCGCAAAAACACCCACTACGAGCCGTGCGCCAAACAGGCGCTGACGAAACCTTTGAAAAGAGGATGGGGACGGTTGGGCTTCGACTGGAATTCAGGATGAAACTGGCAAGCCAAGAACCAAGGGTGATCCTTGAGTTCGACCAACTCCACCAAGCTGCCGTCGGGGGAGGTGCCGCTGATTACGAACCCCTTGGCCTCCATCTGGGCCCGGTATTGCAGATTGTATTCGTAGCGGTGCCGATGGCGCTCAGTGATTTCGTCCAAACCGTAAACCTGGTGAGCGCGAGTGCCGGCGGCAATCTTCGTTGGCCAAGTACCAAGCCGCATCGACGCTCCCTTGTCGGTCACATCTTTCTGTTCCTCAAGCAGGTCGATCACCGCGTAAGGCGGTTTGCTGTCAAACTCCGTGCTGTTGGCTCCGCTCAGACCGCATACGTTGCGCGCAAATTCAATCGTCGCCACCTGCATCCCCAAACAAAGCCCGAGAAAAGGCACCCGGTTCTCCCGCGCAAACTCAGTTGCCCGAATTTTTCCCTCCACCCCGCGATCTCCAAACCCTCCCGGCACAAGGATGCCCGCCACGTCTCCAAGCACCAGCGCGGGATCTTTCTCTTCGAGCTCCTCGGCATCCACCAGCAGAAGATCTGTCCCGCAATCCACACTTGCAGCGGCGTGGGTGAGCGACTCGTAAATCGACTTGTATGCGTCTTGGAGCTCGATGTACTTGCCGACCACAGCGATTTTAACCCGCTTCTTGGGTTTCACCACGCGATCCACGAACTTCTGCCATTGACTCATGTCCGCAGGGGGCCGGGTTAAGCCCAAGAGCTTGCAGATGGTTTCATCCATTTTCTCCGCCTGAAGCATCAGCGGCATCTCATAGATCGAATGCGCTACATCCCGGGCTTCAACCACCGCATCCAAGGGTACATTGCAGAACACGGAGAGCTTCTGGCGAACATCCGCTCCGAGAGGGTGCTCAGTTCGGCAAACCAGCACCTGGGGATGCAACCCGATCTCGCGCAGTTTGGCGATGGATTGCTGGGAAGGCTTGGTTTTGAGTTCGCCCGCCGCCTTGATGTAAGGCACCAGCGTCACGTGCATGATCACCACGTTCTGAGCTCCCACCTCGAGCACAAATTGGCGGATCGCCTCCAGAAAGGGGAGCCCTTCGATGTCGCCCGTGGTGCCGCCAATTTCGGTAATCAGCACGTCGCAGGGCTGTTCCGCGGAAAGTTTCCTCAGCCGCGCCTTAATCTCGTCGGTGACGTGCGGAATCACTTGCACCGTCTTTCCAAGATAATCCCCACGGCGTTCCCGGGCCAGCACCGTCTCATAGACCTGCCCACTGGAGGTCGAGTTGGACCGAGTCAACACAGCGTGCGTAAACCGCTCGTAATGCCCCAGATCCAGGTCGGTTTCCGCCCCATCCTCCAGCACGTAAACCTCCCCGTGCTGGAACGGGTTCATCGTGCCCGGATCCACGTTGAGGTAGGGATCAAATTTCTGAAGCACAATCTTGAGTCCCCGGTTCTCAAGCAAAGTCCCCAGCGACGCCGCCGCCAAGCCTTTGCCGAGGGAACTCACCACGCCGCCGGTAACAAAAATGTATTTCATGAGAATTGAAGAGGCTCAGGCTCGAATGGAAAAGCGGGGGAGCAAAAACGATTCCTGCGAGGAATGCGAGAGGATGATTATCGAATCCCCAGGAGTTTTTCAGCAAGCCCCACATCCTCAGGGGAATCCACCCCTACGGAGCCTCCTTTCGTGAGGAGCACGCGGATCCGGGCCCCGTTTTCCAAGGCGCGTAATTGCTCCAGTTGTTCGCAGCACTCAAGGCACCCGGGTTTCCATTTCACGAACTGCAGGAGAAACCGCTTCGTGTAACCGTAAATACCCTGATGCCGCAAATACCCCGCGGAGGCCGTCGATCCGTCCCGCACAAACGGAATCGCGCTTCTTGAAAAATAGAGCGCGTTGCCCTCTCGATCCATAACCACTTTCACCGCGTTGGGTTGCGATACGTCCTCCCCTGCGTTGAAGGCATTTGCCGCCGTCACCATGTCCAGCTTCGGTTGGCTGCGCAAAGTCCTCGCCAATCGCCCAATCAGTGCCGGATCCACCATCGGTTCGTCTCCTTGGACATTGATCACGTGAGAAACCCCCTTCAAACGCCGAGCCACTTCCGCACAACGGTCCGTGCCACTGACATGCTTGGCGGATGTCATCGAAACCTCTGCTCCGAAATTGAAAGCCGTTTCAGCAATCCGGATATCGTCCGTAGCCACTATGACGCTTCCAATGCCTTTGGCCCGGGACGCCCGTTCCCACACATGCTGAATCAGGGGCTTCCCGCCAATCGGGTGCAATGGTTTGCCCGGAAACCGGGTGGACCCGTATCGGGCAGGAATAATGACGGCAACGTTAGCGGGCATATGGGTGCTTTAGGATGAATTCCACTGCACAGGCAAAATCTTTTGCTACGAACTCGGCGGCAACCCCTGATTCGTCCCCACCGTAGCCCGTGAGAACCAGAATCGGCCGGGCCCCCGCCGCACGGCCACATTCGACGTCGATGGCTTTATCCCCCACAAACCACGAGCCGCCCACGTCCAGTCCATGATCTCGGGTCGCCTCCAAGACCATGCCCGGCGCGGGTTTCCGCCGAGTCGAGGGCTCTCCCGGCACATCCGCACAGAAATAAGTGCCATCAATCAGGCCCGGCCCCAACAGCGTCAGTAGGCGCTCCTGGACCGCTTGATACTCCTGCAGCGTGATACACCCCCTCCCAAGCCCGCTCTGATTCGTGATGATCACCGTGCGATAACCCGCCTTCTTCAGGGCGCTCAAACCCTCTTGGACCCCAGGTAAAAGACGGACCTTCTCCGGGTCCCGGCAGTAATGGACCTCTTCCATCAGGGTGCCATCGCGATCTAGAAAAACAGCGGCAATCAGGTCGTGGGACATTCAGTGGCCCAGTCTAACTCGCGAGCTTCAGGCGGCGAGCCCATCTTTTCCACTTCCAGAGGAGGACCAAGCGCTTAGCCGGGAAACAAATCGCCGCTCCGGCGCCTGTGGTTTGCGGCCCGGCTCGGCATCTGCCATGAAGATCATTCTTTTATGAAAACCATTCTCTGTTTCGGCGACTCCAACACCTGGGGCTGGGATCCGATCGCCTCTGCCCAAAGCGCCGCACCCGTCCGGCACTCGCATGCCGTGCGTTGGACCGGGGTTTTACGGAATCACTTGGGTCCTGGATCCCATATCATCGAAGAGGGACAGAGCGGCCGAACCACAGTGCATGACGATCCCTTGGAGGGCTCGCGAAATGGTCGGGTTTATCTCGAGCCCTGCTTGGAATCTCATCAGCCCCTGGATCTCGTGGTCATGATGCTGGGGACAAACGACCTCAAAACCCGATTCGGATTGCCTGCGGGCGATGTCGCCCTCGGAGTCGAGGCACTTGTCAAAGTGATCCAACGCAGCAACTCGGGCCCGCAGAGACAACCGCCTCAAGTGCTTCTCATCGCCCCGCCCGCAGTCGGAGATCTGTCGCATTTGCCGGCTCTCTCAGCAAAGTTTTCGGGGGCAAGGGAAAAATCCCTTCAGCTCCCGGAACTCTACAGGCGAGTCGCTCAAACCCACGGCTGCGCTTTTTTAGACGGCCAACTTTATGCCCATGCGAGTGCGCTAGACGGCCTGCATTTGGAAGCGGCCGAGCACGCCCGCCTCGGCAAAGCGGTTGCAGACATGGCTTCCAACCTTAACGGCCTGAAGAAGTAACGTTATTCGGCAAGAGGACTCCCGAAACTTTCCTTAAATTTTTCCTAACGAAACCGCATCCCTCCGGGTCTCCTTAACTGTTCTGGGGGGAACAGCGGGGCTGTCAGTCTTTGGACTGGTGGCCCCGTATTCTTTCTTCGGGCGGTTTTGCGCGTCGGGGCCAATCACTAGTGTCCCACGATCGCTCCTGTGGCTGAGCGGTTTTTCCATGGAGAGCGCCCGGTGGGCCTCGGGAACACTCTCTGCCGAGCGCATTTCACAGGTTCAAAGCCATTTTCTTCCACGGCCTAACTGCAGACATTGCGTCTGGTTGGCGGATTCACGAACGTGGAGAGCTCCCAAGAAGCGCCCCCTCGCCCACATTTTTCTGGCGACAACCTTGGCGAGCACCACCAAACACCCTCCTCGTTTCGATGACTTCATGGAGGCATCCCATGATTGGTTTCGCGAAACGATCGGTTTATCCAAACCTAGGACTTGCAGAGAGGAGTGGCGCACTCTTTGAGGTAGCCCCGGACATCGCCAGCCTCAGACTGGGCTGGGTAAACGTTTATTTCCTGGGCGAACCGGGCGCATCCCACTGGGTGCTGGTGGATTCGGGTCCCCCTGGGTTTGCCTCAAGGATTCGTCTTGCCGCACAGGAGCGTTTTGGTCCCGGGGCAAAACCGGCGGCAATTATCCTCACCCACGGTCACTTTGATCATTCCGGAGGACTGCACCAACTACTCCAGCATTGGAACGTGACCGTCTTCGCGCATCGGATGGAGCTGCCGTTCCTGAACGGGCGCTGTAGTTATCCTCCGGCAGACCCCACGGTGGGCGGGGGGATCATCTCTTGGTTGTCCGTATTTTTCCCTCGAAAAGCGATTGTCCTAGGAAGCCATGTTCAGCCTCTGCCCAATGACGGCAAGATGCCGGGGCTCGCTGGGTGGCGCTGGATTCATACTCCGGGCCACACCCCAGGCCACGTTTCGCTCTTTCGCGAGCACGACCGGGCCCTCATCGCCGGGGACGCCTTTGCCACACTCCGCCAGGAATCATTCTGGGCAGGTCTTTTCCAGACACCGGGTTTCTTTGGTCCACCCGCCTATTTCACCACTGACTGGCAAGCCGCCCGCGAGTCAGCCGAGCACTTGGCCGCAATGAAGCCCAAACTTATCGGGGCAGGTCACGGTATTCCCCTGCGCGGGGAAGAAATGCTGAGCTTGTTTCGTAATTTCGCCGGCCACTTCGATTCCATCGCGCTTCCCCGCAAAGGCCGTTACCTCAAGCACCCTGTGCTTGCCGGCAACACGGGAATTCTGAGTATTCCGCCCGCGCCAGAAAACCGATTTCTTCGGAATTTGATCTGGCTCGGACTCATCGGGGGAGGTGCTTGGCTCGCAGCCAATCTCGTTACGCGGCACCGGGATAAAGAATTGAGGCAAGGTCCCAAGCTCGAGAACCAGTAAAACAGGCAGGCATTAAAGGCATAGGAATTGGACTGCGAATCGGGGGGACGTCCATGGCAGAAATCCAGCGACAGCGGCAAAGACAGCGGAGGGAGCGGCACTCCGCTCGCTGGCGCAATGGATGTCCTCCGCGCATCCCAACAAAAGGGCAATCCAAGGGAGGTGCCCGTTCGGGACCGCTGTCACAAAAGAGAGCTGCGCCGATGAATCCATCGCCACCCCCGGTCAAGCGCTGCTGGCCAATTGGAGCGGAAGTCCAGCCAGACGGCGCAGTGCATTTCCGGGTTTGGGCCCCTGCGACCCGCCACTTAGCGGTCCTGCTCGAAAGCGCAGATGCGCAGTCGGCGGGCGTTGAGCTCCAGCCACTTCAACAGGAGTCGGGAGGCTACTGGTCAGGCTCCATCAAATCGGCGTCCATCGGCACGCGCTACAAATTCCAAATGGATCGCGGGCTTTTTCCCGACCCGGCATCCCGATTTCAACCCGAGGGTGTCTCCGGCGCATCGCAAGTGGTGGATCCCAGTCTATGGCAGTGGACGGACAGTGATTGGCGCGGGGTCAGACGCGAAAACCAAGTGCTATACGAGATCCATTTGGGAACTTTCACCCAGGCCGGTACATGGAACGCAGCGCTCCGCGAACTGCCGGCCCTGGCTGAACTGGGTGTGTCCGTACTCGAAATCAT
>JBEIUI010000188.1:0-2851 GCA_040374425.1 Verrucomicrobiia bacterium | reverse complement strand
CCCCCTGGGCCTGCGCGTCGGCCAACATGGCGTTCAATGCTTCCAAGTTGGCGTGGATATCTCCTAAGATGGCTAAACGCATGGGGGGGTCAACTAAGGTGTGGGAGGGGGCGGAATTCGGCGGCTAGCGGGCACTCTTAGTTTTTCTTCGATTTCTTTCAAGAAACGGATGATGGAAGGCATCTGCTGCGATTTGCCCAGATCATAGAGCCGCCGCAGTTCTTTATACGCATCCTCCTCACGCCCTGGTATTTGAGCAAGTTCATAGGCTGCGAAGCGCTGCACATATTCGGGCGCGTCCGGAAACTTCCCGCATTGGTCATACGCCCAAAACGCTTTCTCGTGATCGTTAAATTTCTCCCGGTAAAGCATCCCCAGCCGCTCGTAAAGCACCCAGCGGTCCGGGTTGTTCTGAATCCCTCGGAGGAGGTAATCCTCGCCGATCTTGAAATACTCGCGCTGGGCCTTGATTCGGAGCACTTCCCGGGGTTGCCGAAGGCGGTCCTCGAGGACCGCCACGCTGGCATTCCAAGCCATGTGCCAGGCGGCGGTTTCCCAGAAAATGGTGGCCCGTGGTTGCAACGCCGTGACGGTGTCCATGAGCAACTTCATACGGCCCCACTCAGTGCGTTCCCAGGCCGAATGGGCCTGGATCCAGGCCAAGTCAGCCACAACCGAGCGGAACCCGCTGAGGGCGGCAAGAAACCCCATCTGCCCGAGCTGCTGGCGAAGATCCAAGTTGAGTGTGGCCGTGCGGAAATAGGCCCGTCGATGGGCCTCAGTCAGGCTCTGCTCAAAATGCAGCCGGGCCAGCCCAAAGAGCAGGAGCACCGCCACCACTTTCAGGCGCGTTTTCAATCCGTTCACAGCTCTTTGTTGGCAAAGGACAGGTAGGCCACGAAGGTGTAGGTGCCCACGTAGCCCAGGCCCAAAGCCACCGTCTTCATAAAAATCGCCGCAGGCACCGCGTTCCCGACCACCACGTCATCCACAAGGTTGAAGATCTGGAAATCCGGAAAAACCAGGGCCACAAGCCCCAGAAAAAGCTTCAAAACGAGCGAGGGATCGTGGCCCCCGGGTATTTGTGCCAGCCAGTATTCGCGGGCAATGGGCTGCACATGGCCGATGAAATAAATCATCACCGAGGTGATCACGGTGAAGATCCAGGAGGAGGCGAAAGTGGACAGCAACAGAGTGAGCGAGGCGCAGAGGGCGGCTTTGAGGTAGATGACACAAATGCCCGGCAAGAGATTGAATGTGAATGTCGACGCGCGGATTTGTCGGAACGCGGCGTCAAGCGTCTCGCCCGGGGCCTGGCCGCGCATCGCCTCGGCAAAAGCCGCCTGTTCCTGCAGATAAAGCACCGCCAGGAACACGGTGCTCATGGCGCCCAAGGCGAGGAGCAGCATGAGCAGCACCCCCAGCAACTTGCCCAGCAGATATTCCAAGCGGGGCACCGGCTTGGCGAGGATGGTGTAGAGGGTGCGGTCTTCGATGTCTTTGGGCAGCAACATCGCCGTGGACAAAACGGCAAGCAGCCAAGTGAAGATGGACATCGACCCCAGCGACACGTCCTTGAGCACCTGGAACTGCTGTTGGAAGGTGAACTTCACCATGAACGCCGAGCTGCCAATCAGTACCAGGGCAAAGATCAGCATGAAGTAGAACACCTTCAGGCGGACCAGCTCCAACAGGGTGTTGGTGGTGATGGCCCAGATCCGGGCAAGGGAAAATAGGGTGTGCCGCGGATGCACAGGCTCGGGAATCAGGGTCTCTCTCTGGGTTGTGGCCATACTCAACGCTCGTCGGGGTTGCCCCCGGTGACTTCCAAAAAGAAGCGCTCCAGGGTGGTCTGCGGTTTGCGCTGCTCCAAAAGCCGGCTCCCAGGTGTGCGCGCGATGGCCGCCTGGATTTCTTTAAGGAGGTCCGCCGGCGCGTTCTCCAAAATAAGCTCCGTCTGGTTCTCAATGGAGATGAGCTCAGCCAAGGGACCTTCCCGGATCAAAACCCCCTGGTGCAGGATCCCGATCCGATCGCAGATCTCCTGGACCTGCCCCAGCAGATGCGAACACAGCAACACCGTGATGCCCCGGCGCTTGAAATCGAGGATCAAGTCGCGGATCTCCCGGGACCCGGCGGGATCCACCCCGGCGGTGGGTTCATCGAGCACCAGCAACCGCGGCTCCTGGACGAGCGCCTGCGCCAGACCGATCCGCTGGAGCATCCCCTTGGAATAACCGCCCACGCGCCGGGCCGCCGCCTTTTCCAGCCCAACGAGCTCCAGCAACTCCCGGGTGCGTTCCCGGAGCCGCGCACCGCGCAGCCCGCAGAGTTTCCCGTAAAACTCCAAAGTCTCCTGGCCGGTGAGGTATTTGTAAAAGTAAGGGTTCTCGGGCAGGAACCCGACCTCCTCCCGGCTCTCCACCAGCGTGCTGTCCCGGCCAAAAATCTCGGTTTTTCCAGAAGTCGGGCTAACCAATCCCAGCACGATTTTCATGGTGGTGCTTTTCCCCGAGCCGTTTGGCCCGAGAAGGCCGTACACCTGGCCCGCCTGCACCTCCAGAGAAAGCCCTTTCACGGCCACGACCGATTCCCGCCTGAACGGAATCGGGAAATGTTTGCTGAGGTTCTGGATGGAGATGGCGGGAACGGACATGCTTCCTATTAAGAAGAACATCTGGCGCCTGATTTCAATTGCAGTCGTGGGACCCGTGCAGGTTTTTTCGGCGGGGAGAAATGCAACGGTGTCAAAAAGCGGCTGCCTCAGAACAGGAGCGTGGTGAGCCGTAATCGGTAGAAGGGATACGGAATTTTCCCCGAGCGCTGCATTGGAGCCGCGCTGCGTTTGCTG
>JBEIUI010000121.1:0-9840 GCA_040374425.1 Verrucomicrobiia bacterium | reverse complement strand
TGCCGGGCCATCCGTTCCAAAGCGTCGGCCATACAGAGGTCGAGCGTTTCCACGCCGTGACAGACCCGGCAGATGATGTGGTGATGGTGATGCTCGCCCGTGTTGAACTCGTACCGGTACGAGCCGTCCCCGAAATCGCACCGGCGCACCACCGCAATCTCCTCCATGGCGGAAAGACAGCGGTAAACCGTGACCAGATCACACACACCCGTCTCCATACGGTGATGGATCTCGTCGGCTGTGAACGGGCCGTGCTCCCGGGTGAGCACTGAGAGAATGGCCCGACGCGGAGCCGTGATCCGGTGCTGATTGTCCCGCAGCAGCCGCAATGCGGACTCGAAATTGTTCTCGGGGGAATCGTGCGCGTGGCCCATGTGCCCGTCCATCTAGCCGAGGAACACTTCCGCATCAACCCTCCGCCTCAGGGCTCACGCATCTAAAATTGAGCCGCTAGGCCACAGGCTCTTCAGCGAAGGCCTTTTGGAGGCGGGCAGGGACGCACAATTTCTCAGAGCGTTTAGCAGCCCGGAGGGTATTGTTCCCGCAGGAAACAGAGGTGGTAGCCGGGGGTCGAGCGCAGCGACACCCCCGGCTACAAGCTGGGATGCCTGCGGCATCAGAACGCGCACCGTGAGACAATCGACAGGCACATTGGGCAGATCCTAAAGGCCGCTTTTTTCGAGTTCCGCCTCGGCGCGCTGCCCCGGGCTGGGATGGGTTAGGCCTTTGGCCCACAAACGCCATGCCGAGGTTGGCCTGAACTGAGCCCCCTGCGGGCGAGTCCCTCGCGCTTTTTTAGATGCGTGAGCCCTCCCCTCCGCCGTCTGTTCCAAGGAAAAGGCGTGTCAAACGAGCTGTTTTCCGCGATCTAAACCACCCCATGAATTCCTCAGAGAAAGAAGGCGCCGTTCAGGATCGATACGCCGCGGGAGCCACCTGCTGCGAACCGAGCCTGTGTTGCCCGGTGGATTATGATCCCCAGTATCTGAAGGTGATTCCGGCCGAGGTCATCGAACGCGATTACGGCTGCGGCGATCCCAGCCGCCATCTGAACCCGGGCGAGACGGTGCTCGATCTGGGCAGTGGCACGGGCAAGATCTGTTTCATCGCATCCCAAGTCGTCGGCCCCAAAGGCAGGGTCATCGGCGTGGATATGACCGACGCCATGCTCGATGTGGCCCGACGCAACGCCCCCATCGTCGCCGAGCGGATCGGATACGCGAACGTCGAGTTCCGGAAAGGCCGGATCCAGGATCTCGCGCTCGACTTGGCACAGCTCGACGCCGCCCTGCAGGCCGCGCCCATCTCGGGGGCCGAGGGTTTTCTCAAGGCGTCCACTCTCGTCGAGGAACTCCGCACCCGGCACCCCCTGATCGCCTCCGAATCGGTGGACGTGGTGGTCTCCAACTGCGTGCTCAACCTCGTCGAACCCCATTCCAAACGCCGCCTTTTCGAGGAAATTTTCCGGGTCCTCCGCCGCGGGGGCCGCGCCGTCATCAGCGACATCGTCAGCGACGAAGAGGTGCCGGTCGCCCTGCAAAACGACCCGGAACTCTGGAGCGGCTGCATCTCCGGCGCACTGACCGAAGACGGTTTTCTGGACGCATTTGAATCCGCCGGCTTCTACGGAATCCGGATTCTTAAACGGGACGAAAAGCCGTGGCGGGTCGTTGAGGGCATCGAGTTTCGGTCCCTGACGATCGAGGCTTTCAAAGGTAAGGACGGCCCGCGCCTGGATCGCAATCAAGCGGTGATCTACAAAGGCCCCTTCAAAGCCGTGCTCGACGACGACGACCATCACATCACGCGGGGGCTACGGCACGCGGTCAGCGACAAAGTTTTCGAGCTCTACAAAAAGCCCCCTTACCGCGAGTTTTTCGAGTTCATCGAGCCACACTCCCCCGTGCCGGAGGAAGACGCCCCCGAGTTCGACGAGGCCCGGGAAACGCCGCGGCATCCCCGCGAAACCAAAGGCGGCGATTACGCGCCCGACACCGACTGTTGCAGTGGCGGGAGCTGCTGCTAAGCCCGCGACCTTGGGGAGCCGGCGGCCCCCGCCCACCCCGCATGTCGATCAACCGATTCGAGGAGAAACTCGCCGCGCACGGTCTGAGACTTCGACGCGGCATCTTTCACACGCTCCAAATCAACGTGGGGCGGCGCTGCAACCAGGCCTGCCGCCATTGCCATGTGGATGCCGCCCCGTGGCGCACTGAAACGGTTGGCGATGACGACGCACGCAGGATTGGGGCTTGGATCGAGGAACATCGCCCGCCTGTGGTGGACATCACCGGGGGGGCGCCCGAGCTGAATCGGCACTTCCGCTACTTCGTGGAAACCGCACGCGCAGCGGGGGCCCATGTCATTGATCGCAACAACCTCACCATCATCGAGACGCCCGCATTCGAGTGGTTGCCGGATTACCTGGCCAGCCAAGATGTGGAGGTCTGCGCATCTCTGCCGTGTTACTCCCCGGAAAACGTCGATGCGCAGCGGGGCCAAGGCGTATTCGAGAAAAGCATCGCCGCGCTCAAAAAACTCAACGCCGTGGGCTACGGCACGCGGCTCCCGCTCAACCTGGTTTACAACCCGCTAGGTGCCCGTCTTCCCGGCCCGCAATCGGAGCTGGAAGCGGACTACAAAGAAGCGCTCGGGCGGGACTTCGGGATCGTCTTTTCCTCGCTGTTAGCCATCACCAACCAACCCATCGCGCGGTTCGCCGAGGAACTCCGGGCCCAAGGACAATGGGACGCCTACTTGGAACTGCTCGCCAACAGTTTTAATCCCGACACCGTGCACAACCTCATGTGCCGGGGCACGCTCAACGTGGGCTGGCGTGGCGAAGTCTACGACTGCGACTTCAACCAAATGCTCGACCTGCAGTTGCGCGACGGCAAACCCCTTTTCCTCTGGGATCTCAAACCGGTCGACCTCGAACACCGGGAAATCCTCACGGGCATCCACTGTCTGGCCTGCACGGCGGGCAACGGGAGCAGTTGCACCGGCGCGATCGTGGAGTGAGAGAGAGGGGGGAGGGGTCAGCTCAAAGCCCCCTTTCAGGGCTCGCCAAAACGCCCTCGTCCGCGGGGCGCTGCTCCGGGGACGCCCCTCTGTGCTCACCCCTGCCCCCTCACCCCTGCCCCCTGACATCCCGTGCCCAAAACGCCCGCACATACTCCTCCACGGCCTCCTGCCAGGGGCGGGGCTGGAACCCTGTTAAACGGGCCAGCTTTTGAGTGGCCATCGCGGTCCTGGGCGGGCGCTTTGCGACGAAACCTTTCATGTCCGCCAGGAGCAGCGGCGCCACCGTGCGGGCCTTGAGCGGGACACCCGCCGCGAGTGCCGCGTTCACGGCGCATTGACCGTATTCCTGCCACGTGCAAGCGCCCGCGCCGCAGAGATGCAACAGGCCACCGCCGTCGATCCGGTCCAGAAACGGGAGCAGCAAATCCGCGGCGTCATGGGTGAACGTCGGGGTGGAAACCTTGTCGGCAATGGCGGCCACCGTCTCCACCTCCAAGGCGCGCTGGAGCAGACTCTCCAGAAAGCTGGGACGATCCGGCCCGAAGACCCAGGAAACCCGGACCACCCAATGCCGCTCACTGGCTTGGAGCACCGCCGTTTCGCCCTCCTGCTTGGAGCGGCCATACACACTCAACGGCGCCGGCGGATCCTCCTCCGAGTAGGGCCCGTCTTTTTCGCCATCAAACACGTAATCGGTGCTGATGTGGATACAGCGCCGCTGTTTTTGCGCGCAGATCCGGGCCAGCTCGCCCGGGGCATCCCGGTTCACCCGAAACGCCTCCTCCGGATGCGCCTCCGCCCAGTCCACCTGGGTCAAAGCTGCGCAATTGACCAGCACATCGAATTCCAGCGGCTCAAGCACGGCCCGGATGTCCGCGGCCCGACTCAGATCCAACTGGGCACGGTTGAACCCCAAAACATCCAGCCCAGCAATCCGCCATTGCCGGAGTAAACCGGCGCCCAACCGTCCGCCGGTTCCCAAAACCACCACGCGCAAGCTCATGCGCGCGTTTCCAGAAGCGGCTCCCACCACCCGCGATTCTTGCGATACCACTCCACGGTTTGATGGATTCCCTTGGTTCCTGAAAAGAGCGGGGTCCACCGCAACTGGACTCGGATCTTCTGGGAATCCCTCGGCGTCCCCGCCGCCGGCAGCTCGGGGGACTGGACGCTGGGGAGCAGCTCCATGGGTTTTCCTAGATACCCCAGGACCTCCTTGAGCACATCGAGATCATGCACGTCGTTCGCGGAGGTGATGTCATAGATTTCCCCCGGTTTTCCATCGAGCATTGCCGCAAACACCGCGGCGCAATGATCCTCCACATGGACCCAGTTGCGGCTGAAAAGGCGCGCGTTTTCAGCCAGCAAAGGGACTCCCTTCAATGCATTGATGATGCAGCTCGGAAGCCAGTTATGGGGCGCCTGGTAGGGCCCGTAGTTCGCGGCGCTTCGAGTCACGACGACCTCCTCGCCGTGTTGCCGGCCCCAGGCCAGGGCGAGTTCGTCCCCGCGCGCTTTTTCAAAGAGCGCGCTGCCGGGAAGGCCGTCGTAAACGTCCGTGGAGGAAACCTGAACAAACCGGCGCACCCCGTGTTTTCGGGCGACTTCCATGAGGGGGCCCGGGGTTTCAGGATGCGCAAGCCCCGAGGGATCCGTCGCGAAATTCACCACAGCGTAGTAGTGGTGCTTGGAAAACACGGCATCGACGGCTTGCGGATCGCGGACATCTCCTTGGATAAACTCATAGCGATCCCCGTATTCTGCGGAAACACCGTCCAGGTTGGCGGGGTTGCTGGAACCCAGCAGGGCGTCCACGTTGGTGACCCGCTCAGGGCCGTAATGCTGGAGCACGTAACGGATGAAATTGCTGCCCACAAAACCACAACCGCCAGTCACAAGAAGACGCATGGGACGCGGTTCTAGCAGCCGGGTCCCGGAGGCGCTATGGCTTTTTGGCCAGAGCGCAGGGCTCACGCATCTCCATTGGAGCGCCCCCTCAGGGCTCTCCGTGTTTTTTCGATCCCACCCAGGGCGGTGCCGGGCTGGGATGGGTTGGGCCTTCGGCCCACAGACGACACCCCGAGGGCTGCCCACAACCCAGCGCCCAGAAGGTGGCTTCCAATCAGCGCCTTGGCTACGGGGCCCTTGCGCTTTTTTAGATGCTTGAGCCCCGGCCCAGATCTGAGACAGGCGCCCGTCGGGCCGCAGCCAGCACCCGCGCGACCCGGCGTCTCAGCCAAACGGTGTCCCAGAACATCCGCAGGCTGTCGCGCACGATGTGCACCTTGCTGTCGGGCGAGTTGCGCCAGGCCACGGGCAGATCCGCAATCCGATACCCCAAGCCTTCGGCCAGGAGCAAAACCTCCACGTCGAATGCGAATCCATCGAGGGACTGGAGACGGAAAATGTCCCGGGCGGCTTTTCGACGGAAGGCTTTGAAACCGCATTGGGTGTCGTGCAGAGAGGCAAGCTGCAGGAGATGGAGGATTTTATTGTAAACTTGGCCCATTTTCCGGCGCACAAACGACTGCCGCCGGACGATCCGACTGGCGGCATGAGCCCGGTTGCCCACCAACACGTCCACGGCGTTGCACTCGGCGAACACCCGGAGAAACGACGCGACTTCCTCCAGAGGAACGCTCAGGTCGGCATCCATATAAAAGATGAACTCGCCCCTGGCCCGGAGCACACCGGTGCGGATCGCGTGCCCCTTGCCCAGATGCCGGGAATTGGAGAGCACAAAAAAACCCGGGGTATTGGCTGCGTAAGCCTGGGCGATGGGGAGGGTGGCATCGGTGCCCGGTTCGACCACGAGGAGCACCTCACAAGGCACCCCGAGTTTTGTCATCGAGGTTTTGAGGGATTTAAGCGCCGCGGGCAGTCGTTTGGCCTCGTTCCATGCGGGGATCACGATGGAGACCCGCGGCCTGCCGCTTGGCGCGGCGCCGCCCTCCGGCAAGGCAGAGGCATTCATACCGGGGCGACGGTTGTGAACATCCGCCCCGGCAAGGGGCCGACCACTTTTTTCCTCGGATGAAGTTGAGGGCGGCCGCACCGCCTGCTAGGAGCCTCTGGCCAGAGTCCCGTGCCTGAAACCGATGCGTCTCCCTGCCCCACCCCGGCCTCCCCTGCTTCTTTGGGAGTCCGGTGTCGGTTTGTGTCTGGATCCAAGGGGATTGCGGCCGGCATCGTGTTGATTGCACTGGTGCTCAGAGTGCTTTGGCTGGACGACAAACCGCCCCATTTCGACGAGGGGGTCAACGGCTATTTCGTGGATCAAGTCACCCGAACGGGATTCTACCACTACGACCCGACCAATTTCCACGGCCCCCTCCATTTCTACTGCCTCTTTGTGAGCCAAACCCTGCTCGGGCGCGCCGCTTGGGTGTTACGCTTGCCAGTGGCGCTCCTGAGCACCGCCTGCGTCGGCCTGCTCTTGGGACTGCGCCCGTATCTGGGCACCCGCCCAAGCCGCATCGCCGCTCTAGGCATGGCACTCTCGCCCGGCATGGTTTTTTACGGGCGATACGCCATCCACGAAACCGGGCTGCTCTTTTTTCTACTGCTCAGCACCCTGGGACTTCTGGGCCTTTGGAAAAACCCGCGCCCCGGCGCTCTCTGGCAACTCGGCCTCGGCGTCACCGGCATGGTGCTCACCAAGGAGACCTATGCCCTGCATATCGCCGCGTGCGCCCTGACATTTCCGAGTCTGCGGCTCTTGAACCACTTTTCAAAACCAGCCCAAAACGGCGAGGCCGCCGGGAACCCGTTCCCGACCCTTTCCGAGGTGATCCCCGTCCTGGCGGTCTGCCTGGGACTCGTCGTGTGCTTCTACTCCGGATGTTTTCTGGATTTTTCTTCGCTCCCGGGCTTGTGGCAGAGTTCTGGACACTGGTTTCACACCGGCACATCAGGAGCGTCCGGCCATGAAAAAACGTGGGATTACTGGCTCACGCTTCTCCTCCGATACGAATGGACCGCCCTTCTGGGTGTTCTCGCCTCTTTGCTCAGTGTTTTACCGCGCACACCCATGGTTCTCCGGGCACTGGCCCTTTACGGGCTGGGAACCCTAGCAGCCTACAGCCTCATCGCTTACAAAACCCCCTGGTGCTTGATCGTCATCCAGTGGCCCTTCCTGGTCTTGGCCGCCTGCGGTATCGACTGGGCTTTCCGCCGCCTCGATGGGTGGATCGCGGCCCCGGTGACAGCCTTGCTCCTGGCCCACTCCGCAATCGCCTGCGGCTTGCTCAATTTCCGCGAAGCAACCAACGAAAACGAACCCTACGTCTACGTTCAAACCCTGCCGGAAATCCGGCTCCTGCTGGATCCCCTCAAGATACTGACCCGGCAGGACCCAACGGCGTTCCACATGCCCGGATACATTGTCGGCACGGAAATGCATCCGCTCACCTGGCTGCTGGGCGATTTTACGCGGCTCCATCTTCACGATGCGGAACACCCTCCTGAAAACTTGGCGGACGCAAAATTCCTGCTCATCGACCATTTACTCGTCGAGACCCTCGAACCCAAACTCGCCGCCTCTTACTTCAAAACCCCACTCCGATTGCGCGGCAATTCCGCCGACTCGGCAATGCTCTATCTCGATCAGGAAACTTTCGGCTCCTTTTTCCCGGGGCGCCATGCGGAGTTCACCCCGGAGAGGGATTCCTTCTCAACCAAGCCAACGTCCGCCCCTGAGTCCCGGGAGCCTCGCCCGGAGCCCCGATAAAACATGCGTGCCGACCAGCCCATTGGTTTGACGGTGATTTTTCTCATTGGGATCAGCTCGGCGTGTCTCACCGGCGTGGGGCTCGGGTTCTGTTTCCGAGGCCTCACCCCGGGCTGCGCTTGGAGCGCCCTCGGAGTCGGGACCGCCGCAAGCGTCCTGGCGCTCTGCGGCCTTCCCCGCCGAGGAGGAAGGCGCACGGATCAATCAGATCGGGCTGTTTCAACGTCTCCTCAAAAATCCTGGGCCGACTGGGCGACCATTGTCCTTTTTACACTCTTTGCGTTGCGCGCTTTTCTTTGGCTGGTGTTCACCGACGGGGACGAAATCCGGGTGCTTTCTCCCAACAACCTCGGGGACCTCTCCCTGCATCTCACTTACATCCGACAACTCGCCGGCGGCACGGCTTGGTGGCCTCAAAATCCCATCTACGCCCTTGCCCCTTTGACCTACCCGCTGGGAATGGATCTCTTTAATGCCCTCTTGGTTCTCGCCGGAGCCGACGTGTTCCGCAGCCTCATCTGGGTCGGACTCGGTGGCGCAGCCCTCTGCGGGATGAGCCTCTGGCGATGGGGGGGCGCTTTCACACTTCTCGGATTTCTCTGCAACGGCGGCTGGCTCGGCTGGCAATTCTTCTCCCGCTTCGAACTCGCCGACTTCCAGTCTGAAGCCGCGTGGAAGAGTTTGCCCCTGGCAATTCTGGTGACCCAACGCGGGATGCTCTTTGCGATCCCTACCGGCCTCGCGCTTTTATCGAGCTGGCACGCCCGTTTTTTCAGACCGACACCCGATTCAACGCCCGACGCCCGGCTACTTCCGTTCTGGGTGGAGACACTCCTCTACACCAGCCTTCCCCTTTTCCATCTCCATACTTTCCTGTTCCTCTCCTTTACGTTGGGAATCTGGTTCGTCATTCACGGGCCGGCCCGGGCGGCACTGCTGAAATTGGTGGGAATCGCGCTTCTTCCCGCATCCCTGGCAATGGCTCTGGCGACCGGGAATTTCAAAGCCGCATCGGGGATACGAATACAACCCGGCTGGATGCAGGGTGACACCTCCTTCTTTGTGTTCTGGGGCGGGAACTTCGGGGTCCTTCCCGTGTTCGTAGGTCTGCTTATCTGGCGGATTGCCCGGGGCCGCACAAATCTCTGGCCGGCCGCCTTGGCGCTGCCCGCGCTCCTGATGTTCGGGCTGTGTTGTTTTGTCAGATTTTCGCCTTGGGAATGGGACAACACAAAACTCATGCTCTGGAGTTACGTGGCGGTGCTCCCGCTCCTCTGGAGCGAACTGCTCGCGCACCGGACCGCCCTCGTGCGCGCGCTCTGTGTCACAGTTTTGTTCCTCTCAGGATTCGTCTCGTTACTTGGCGGATTGGGTGCGACCCACCCGGGCTACCCCATTGGGGTCCGCTCCGAACTCGATGGCGTCGCAAAGGCCGTCGCTGAAATTCCTTTCTCCGAGAGATTCGTGGCCGCTCCAACGTTTAATCATCCCCTACTCCTGAGCGGCAGAAGCCTTGCGATGGGCTATGAAGGCCACGTCTGGAGCCACGGCCACGACCTGTCTACTCGCCAAGCGCAAGTCCGCGACATTCTCAATGGCGAAGAAAACTGGCGAGCCCAAGCACAGCTTCTCGGCGTGCGTTACGTCTTCTGGGGAGCACGGGAGGAAGAGGCGTTTCCCCAGTCCAAACGGCCTTGGGAAACCGAGGGGCTCTGTGTCGCCCGGGGCGCATGGGGCAGAATTTATGACCTGAGCTGCGCTGAGCAACGGCAGCCCGCCACGGGCCGGTGACACTTTTGGCCCAAGCTCCAGAATTGGCGAGCCGCTGGAGCCGCTGGGAACAGACAAAATCTCCGCCCCCTCGCCCATTCCTCACATGCTCCTCTCCCATTCCGGGGTCTGTCCCGGTCGCGGTAGGACCGCCGGTTGCCCGGCGGCCCCCGCACAGATCCCGGCGGGCGGAATTACCGCACCGAGAGGCTGTTGGGGACAGACAAGAATGGCACTTTTAAGGGCAGCAGCGGGGCCCTGCTCAAGGCCATCAACGGACCGCAAGGTCCGGAGAGAAAGACGCCCGGCCGCTGGGA
>JBEIUI010000039.1:0-24941 GCA_040374425.1 Verrucomicrobiia bacterium | reverse complement strand
TCCACGTTCACCCACACGTTATCACCGGCTGCGACGCGCGTTTTGCCGCTGGCGCGTGCGAGGATCTTTTCTGTCAGAGTCATAGGGCGTCGACTATCTCACCGCGTTTCCCGGGGATGCAAATGGAATGTCGCCCCGGACCGAGCCCTTTAAAACATTTCCCGGGCATTGGGAAACCGCGGCCGGCCCCTCTTGCACCGGCACAGCGCGTTCCAAGCCCCCCCGTCAGACCGCGCAACCGAAAACCGGTGTCGATGTGGGCGCCCCCCAGGAACGGCAGCAGTTTAAACTCAATCCCTGCTCGGCTCTTGGGGGGGATCACTCCATTTTGTTCGCAAGTCCCGGTTCGTTTTTCGGCGCACAACGGGCACCGCTTCCTTTGTAAAAACCCGCCCATGGTGCCTGTCGCATGCGCCAAGCCTCCTCATTCTCCAGCAACTTTACCCAGCTTCAGCAACACGATGAGCAGCTTTTGCGCATCGGGCTGCTGGCGGAACACTACTTTACCAAGGACCCAAACACCCGCCTTCTTAAGTTGCGGCAACTCGCCGAGGCCCTCGCCCGGACGACTGCGTCCTGTGTCGGGCTCTCTCTCCAGCCGGATGAAAGCCGATACGACCGTCTCCGCCGGTTGCGCGATTAGGGCATTCTCCCAAACAAGATACATCAGCTCTTTGGTGAAATCCGACGCTCCGGGAATGAAACCGATCACGCCATAATCGGGGATCAGCGGACCGCTCTGGCGATGCTCAAGATCGCCTGGCTCAAGGATGACAACGCGGAATCCAGCGCCGATTTTCCCGAGCCCGTGACGCTTGCCGGTTATTTTTTGGAACCACAAAGATCTCAAAGAACGCCAGCAAGCAGCCTGGCACTTCGGTTTTCAGGCTAAAACATTTCGCGCGCATTCGGGAACCGCCCCAAAACCGGTTCCGACCGCGCGGGCCCGATCCAGGGGAGCACCCCGCGCAGCACGGCGTGCACGACCCGGGACACCCCGGCCACATGGAGATCCAGCGGCGCGAGACGCAGCCCGAGATGGAGCTTTGGCTGATAATTAAGCGGGGTGCTGCGGTAGGAACGCAGCCCCTGCGCCATCGCCCAGGACAACACGTCGCGCAGGGTCACAAAATAGAGGTGCAGCTCCAGGGCGACCGCGTAATCCAGCCCCAGATACTCGTCGTAAAGCACCCCGTCATGCTCCAGGCAGATGCTGCACGCCACCAGCCGCCCCTCCCGGCGCCAGAGAAAAAACCGGGCCCGGTCGGGCATCGCGCGGCCCAGCCCAGCGAGGAACTCCGGGGTCAACCGCTCAAACTGAAGCGGGGAACGCGCCCGCACCTGCTCGTAAAGGGCGTGCACCTCCCCGGTAATCCCGCTCACGTCCGAAACCACGCTCATCACCAGACCCGCGTCTTTGCTCGCCTTGAACTTGCGCCGCAGGTTCTTGCGCGTGGCATGGCTCAAATGCCGGGCCATGTAATCCTCAAACCCGGAAAACGGCAGCTCCAATGCCGTCGCCGGCATACTCGGGATCCGCAGGAACACCCCGGTGCGGGTCAACGGCTCAAACGCCGCCCGATACGACGGTGGCCAATCCTTCCAAATCACCATCCAGGCACCGCCCTGCCGGGCCAAGGCCCGCAGCCCCGCCGCGGCGGTTTGGATCAGCCACGGCGCATCGGTGGACGCGGTCGGCAGATGCCCCTCCCCGGCCGGGCACCCCACCATCAGCATCCGCAGCCGGAGAAACCGGGGAAAAACGCGGCGCACCCACGCCGTCGCGCGGCGGACCGGCCTCGGGGCGGTGAGCACCAGGTCCTGGTCCACAAAAAAACACGGCTGCACGGCCTTGGGCACCCCGGAGGCGTCCTCGACCAAAAGCCACCGGAAATCGAACTGCGCGTCCAAGGTCTGATGCACGAGCCGATGATACCGGTGATCTTTGGCCCGGTGCGCCCAGGCTTGAGGCCAGAACTCCTGGGCGCAGGCCTCCTGGAAGCTCACGAGTCGGACACGTCCGACGCTGGAATCGACAAGGGCATCCATCGTGCGCCGGTTGTAACCGCTCCGCGCGCGATTGACAGGCCCGCAATCCATGGGCCTCCTCCATCCGTGCGCTTCGTCCCCGCCCAGATCACCGCCGCCTCCCTCCTCGCGTGTTCCGTCGCGTCCGGCAGCGAGTTCCAACTTGCCCGGGACACCTTCGCGTTCTCCAACGACACCGTGTTCGCCTATGGCGTGGACGAACAGGGCCTCCTCAAAATCCGGTTCCGGGAAAAACCCGCGGACTTCAGCCACCGCTGTTTTGTGCTCTCCGAGGCGGTGCTCCAGTTCCGGAAATACGCGAGGTTCGCCCCCGAGGAACCCCGGGTCACGCGGGAGGAATACGGACGGCTGATTCGTCGGATCCGGGGGATCCCACTGTGGAGCCGGGGCCCCCGGGCCGCGATCGTGGTGCCTGGCTACGGCGATCTGGGCAGTTTTTCAGCGGCCTACGAGGGGCTTTTTAAGGAGAACCTGGGACACTGGCTGCCGAGCTATCTGCGGGTGGGCAACTGGCGGATGCTCATGGGCCACCCGCGCGCCGGCCAGGCTGCGGCGGCGCAGTGGCTGCGCGATTCCCTTGCACAGGGGCAACTCCGGGCTGTTTACCTCGCCCGGTTCCCCCATATGAACCACGTCGTGGTGGTTTACGGAGTCCATCCAAAACCCAACGGCGATTTGCGGTTCTCTGTGTACGACCCCAACTCGCCCGGGACGGCCCACTGGCTGGATTACCGCCCAGACCAGCGCAGCTTCGATTTCGAAGAACGCTGGTACTTTCCCGGCGGCCGCGTCAACGTGATGCGCCTCTTTCTCTCGCCCTTTCATTGAACCCAAATGCGGGGCGGGAAATGGCGGGATGAACAGGGGCCCTTTCATTCAGGCGCCTTTCACAATCTGGCGAAAGCCCCCCAGGGTGAGTGGCTCTCCGGCGGGCCGAAGGCCAGGCACATCCCAGCCGTCCATTCAGGCCTTGGCCGTCGGCACGGCTTGCTGTTCTACTCCCGGCCGCATGTTTACCGGACTCGTTGAAGAACGCGGCCTCGTCACCGCACTCACTCTCACTGAAAAAAATGCCCACCTCCGGATCCGCGCCGAGGGCGTCAGCGAAGGCGTCCGGCTCGGGGACAGCATCGCGGTCAACGGCTGCTGCCTCACGGTGACGTTCCACGAACAAACGGAGCTGGGGTTTGATCTGCTGCGGGAGACCCTGGAGCGCACCAATCTCAAGAGCCTCCAGCCCGGAGCCCGGGTGAACCTGGAGCGGGCACTGGCCAGCGGCGGCAGGATGGGCGGTCATTTCGTCCAAGGCCACGTGGATTGCACCAGCCCGATTATGGGCTTTGAAACGGTCGGCGCGGATCGCCGTCTGGAGATCGCGTTGCCGGCGGAGTTCGCCCAATACGTGGCCTACAAAGGCTCCATCGCCATCGACGGGATCAGCCTCACGGTGGCGGAGCTCAGGCCAACCAGTTTCGTTTTATGGATCATCCCGCACACCCTGGCCATGACCAACCTGAACGAACGGGAGGCGGGCCAATCCGTGAACCTGGAGTTTGATTTACTGGCCAAATACGTCGAACGCATCGTCGCCCTCCAGCGCCCCGGTAAGAGCGACGCCGCGGTTTCCTGATCGGGCTTGCGGCTAAGGCGTCGGGTTTCTGGTAAACACACTCCGAACGTCCTTTGGATCGAGCAGGCTGAGATCCAGAGACGGCGCCCCACGCTCGGAGGCGCGCTGGAGCTGGGCGGCGAGGAGTTGCGCCGCAGGCGCGGCGTAATATTTCACCGCCCCAAGGGTGAGCCGGTTCGGGAACACCAAAACCAGCAGGAGGCTCGCGTTCACGTTCAGTATCAGGGTGCTGGTGTTTTCGCCCTGCTGATGGAGGCTCGTAAAATTGGGCTCCTCAAGAAGGCTGGCCATGAACTGCACGGCGTTGAACGCATTCGAACCCAGAGTCGCAAACGTAGTGGCGTCGAGTTGGCCCGGATCGCCGCATTGATGGATCAAGTACCCGGCCTTTTCCACGAGCAACGCCATGGTCACCTCGCTCTTTTTGAGCAACGTAGCGAGCGCGGCATCCAGTGCGTCGAAATCCGCCCGGTTCAAAGCAGGGAACTCAGCCATGGGAATTAAACCGGCGGGACCCCGGCATGTGTCGCCCCGGCGCCAAGGAACTTCTGGAGTAACATGCGGGAAACCATGTTGAGCGACTCAAAAACCCCCTCGCACTGGGACGCCTTGGCCTCAAACGCGGGCACCTCCACCTCGCGATTGTTCAGCACAAAATCAAGATACTCGATGGGCGCAACCTCCGGCAGATCCCGTTTGTTGTATTGGAGGACATACGGGATTTGGTCCAAGTCGAGCTGGAGCGCCGCGAGGTTTTCCTGGAGTTGTTTGAACGCCTCCACGTTGCTCTCCATTTTTTCGTAGCGCGAATCGGCCACAAACACGATCCCGTCCACGCCCCGCAAAACGATCTGGCGGGTGGCGTTGTAGATGACCTGGCCCGGCACGGTAAACAGCGCAAACTTGGTCTTGAAACCTTTGACGGCGAGGGTTTCGAGCGGGAAAAAATCGAAGAACAGCGTCCGATCGCTGCTCGTGGCCAGAGACGTCATCTTGCCTTTGGACTCGCTCTCGCCGACCTGCACATGCGTGTGAACCTGCTCAAGGTTGGTCGTTTTGCCGCTGCCTGCAGGCCCGTAATACACGATTTTTACCTGAAGCTCTTTGGTGGCTTGGTTAATAATGGCCATGCGGTTCGGGGGGCTTTTCCAATGCGATTTGAGAATGTAGCGGCGCTGCGGGCTCCTCCCGCACCTGGCGGCTGAGTTCCTCGCAGATCAGCCGCAAGTGCCGGGCCGGAAGAACCTCCCCTTTTCTTGCGAGCACCGAAAAAAATATAAATCCGAGCCGGAACACTTGGAAATCCCCCTCCCTCGTCGCCAGCTGGAGGTGTTCGACTTCAGCCAAGCCCATCTCCCGGGCGTATCCGTGGATCCGGGAGAAAATCTGGGGAAGAAACGCGGCCACCGCCTCGCCTTTCATCGGCTCGGGCAGGGAATGGGCCACCACCAGCCCTTCCTCCAAGGCAACCACCGCTCCGGCCACCTCAGGCAGCCGGGCCAAATGCTCCACGATCTCACCCGGCGACCAATCCGTCTGGTCGGGTTTCCCAAAAAGCGCGCCCACCGTCCGGGGCTCCTTTTCTTCCGGAACCCTTTTCAGGCCACCACCCGCTGCCGCAGGTTCGCCCGGCTCCGCCCGGAACGCGTCGGGCATCCGGAGTTTAAATTCGGACGGTGCCGGCACGGCCTCGGGCAGAGGCGCCGATTCCCGGGACAACGGCGTCCTGGAAAAGAGCGAGGGCATTTCCGGCTCCGGCACGGCTTTTTTGCGCGGCGCCACCTTCAGAAAGGCGGGCGCCACCACATGAAGAGGTAAAACCAGCTCCAAACTCTCGGAAACCGACGGCAACTCCGCGAGACCGGGGGTGATGCGTTGGCGGATCTGGCCCCAAGTCACAGTCACCCTGCCCTTGGCCAAACCCTCGCGGATCTGGGCGCCTGGCAGGCAAACACGCGCACCTTCCGCGCACCGCTCCAAAAGCGATGAGCGCACCGGCTCCGGCCACGACTCCATCAACTCCGCCAGAGGCAACTCCAAATCGCAGGCCGGGGCCGGAGGGCGCGGTTGGCTCGAACCCGGCAGTTGAATGGAATGAGCGCCTGCGCCAGGCGACGACGCGCCCAAGCCCAGAGGCGGCACGATCAATCGGGGCGGGGCGGCAGGTTGCCTTGGCGTTTCCGGAGCGCGCGGGGGAATTGCGCCCAAATTTCTGGGCTCGAACACCAGCGCAACCGGCATCTCCCGGCCCAACGGCGAGTCTGCGGCAGGAGCCACGGCGTCGGGTGCCTTGATGGCAAGCGGCTGCACCGGGGTCGCAGGGGCTTTGGCAAAAAGATCCAAGCGGCTTTTGCCCACAACCTCATGCCGCCGCCGGTCCGGCCGCCGTTTGAGCAAATCGAGCCGGAACGAACGGAACACCTCCGGCAGCGGCACCGTGATCATCCGCTTTTCCTCCGGACGGACCGGATGAAAAGTGCCGGCGGGCGCTTGGCGGTGGATGCTCGTCAGTGACATTCTCACAGCCCCATCGGGCAGCTGTTTTAAGATGCTGGAGACAGGCAAAACAACGCGCACCTCCGGGTCAGGCATTTTTGCGATCGTCGGTTGCAAACCCTCGGGAAACCGCTCGAGGATCGCCCGGAGCGAAAGCGCCGTGGTTTCCACGGGAGCCATCGCCGGAGCATCACGTTTTTCCAAGGGCAAGGGCGGATCCCCCACGGCGGGACTCACCCGCGCAACCTTTGAAAGAGGCGGCCCTCCATAACCCGGCTTGCTTCCCGTGGAGTCCGCCGCAGCCGCCGCCGGTTCGGAGACGGGGTTCGCCGGGGGACCTTTGCGGAAAATTTTTTTGAGAACCTGAAGCATTCGGAAAGAAAGACTCGGAGCGATGGACTAGCAATGTCGGTGCCAGCGCCCGGAGACGACAAGATCTTTGCTGGACCCCGGAGCATTTCGGCGCGATTCCTGCTAAGGTGACCCAGCGCCCCGCGATCCTGCGGGGTTGCCTCCTGAGAGAAATTTCGCCCCATGGCAGCCCGCCAAAAAATCCTCATTGTCGATGACGAGCCTGATATCCTGGAGATTTATCAGGAATTCCTCAGCCGTCTGCCCAGTGAACCGGAGATCTACACTTCCGACACCGGGGCGCGCGCGCTGGCGTTGCTCGAATCCAGCGCGTTTCAGGTGATCCTGCTGGACCTGCGGATGCCTCAGATGGACGGGTTCCAAGTGCTCTCGATCGTGCGCCGCAAGTTTCCGGGGGTGCGGGTGGTGGTGGTCACCGGCGCCGAGGACGAACAATTCCGCGCCCGGGCTTATGCGATGGGGATCGATCTTTATCTGGAGAAACCCAAAACGGGCAAAGAGATCATCCACTTTGTGGACTGCATCGAGGCACTGCTCGAACGCGAGCGGATCGGGGGATTCCGCGGGATCCAGAGCAAACCCCTGGCGGATATTCTTCAGCTCGAATGCCTCACCCAGAGTTCCGCGGTTTTAAAGGTCAGCACCGCCGCTGCCGAGGGCCGGATCTGGCTGTATCGCGGGGAAATCACCGACGCGGAGGCGGGCGACCTACTCGGTCGCGAGGCGTTGCTCGACATGCTGGGATGGAAGTCCGGCTATTTCGAGATCCTGCCCCCGGACGACACCCGTAGCCGCACGGTTTTTGATCCATACGAGCAACTGCTGATGGAAACGGCCCAAAGCCGGGACGAAGCGGCCACCGCCGCCCCTTTGCCGGGGGACGGGGCGGGCCTGGGTGCTCTGGCCCAGTTCAAGGGGGTGCAGTTCGCGGCATCGGTCGCCCAGGCCGACCCGGGCAATTTTAAGGAGTGGGCCGTGGAAAACCCGGCGCCGATGGCGGCGTGGATCCACGGGAGTGTCGCCGCGTTGCAGGCGCTAGGGGAAAAACTCGAGGCGGGCCATCTGCAGCAGATCGAGGGGCTCGGTCCGCAGCGTCACATCGCCATTCTCAGCGGTGACAGGGAATCGTTGGCCGTGGGATTCACCCGTGCGGCAGTGCTTCCGCACGTGCGCGGGATCATGAAACAGATCGAAGCCAAATGGCTCTCCTAGCGAATTTTCAAAGGACGCAGAAACCCCTTCGGCTGGAGCGGCTCCCGTCGGGTTGTTTCAGCCTGCACCGGGGCGGGGACGTGGTGGCATCCACTCTGCCCAGTTCATTTCCCAAAGCTACCCTACTGGAAATTGGGCGGGTGGTCCTCAAGATCTTTGAGGAAGCCAGCCAAGCCCAACTGCCCTTGGACGACCTGCACATCCACTACAGCGGACTCACCATCCTCGCCCGGGAACTCCGCGGCGGCGCCCTGGTGTTTCTCAAGCCCGCCACCCTCAACCTGAGCCGCACCGTTGCACTGCCTCCCATGCACTACAAAACCCTCGAGGAATTCATCCTGCACCTGGAAAACTACATCGAGTGCTGGAAACAGTTTAACGGCTGCATCCAACTCGCCCGGGAAAAAAAATTCACGCGCGACGACGAAACCCAGTTCCTCGAAGTCAAAAGCATCATCGCCCAGGGCTTGGAAGCGATCCTCGTCGGCGCCGAAAAACAAGCGCCCCGGCGAGAGGAAATCACAGCCCTGTTCAGCAGTGCCCCCTCCCTGCGGTTCCTGTGCGAAATGCCCGACGCGCTCCAGGGCGTCGAGGCCCAGTGGCACAAGATCTATCTGAGTCTGCAGATGTTGCTCGGCCAGCTCAAGGTCCAGGAAAGCAAACAGGACAAAGGCGCCAGCTGGAATCTCTTCGGGAAAAAATAAAGCGCCGCAGCCAGTCCAGCCAGTCCAGCCAGTCCAGCCAGTCCAGCCAGTCCAGCCAGTCCAGCCAGGACTCCATGGACGACATGGACTTGATGGACAATATGGACCCTACCGAACCGCTCATCCAGCCCGGCCAGCCGACTTCAGCGCCCCTCGCCGGGAGAGCGCAAAATCCGGGCAGGGTTCCCCACCACCACGGCCCCGGCCGGCACGTCCTTGACCACCACCGCGCCCGCCCCGATCACCGCGCCCGCCCCGATCTGTACCGGGCCAATCACCACGGCGTTGGCCCCGATATCCACCCCGTCGCCAATCACCGGACAACCCGTGGAAGACCCGTCCGCGTGGGTTTTGTTGCCGATTGTGGTGGACTGACGCAGCGCGCAATCGCGGCCCAGGATCGTGCCCTCGTGCACCACCAGCCCTTGGCCGTGGTAGAGGCGCAACCCCGGCCCGACCCGGGTCTTGAATCGCAGTTCAATCCCCAGCACCCACTCCACAAACACCCGGTAAAAAGCCAGATACGGCGACAGCAACAGCCACCAGGGAGCCGGCAATTCACGCGCCCTCTGGGCGAGACGAAAGAGCACCATCACCAGCTGCCCCTTGGGGTTCCCCGCGTTGGCCGCCCAATCACAAAACACGCCGCTCATCCTCGAGCCTCCCGAAAACACCGCTCGTAAACCGCCTCCACTCGGGTCGCCATCACACGGGCCGAATACTCGGTCTGCGCCTTCTGATAAGCCGCCCCCGCCAACGCCTCCCCCAAGGCCGGCTCCTGCCAGAGCCGGTGCAGCGCCCGCACAAACCCCTCCCGATCCCCAGGGTCAGCCAGCAGGGCGTCCCTGCCGGAATCCAAAACCTCCGCCAGCCCGTCCAAGCGCGAGGCGACGATGGGCAGACGCATCGCCATCGCCTCAAGCGCCGTGAGCGGGGTGCCTTCAAACCGCGACGGCATCAGCAGCACAGCCGCCTCCGCATACAACCGGGCCGTTTCAGTCACATGCCCTAGGAACTCCACGCGTTCCTCCAGACCCAGCGCCCTCGCCAGGGCACGCAACTCGTTCTCCTGCGGCCCGGTCCCGGCGATCCGGCCGCGGACAGGCACGCCGGCCGCCGACAACCCCGCGAGAACCTCTAGGAAGAGCGCAAAGTTTTTCTGATCCGTCAGACGCCCCACCCCCAGAACCGTCCACTCCGGCCGCCGCGGCCGCGAGGCGGGCGGCTCGAACCGACGCAGATCCACCCCGTTGTAAACCACCGTCACCCGGTCCCGGGGCAGTTCCTCGTGCCGGACCAGAAAATCGCGGGTCGATTGGGAGACGGCGCATACATGGGAGGAAAAACGGTTCGTCCAGCGATCCAGCCAAAACGCCGCCCGGCTCTCATACCGCAGAGCGTCATTGCACTGGTCGTGGTTGACCCGCACAGGCACACCGAGCAGTGCCGCCAGCGGTTTGGCGATCCAGTTGGATCCGAACAGATGGCAATGCACAACGTGGGGCCGGAACCGTGCGATCAACCACAGGAGCTGCGGCACGTACAACGGCACGTATTTACTGGGCGACAGGGAATGCACCGGCAAATCCAGCGCCTCGAACTCCGGCCAAAACACCCCCCGCCCGTGCATACAAGCCACTTCGCAGACGTGCCGGCCGGGATCCAGCTCCCGCAGCAGGTTGAGCAGGGCCGTTTGCGCTCCGCCCAGGTCGAAGCTGTCGATGACATGCAACACCCGGAGCTGCTGGGGAATGTCGGTCTTCAAGCCGGAGCCCCGTTTGGCACCGCCCGCGCCGGGTCAATGATCCCCTCCGAGCCGAGCCCAGCCAGGAAGGCATCCACGTTGAGGTCGGTATCGTGGAGCTCCGTGACAAACCGCAGCGCCTGGCCCTGGAGCTTCTCCAAAGCGGGCCGGTCGCTGACGAGTTTTTCAGCCACCTCAAAGAAATGCTCCAAATTGTCGCCCGCGCATAGCCCCGCGCCGAACCGGGTAAACACTCCGTCGGGATCCACCTTCAGGGAAAGGATGGCGGTGGCACCCTGCGCCGCCTGGATGAAGCTGTTGGGGAATCCCTCCGCCTCGGAGGTGTTCACGAAAAGCTGTGCCCGGTCGTAGTAATCCTGGATCTCGTGGTAGGGCACCCGGCGCAGGAAATGCACGTTGGGCAGGTTGCGGGCCCGCAGCTCGAGTTCCTCCCAGAGCGGCCGGTCTTCATCGGGGCAAACCATAACACAACGCGTGTCGGGCAGGCGCGCCGCCAGATCTAGAAAGAGATGGGGCCGTTTAATGGGCTGGCACCGGGCGACCCAAAGCAGGCCGATATCTTTGGGAGCCGTGCGTGGCTTGGCCCGGGGCAGGATGAGGTTGCGGTAAAGCCCGCAGGATAATCCCAGACGATGGAACTGGTCCTTCTGGTAGTCGGTCATCGCCCACCGAAAATCGGCATGGCGCACCCCGTACTCAAAAAGCGCTCCCCGGAAAGGGTTTTCCCGGCGGAACCCGCCGTTCACCTCGGTGTCCAAACCGCAAATGAACCCGAGCCGGGTCCGCAACCAACGCCTAAAGACCAAAAGAAAAAAAACCCAGCTGGTCCAGCCGAGGACGAGGGTGTGATCGGGTTTCTCGCGGGCTATGATCCGCTGCACCACCGGCAGCGCCTTTAAGGTGTCCCAAAGTTTGCCCGTGTGGAATTTCCCCCCCAACAATGTCCGCACCCCGCGCATACGCCGCTCGTCGGGCTGCCCCGTGTCGCCTCCCACGATCACCGCCTCGTGCCCGCGCTCCACCAAGGCCGCCGCCAACAGCGCCACCTGCAGCTCCGCACCTCCCGAAACGGCTTTCGCGGCCGGATCGAGCGCCAGATGCGCGTGACTGGAAAGAAAGAGAAACTTCACTTGGAAATACAAATGCTCCGGAAACGCGGTCCGCTGCAAGACTGCGGATCGCGCCCGGGTGCCCTTTTCAAACCGCCGGGGCGGCGACGCCCGCGAGGTCTTCAAAAATCTCCCCGTGCCGGGCCAACCAAGGTTCCAGCGCAAACCGCCGGAGCGCTCCCGCGCGGGCCCGGGCCTGCCAGGCGGGCAAATCCCGCGCAATCTCCAAGACGGCCCCGGCCAGAGCCCCGGGATCGGGGGTGTGCAGCCGGTCCCAGTCTTCCGGAACAGGCACCAGGCATCCACCTAAAAGCTCCGGGGCTTCCCCTATCCCCAGCAACTCGGGCAGTCCGCCGCTTTGCGGGCCCACCACGGGCAATCCGCTGGCCAAGGCTTCAATGACCACCGTCGGACAGGGGTCCATGTATTTGGGATGCAGCAACACGTGATGTTCCCGGTAAATCCGGGCCGCTTGTGCCTGGGAAAACGCAGGATGTCGCGTGACGCACCCCGACAAACCCCACTCCTGCACGCAGCGCTGCACCTCCGCTTCCGCTCCGGGCCACGTCATCGGCCCCGCAACGGTCAACACGGCGTCCAACCCCGTTGCGCGGAGCTTTTCCAGGCACTGCACCACCCCCAGCACGCGCTCCGGATACGTGTGCGTGCCCATCGCCAGCAACCGCAACGGCCCGCTCGGCACCGGCTCACCCGGAGGCGCAAAAAACGCCGTGTCCACCGGGTTAAAAAGCACGGTGGCCGGACAGGGCGCCGCGCCCAGGAACCGGTCGGCTGACACCCGGCAAAACCCGCTCTGGTAAACCACGTGATCCGCCAGGGCGAGCAGTTCGCACATGGGCTGGTTGACCTCGGCGCTGAACGGCCCCGCCCAAGCGGGATAGGCCACGCCGTTTTGATTCCACACCAGCCGCGCTCCGCGGCGTTTGGCGAACCGGACGAGGTCCAGCGCATGCGGCGGGATGGCGCTGCTGACTAGGTAGAGGAGGTTGTACCGGCGCAACTGCTCGGGATAAATCCGGTCGAGATGCGTGAGCTTGACCTTGCCTCCGTTGACAATCGCGCCCGGAGCCCGCGGAAGCGCCCCGCCGTAATTCACCGCCGGACCGTCGTCGGCCAGTTCCATTCCCGAAAGATGGAGCCGCGCAAGAGCCCGCAACCGGGCAGGAACGGCCACCGGCGCCCGCAACAGCCGACGCACCGGACGCGGCAGGGTGCGCGCCAGAAACTCTTGGGCGCGATCAATCACCGCTCGACACGAGGCTCCGAGGGAAACGCTTGAGGCGCGTGGCAAAGCCGCAGCAGCCACCCAGCAACCTTCCATCCCAGCAGCTTCCAGCGGTTCACCCCGGCGCTGGGGAGCCGGCTTTCGGAAAGCAAAACCATTCCCCGGGGCGCCTCGGGATGCTCTGCGCCCCCGAACACCAAGCCTTCTGTGGGAAAAATCTCCACTTTGCCAAAGAACCGATGCGCGTGCTGGGCCACAATGCAGGTGCCAAGCCCGAACTCCTCCATCGGCGCGAAATCATCCATGAGAATGGCGCCGCCCTCAGCCAGCACCTGGAGACTGTAGCTCAGGTCATGCACAACGGAGTAGAGATCATGCCCCGCGTCGATGAACACGAGGTCAAACCGGGCTCCCGACTCCGCGAGTTCCGGCAAGGTGCGCGTGGTGGGTCCGATGACCTCGATCACTTGGTCGCGGACCGCGGGATCGATGTGTTTTTCCCAGACCTCCTTGCGGCTGGCGAACCGGATTTCCCTACGCCCCTCCACCTCAATCGGCCAGCGCTGCCGGGTCTCCGCCGGGATAATATCGAGCGTGGTAATCCGGGTCTCCAACCCGCAAGCCCGCGCGGAGGCCGCCATACTCATGCATCCCAGCCCCCGGCCTGTTCCAATCTCTAGGATCCGCGCGGGGCGGCGCAGCCGGATCAAGCGATCCAGCACCAAGGCGCGCTCGAAGTTGGCCGGGGTGAACGCGCCCTGTTCATCTCCACGCAGCCCGGTCAGCAGACCCAGAGCCCAGATCCGTTCGCTGCACTCTGGGTTTTCCGCGCTTTCGAGCCAAGCATTGCGGTCGGCGGCCGCTCCGGGGTTGGGGTGAGTGTTCATCATGGGAAATTTGGCGCCACGCCGTCAGCAGCCGCAGAAAAGGGTCTGCCGCTGAGGGTGTCGAGTTTTCACGGCAGGATCGAGCACCGGATGCGCGTGACTGGAAAGAAGAGGAAACTTCACTGGGAAAATACAAATGGTCCGGAAATGCGGTCCGCTGCAAGGCTGAGGATCGCGCCCGGGTGCAGAGCCAGCGCGCGGCAGGCAGCCCCCGCCCCTTTCCAAGCCCCCACTCCGCACAGGTCCCGGGCCAGCTTGGCGCCGTGCAGGGCGCGGGTCCGGCGAAAATCTTCAAGCGCGGCAACACCGGAGTTGAGCTCCGCGTAGAGCGCCCAAAACCGGGTGTAAAGATCCCGGAACGCCTCCACCCGGCCGCCGAGTGAACCCGTGCGAAAGGCCCACAGGAGCTCGCGCTCCTCGGCGCCGAGGTGCTGGCCCGGCAAAAGCCGTCGGATCACGCGCTCAAGCACGCGTTCCACCTCCTGCCGCGCGGTGTCGCGTCCGCGGTGCTGGAGGGAATCCGGGCTGCAACGATAAGTCACCAAGCGCCGGGCCAGGTTGGCTGCAAGATGCCGCTGCACGATGCGCTCCCAGAGATCGTAGTCCTGACAGATCGTGTAAGCCGCGTCATAGCCGCCCAGCTCCAGCGCAACGTCCCGCCGAAACAACGCCGCCGTGTGGATCACAGGGTTCTCCCACAACATCGCCCAGGACAAACTCTCCGGCCCGCGCGGCACATTGAGCAGTCCGGCAAAATGCCCCGCCGGGTCCGCCAACCACGCTTGGGCACCCACCAGCGCCAGCTCCGGGCGTTGCAAAGCCAGTGCCATCTGGAGCCGGAGCCGGTCGGGATGCGAAAGATCATCCGCATCCTGCCGGGCAATCCACACACCCCGGGCCAACGCGAGCCCCTGGTTGAGACAGGCGGTCTGGCCTTGGTTCACCGGGTTGGCCACCAGCCGGATTCGGGAATCTTTGTAAGCGCGCACCATTTCGACGCTGCGATCCCGGGAGCCATCGTCGAGGATGAGGAACTCGAAATCCCTCCAAGTCTGGGCCAACACACTGTCCACCGAAGCCCGGAGATCTTTCTCCGCCTGATACATCGTCATCAGGACCGTCACCGAAGGCCCGGATTCCCCGGCGGGAGACGTGGACCGCACAGAGCCCGCCACCGAAGCGGGATCGGCAGTCGGAACGTGGGAAGGCGCACTCATGGAAGCGCTGAACCTAGCCAACCCGCCGCTCGGGACGCAAGCGGCCGCCCGTTTGCACCCAAGGCTCACGCATCTAAAACGGATGGGGAGTGAAGGCGCTTGTCTCAGCCGGCATTCCGATCTTGAGCGAATCGCTGCGCGCCGGCTACCAGCGCATTCCCCACCGCCTCTGCTTTCGCTACCCGGGCGGGCCCGTGCCCCGGGACCAAAATCAGCGGAGGCCGCGCTCTGAGCACACGGAGTGGCCCAGGAAAGCCACGCATCACAAAAATGCTCCGACAAAGCGCGCTCGGACTGCATCGCAGTGCCCGCGCAATGGGCGAACGCTACCTACCAGCACAAACCAAAGGGCTCATGACGCGGCCCAAGAACGCGATATCAAGCGCCTATTCACCCCGAGCGCGATCCGTTCGCGGCCGGGAAGCGCACCCCGAAAGAAGATCAAGTGCGGTTCTGAAGCGGCGATGGGCTGCGCACAGACCCCGCAGGCTGTCAGGGAACGCTCTGCGGCACCCTTTGCGGCTTTGTCTGCGGGCCCCAAAGTCAGAGGCGCGTGGGCCCCAAGTCGGAAAGCCCCGCCGACCAAGGATCGACCTTGACACGTTTGGAGCCGCCCGTTGTCATGTCGCGCTCATTTCATTGGAACGGTGGAATGCGACTCCCTCCCCTAACCGCGTTCGATTCCATGCAAGAGCCAGCTGCCTTCGACCTGCGCCCGCAGACATTCCAGAGTCCGGCAGATACGGTCCGTCCTGGGTCCCGGGCGGCTGTGGCTGGATTCAGCAGCCCGGAATGCAGTCCTAAGGAATGAAGGGAAACGACGTTTCTTATCTGTCGATCGAAGGATCGCCGGGTAAGTGAGGCCCTCCGAGGCAGCCCCCGCAACCCAGAAACCAGACCAGCAACAAACCAACACGAGTTAAAATGCACGACACACTAGATCACTCCTCAGGCGCTTCCAGCTCCGGGATCGCCTCCAATTCCAAACGCCTTCTTTGGGCCGGATTCATGGCCATTCTCGCAGCAGGCGTGGGCTTTGCGGTTCGCGGCGGAATCTTCGACAATTGGGCTGCAGAGTTTGGCTTCACCGCCACCCAGCTCGGGGCCATCGGCGGTGCCGGGTTCACCGGCTTCTGCTTTGGCATCATCCTCGGCGGCATCGTCGCCGACAAGATTGGCTACGGCAAACTGGTGCTCGCGGCCTTCGCCTGCCACGTCATCTCCGCCTTTGTCACCTTCGGAGCAACCACTCCCGACAACGCGTATAAGATGCTGACGATCGGGATGTTCATCTTCGCCTTCGCCAACGGCACCCTCGAGGCGGTGGCGAATCCGCTGGTGGCCACTCTTTTCCCCCACAACCGCACCCATTACCTCAACATCCTGCACGCCTCCTGGCCCGCAGGCATGGTGCTGGGCACCGTCGCCGGCTGGATTCTGGACGACAAGTTCAAGGTGGACTGGAAAATCCAGCTCGCCCTCTATCTGATCCCCACGGCCGCCTACGGGTTGATGTTCCTCGGCCAGAAAATGCCCAAGTCCGAGGCCTCGGCCAAGGGCTCCAGCCTCGGTGAAATGTTCAAAGACGTCGGGCTGATCGGCGCGGTGGTGATCTGTTACCTGCTCTCGCTTTTCTTTGCCCAAAACCTGGGCCTCACCCAAACCATCGCCTACGTCATCGCCGGCGGTCTTTTGCTGGTGGTGGGTGTAATCACCCGCTTCTCGTTCGGTTCCTTCCTGCTCTTTGTGCTTTTTGTCACGCATGCCTTGGTGGGCGCCGTGGAGCTCGGCACCGACGGCTGGATCCAGAACATTACCGGAAGCCTCTTCGATTCCGAAAAAGGCAAGTTCCTCTTCATCTGGACCTCTTCCATCATGTTCGGCCTGCGGTTCTGCGCGCACTTCATTGAGCGCACCCTCAAGCTTTCTCCGGTGGGACTTCTCTTCGTGTGTTCTGCCCTCGCCGTGATCGGTCTGCAAATGGCCAGCACGATGCAGACGTTCGCCATGGCGCTCATCGCCTTGGGCATCTATGCGTTCGGGAAAACCTTCTTCTGGCCCACCATGCTCGCCGTGGTCTCGGATCGTTTCCCCCGCACGGGCGCCGTCGCCATCTCCATCATGGGCGGCATCGGCATGCTCTCGGCCGGCCTTATCGGCGGCCCCGGCCTGGGTTACGGCAAGGACAGGTTCGCCGCAGAAGAACTCAAGAAGACCAACCCGGCTCTCTATGAGCAGGTCAAATCCGAGAAACCCTCCGATTTCCTGATCTTCTCCGGCATCCAAGCCATCGACGGCAAAAAGCTCGCAGAAGCCAAAGCCGCCAAGCCTCGCACCCCCGAGCAGGAATCCATCGTCGTAGCCGACCAGGCAGGGGACCGCAACACACTCAAAGCGGACTCCGTGATTCCGGCTTCAATGGCGGGCATCTACCTGCTGCTGATGATCTTCTTCAAGGCGATTGGCGGCTACAAAGTCGTCCGCCTCGACGAACAGAAATAAACGAAAGCCGCCCGGCACAACCGGGCCAGCAAATTCAAGGTAGCAAATTCAAGGGACAGGGCTCAACGCCCTGTCCCTTTTTTGTTCGTTAAACGAGTGTGCGCAGCGGATTCCTCCCCAACCGCCCCCACAAAGCGCGCCTCTGTTTTGAGGGACGCCATGCAGGTGCGGGAACCGCTCTGTCTCCAAACCCCCAGCCCGGCTGCCGGATCGACGCCGACCGTGTCGGACTCCCGGGCAAGAGGGGAGCGCGCCCGGCGAACGGGGCTCAAACAGGGCGGCGTGGCACAGGCATTTGTTTCCATTTAGAGATTTGACCCTAAACGACAACTGGTCATACCATCCCACCCCCGTGAGCCCCAGACCCGTTGTCCCCGTCCAAAAGGCCCCGTCCCTCGTCCAGCAGGTCTGCGATCAACTCGCCGCTTCTCTCCTCAAGAAAGATACCACCGCCCGCGGCACCCTCCTGGCCGAACGCGACCTGGCCGCTCAACTCGGCGTCAGCCGCAACGTGCTCCGCGAGGCCATCAAACGCCTCGAGCTCCAAGGCCTTGTCGAGATCCGCCAGGGCCACAACACACGGATCGTCCATCAACTCCACAAACCCCTCACCGCCGCACTCCACCTCACGGTGCCCGAGGAGTCCGCCCGCCTTGATCAACTCTTTGAACTGCGGCTCATGATTGAGCCCCACGCCACCCGTTTGGCCACCCAACGCGCTTCCCCGGGACAACTCGCTTCACTCCAATCTGCCCAGCAACGGCTGCGCGATGCACAGACCCTCGAAGCCGCCGTGCAGGCCGACCTGGATTTCCATCACACCCTCGCCGAGGCCTCGGGTAACCGAATCCTGCTGCTGGTCATCGAATCTCTCGCCGAACTGCTCGCCACCGCCCACGCCAAAGGTTTCCGCACCATGGCCCAGGCACAGCCGGTTCAGGCGCACCAGGACATCCTCGACGCCATTCTGCGCCGGGACGCCGACGCCGCAGCCCGGAGCATGACCGCGCACCTCAAAAACGCCCGCAACGAAATCGGCCGGCCGGAAAACGCCGACCCTACCGACTGGCCCATTCCAGAATAAATCCATCCACTCAAAATCCAGGCACACCGTCCGTTTCTCCTCCACTCATACCTATGTTCCGACTCGATCATAAAACAGCTCTCATCACCGGCGCCGGCTCCGGAATCGGCCGCGCCATCGCGGAAGTCTTTGCCCGGCAAGGTGCCACTGTCTGGGTGGCGGACCGGGATCCGGAATCAGGCGAAGCCACCGTGGCGGCGATCTGTGCGACGGGGGGTAAGGCGCGTTTTGCGGCGCTGGACGTAAGCGACCCGGTCGCCGCGCAAGCGCTGGCAACGGAGGTCTCCGAGCTGGACGTGCTGGTGAACAACGCGGGGATCGGGCACGTGGGCAACCTGCTTTCCACCAACGCCGAGGACCTCGACCGGATGCACGCAGTCAACGTCCGCGGCCCGTTCAACCTGTGCAAAGCGTTCGTCCCGGGCATGCTCGCCCGGGGCTCGGGCAGCGTGATCATGCTGGCGTCCATCGGCGGCGTGGTCGGCATCCGCGACCGGCTGGCTTACACCGTGAGCAAACACGCGGTCGTCGGGCTCACCCGGGCGCTCACCATGGATCATTCGCACACCGGCGTGCGCTTCAACGCCCTCTGCCCGGGCCGGGTCGAGACCCCCTTTGTCCAAGCCCGCATTGCATCCTACCCGGACCCACAGGCCGCCTACCGCGAAATGGCCTCCACCCAGCTCAACGGCCGGATGGCCCGCCCAGAGGAAGTCGCAGCCGCCGCAGTCTACCTGGCCGCTGATGAAAGCGCGATGGTCACCGGCAGCTGCCAGATGATCGACGGCGGCTGGAGTGCCGGCAAATAACCCCCACAGAACCCTCCCATTCCTTCCCACACCAGAAACACCACGGCAAAATCACCGGCATAGCAGCTTCTCCAAGCCGGTGCGATCGCCTACTGCCAGATCGACTCCTGCCGGCTGGGCGGCGTCAACGAAGTCGTCGCGGTACTGCTTTTGGCGGCCAAGTTCGGCGTGCCCGTGTGCCCGCACGCCGGGGGCGTGGGCCTCTGCGAATCCGTGCAGCACGAGTCCATCTTCGACTACATCTGCGTGAGCGGCTCGCTCGAGGGCCGGATCACCGAGTTCGTGGATCATCTGCACGAACATTTCCTCGACGCGTGCGTGGTCCGGGGCGCGGTATCTGGCGCCCACGGCGCCGGGGACCAGCATCCGCATGAAACCCGAGTCGCTCGCCGCTTACACCTATCCCGGAGGCAGCGCCTGGCAGACGCCCTCCTAACAACCCGCGTCTTCGTCCGATGAAAATTCTCCGCTACCTCGACTCCCACGGCCGCACCCAGTTCGCCAGCGAAACGCCCGACGGCAGCGTGCTGCGTATCGAAGGCGACATTTACGGCGCGTTCAATGTCACCGGCGAACCGGCCCAAATCTTCGAACTGCTTGCCCCCGTGGTCGCCCCACCCAGATTCTCTGCATTGGCCTCAACTACCGCAAACACGCCGAGGAAACCGGAGCGAAACTTCCCGAGCGCCCCGTGCTCTTCGTCAAAGGAATTAACACCCTTCCCACATCCCAACCAACCGATCCAACTGCCGCGGCATCTGCGCAGCGACGAGGTGGACTACGAATGCGAACTGGCGGTGGTGATCGGCAAACCCTTCAAAAACGTGTCCCGGGAACATGCGCTGGATTATGTGCTCGGATACACCTGCGCAAACGATGTATCCGCCCGGGATCATCAGATCTGGCTTGGGGGCGGCCAATGGTGCCGGGGCAAGTTCTTCGACACTTTCGCCCCGCTCGGGCCGCGCCTGGTGACCGCCGAGGAAATCCCCAATCCCAACGCAATGCGGATCCGCACGGAACTCCACGGCGAGACCGTGCAAGACTCCCACACCAGCGACATGGCCTTCGACGTGGCGACGATTATCTCCTACCTGAGTGGCAGCACCACGCTCACACCCGGCACGGTTATCCTGACCGGCACACCGAGCGGCGTTGGGATGGCGGCCAAACCCGGGCCCCGCTGGCTGCAGCCCGGGGACGTCGTGACGATCGACATCGAGGGCATCGGAGGTCTTACCAACGCGGTCGAGGAAGAAAAGTAGTCCCCCGGCTCCCCTACTCTCCGCAGCTCAAGGACGGAGGCAAAACTGCAGGAGCTCAAAGAGCTCATAAAATCCCTGAACTGCTCTCGCCTTTGCGGCTCTTGCAGTTCCTCCTCCACTTGCGGCTTCCCGGAGGGCTCACTGCGGCGCGTGCGAGACCACAGGTCTCCCGCCCGAACGGCGGAACCCGGGCTAGAGCCGGACGGGCAGCCGACACCCGGCGAGGTAACTTTTCACGTCGCCCACGGTGTACTCGCCGAAGTGGAAAATGCTGGCAGCCAACACCGCATCGGCTTTCCCCTCCAGAAGCACCTGCCCGATGTGCTCCAATTTACCGGCTCCCCCACTGGCCACCACCGGCACCCCTACCTGCTCGCTGATGCGCCGCGTGATCACAAGGTCGTAGCCCGCCTTCGTCCCGTCAGCATCGATCGAGTTGAGCACGATCTCGCCCGCTCCGAGTTCATACGCCCGCATCGCCCATTCCACCGCGTCCAACCCCGTCGATTTCCGCCCCCCGTGGCTGAACACTTCCCAGCGGTCCGGGGCCACCTTCTTGGCGTCGATGGACACCACAATACACTGGCTACCGAAACGGCCCGCCCCGGCCGTGATCAGATCCGGCTGACTGAGCGCGCTGGAGTTGATGCTGATCTTGTCCGCACCGGCGTGGAGCATGGCGTGCATGTCCTCGGTGGACCGGATGCCGCCGCCGACGGTGAGCGGCATGAAACAACGCTCCGCCGTGCGTTTGATCACCTCAATCATCGTGCCCCGCCCGTGCGCGCTGGCGGTGATGTCGAAAAACACCATCTCATCGGCCCCCTGCTCGTTGTAGCGCACGGCCAACTCCACCGGATCCCCCACGTTGCGCAGCCCGCCATCTTCCGCACGGCCGAACTGGACCCCGCGGGTGACTTTTCCGTCGTGAACATCGAGACAGGGGATGACGCGCTTAGTGAGCATGAAAATGGGGGGTTTTACAATTTTGTGACGCGAATGGATCGGGGAACGCCCTGAATTTGTAAACCGGAGAGTTGGATTGTTAAAAATTGGTTGACGCACCAGCACCCCGGTTCTAATCGTCGCCGCTGTCTTCCCCGGGTCCGTCAGGCTGCAGTTAATCTCGATTCATTATGGGTAAAAATTCCGGCGATCAACCTGCTTCTTCCTCCGTTCCGCGCACGAAAGAGAAAGAAAAAAAGGCGGCAGCTTTTTCTCTTTCGCCGGATCCGGTGATAGGTCGCCCCGTCGAACCCGAGATCCACAAGTTCGAGCTGACCCCGCCCCAGGAACACACGCCGGCTCCACCCGCGCCGGAATACGAGGACTTGGGCACGCTACCCACTTCTTACGAAGAAAACTCTCTCTTTCTCGTCGCACGCGATCCGCGCTGGCTCTTCACATACTGGGATTTCAATTGGGCGCTCTACCCGGCCGCCGTTCATCGCTACCACGTCGCCCAGTTTTTCCTCAAAATCCGCGCCGTGCGCGGCCCGGAGGAATCCACGGTGGAAATCAAACCCGAGGCCCGCAACTGGTATGTGCCAGTGAATCATCCCGACACCGAGTACTCGGCTGAGATCGGTTACTTTGATCCCACCGGCGCTTGGTGCGGCATTGTTTCCTCGGCTCCGACCAGAACCCCGCCCGACGCGTTGGCCGAAGACGGCGCCACGCATTTTGCAACCGTGCCGGCCCACCTGGCTTTTGAGCGTCTGCTGGAGCTCGTGGCCGAGCACATGCGCGAGGGAGAATCCCTTCTGCAGGCCGTCTCACGCATCACCGGCGAAGGCCGCGAGATTGCGTTCTCCCCGGGGAAAGCCCCGACGTGGACCGAGACCCAGCGGGCTTTGCTGGCGGCGCTTCTGGGCACCAGCCTCACCGACCGGATCGGCCTCGGCTCGGAGGAGATCGACCAGCTCCTGCGCAAACAACTCCTCGAGAAACTCCAGAGCGAAAGCGCCAGCGAACTCTCCGCCCGTTCCTACGAATGGATGGCGCCCTCCACTTCGAGCCTCTTCAGCGGGGTGCTCTCCAGTGGCGTCACCAGCTGGGGCTCAAGCTGGAGCGCCCAGCCCTTCAGCATCCGCCGCGAACGCGGGTTCTTTATGCATGTCAACGCCGAGATCATCTTCTACGGCGGCACCCATCCCGACGCCAAAGTCTGGGTGGAAGGCAAACAGATCACCCTCAATCCCGACGGCACGTTCCGATACCATTTCACACTGCCGGACGGGGATTTCGTGATCCCGATCGTCGCGGAGTCGCCCGACAAGGTTGAACAACGTTCGGCCACCCTGTCTTTCACGCGGGGCACCAGCCGCACCGGCGAAGTCGGCAGCACCGGCCAACCCGCGGAGCTCTCTCCGTTGCCTGGCAGGAAGTAGCCGTAAAAGGGATCAGGGGTGAGTGGGAGAACGGAGCGTGTCGACGGGGCCACGCCCCCCCTGCGGCTCGGCCTGGGTCTTGCCACGGCGAGCCGCGCTCGGTAGCGTTTCCCCGCTTTGAAAAGGCCTTCTCGCGACCGGTTCGCCGATTCCTTCTTCCACTGGCTGGAGTTCGAACGCTTGGTTTCGCCCCGCACCCTGGTCAACTACCGGCATGCCCTGGCGGAATTCCAGAAACAACCTCAGCTGCCTCCCTGGCCCCAAGTCACAGCCGACCATTTCCGGCGTTACCTCTTCGCCCTAGGCAAACGCAACGTGGCGCGTGCCACGATCCGCCTGCATTTCGCTGCGCTACGGACGTTCTTCAAGTTCCTCACTGAACGACACGGCCTGGCCGTCAACCCGCTCAAGGAAGTGCAGCTGCCCAAGCTCGAAAAGAAGCTGCCCGTGGTGCTCACCACCAAGCAGATGGACGAACTGCTCTCCGCACCGTTGCGCGTCGAAAAAAGCGACCGTGCCCCGGTCTGGATGCCCACGCGAGACGTGGCGATCATGGAACTCTTCTACAGCAGCGGGCTGCGTCTTTCCGAACTGGTCGGGCTCAACGTCGAACACGTCGATCCCTACACCGAATCCGTGCGGGTCTTGGGCAAAGGCCGCAAGGAACGCATCGTGCCCGTAGGCAGCCCGGCCCTGGAAGCCATCAGCAAGTACCGCTCCGCGGCGGGCGTCAACGCGGGCCCCCTTTTCCTGAGCAAACTGCGCAAACGGCTCAGTGCCCGTTCGGTGTGGCTCCTGCTCAAACGTTACCTTCATCACACCACCATCGCCCTCAACGTGAGCCCACACAAACTGCGCCACAGCTTCGCCACCCATCTGCTGGACGCCGGAGCGGATCTGCGCAGCGTCCAATCGCTCCTAGGGCACGCAAGCCTTTCCACGACCCAGATCTATACCCATGTCACCGTGGAACGACTCAAGACCGCCTACGATCAGGCCCATCCGCGGGCATAAACGCCCATGCGCCTGCTGATTACCGCCGCTGTCTTGGCCGGATTGTTCTGCCTCCCGTGCGTCTTCTGGGGCCAGAGCTGACGCAACGGAAAAGTGAATAGAGTTCTGAGCGAGTCCACGACCCTAGGGTTTTTTGTAACCGGTAGAGAACGGTAGAGTAGAGAGCGGCAGGGGCGTTGGACGCGGACCTGCCACTCCCCCTCATCGAACCGGACTTGCAGATTTCCCGCATCCGGCTCTCCTGTGAACATTTCTCAGGGGCAAAGCAGGCCGAGGTGTTGGAGATACTGGTAGTGGCTCATGCCTTTGGGTCGATGGTATTTGCGCTGACTGCGCCGGTTGAGGTGCGTGATCATTCGCCCCCGGGCATAGTGCCCGAGATCGCGGAACGCCTTCCGGGGATAGCCGTATTTGAAGTAGCCGCACCACCCTCGCAGGAAGGTGTTGAGGTCCTCAACGATCTCTGGGCTCGGTTTGAAGCACATCTGCGGACCGGTTTTATCCCGGATCGCCTCGCGTGCCTTCGCAACAGACTTCTTTGAGGGCTGCACGTTCAGGTAACGGTGGCATCGACCACGCAGGTCGCGGTCGAACCGGAACGTGAACCCAAGGAAGTCCAGACTCTCGCTTCGGTGCAAGCGCACCACCGAGGTTTTCTCCCGATTGATCGTCAGCCCAAGCCACTCTTCCAAATGGCCCGTGAGCCATTCCTCGATGCGGGCTCCTTGATAACGCGCCATCACCACGAAGTCGTCCGCATACCGCACCAGCCGGGCGTTGGCCCAGTGGGCCGGCCCGTTCGCGCGGTGGAACATCACGTCCATCCAGTGCAGGTAGATGTTCGCCCGCAAGGGCGAGATCACTCCCCCTTGCGGCGTCCCCTTCTCCGTCTTCTGCGGCGGTCGACGCCCTCCCGTTTCATCTTCTTCAATCACAGGAGCGCGCAGCCAGCCGCGGATCAGCTCCAGAACGCGACCATCGCTCACCCACATCCGCACACAGGCCATCAGCTTGTCGTGCGGTATGCTGTCAAAGTAACCTTTCAGGTCCGCGTCATAGATTTCCGTTCGTCCCGCTTTGAGGTTCTCCCGGATCGCTTCCAGCGCGTCATGCGCTTTGCGACCCGGGCGAAATCCATGAGAGCACTCATGGAAATCGGCCTCAAAGATCGGTTCCAATATCAACACCAC
>JBEIUI010000111.1:0-10843 GCA_040374425.1 Verrucomicrobiia bacterium | reverse complement strand
GGCCTGGGGCAGCACCGCCTGGAGTTCCCGCAGAAACTCCCGGCGCGAGATGCTGGGCGCATCCGCCGGGCGTTTCCGGCAGACTAACACCACGCTGGAGGCGAGGGCGTTACTGCCATTGCCAATGGTTCTTCCTTCCTTTTCTGTCCGCATGGGCCAAGTGCCCAATAGTTGCAATTCAGCTTTATGAACCGCCTCCAAAAAGGTCTCCCAGCCCGTGGAGGACGTGCCTGTATCAGCCGCAGTGTCTGACTGTTTGAAGGCGTAATAGATGGTGATCGGTCCAGCGGGATGCGCCTGCCGGGAAAGGCTGCGCATAGCGTCCGTCATGCCATTGAGAAAGAAGTGCTCCGCCTTTTCCTTGCTGCCGTGGCGGTATGGCGTTGCCACGAGTTCCTCGGCTTTGGGAACGGCCATCGTGGCCAGCAGTTGCGGGAAGGTTTCCCGCAACGCCTTTCTTAGCCAGACATAGAAGAAGTCCGACAGATCCGCGTAGCCGATGTTGTCGTAATACGGCGGGTCTGTGGAGATGGTTTTTAACGTTGAGATCTCCTGACTTTGAGCATCGCTTTGAACGACAGTTCCCCAATCCCCAAAACCCAGGGCCCCCATTCCCTTAATTTGTCTTTCGAAAAGGTTGAGGTAGCTGCCGGAGGATTTGCTGAAAACGTTCACCTCAGCGAAGTCCCAAACCATCGGAATAGCCTGCCTTGAGAACACGCTCCGCATCTGCGTATTCGGGTGGTTCCATCCACAAATACTGGAGCAATGATTCGCAACTTGGCTGATTAAAAACGCCAGATACACGCTCACGGCCTCGGCATAGGCTTTTCCGCCGGAACCGCCTGCGTCGAGACCCGCGGGGTCCGCAGACCAACCGCAGGCGAGGGCGTCCGCTTCAATCTGGCCCCGCACTTCGCCCACCAAATCGCTGAACGTCGTCAACGCCACCATCTGCCGCGGCGTGAACAGGTCGCCGTAGGTGGTGAGGCCGTAGTTGATCGTCCAAAAGTTTCGTGCGTCATCAGGCAACGATAGCTCAGGTGCCCATGACGGGCGGGCTGTCAACGCCACTTCCTCCATTTCCGCAGTAGGCGAAAGGTAGACGCGCCCGCGCTCTCCTTCGGCCACAATCGCCATGAGCCTCGCGCCCATCTCCTTGGCGATTCCCTTTGTCTTGATGTAGGCAGGCTCAATCGCAGCGTCCGAAAGAATGCACCGGAAATTCGCGCCCCGGGAAAGTTTGGTTCCGCTGAGTGCCTCCTCAGTAGGTTTCCCCATGCGGACGGTGAAACGGTAACGGTCGCCCTCAACGACGGGGTGGACATAGGCTTCCTTCTTGTCCTTGCTGGAGAGCACAAAGGTGGACGCCAGCGGGACGGCGACATGGGAATAGGCCGGGTTGGGACTGTGCACGGTCCGCGCCCACAACCACGCAATGACCGTGAGTTTCTGCCCGAGCAGCGGCTGCAAATCGGGCCGGTCTTGGGCGAGTTCGGGCGTGATCTCCACCTGCGGATACAAGTGGCCGATGCGCTGCCGGGCTTGCTCCCGCATCCACGCCCCGTAATGGCGGACATCCTCGGCCAGCCCCTGCGCGCCCGTCCATTTTTGCTCGTTCTTGGTGGTGGCCCGCAGCTTGGCGAACGCATCGCCCGCCTTGCCCTGCGCCAACGCCGCACTCACAGGCGGTTTGCCAGCGAACTTGGGCGGAATCTCGATCATCGCCTTGTTGATCAAGACCGCCACGGGGTTCAGATCGGAGGCATAGGCGTCCAGTCCGAGGCGTTGGGCTTCCAAGGGAATGGCCCCGCCGCCGGCAAAGGGATCGTGCAAGCCGGGCATTGCGTCGGGCTGGAACAACGTGGCGGCGTCGGGATGGCTGGCGTTGAGGGCGCAGACTTCCTTCCACGAACGGCGGATCTCCGCCCGTGCCCGCTCCAGCACGGCCTCGTTGGTGGTGTTTTCCCAAAGGACGAGTTCTTCGATGAGGTTGAAGAGTTCCTTGCGGCGTTTGGTGAAGGCGGAGCGTTGTTGGGAAGACGGTTTTTCTCCGGGATGCTGGGCTTCCCACAAACTGGCGGGATCATTGACCAACTGCGCAAAGATGACCGAACGCGCCGCGGCCAGAGGCCGCCGAGCCCACCAGAGATGGAGGGTGCTGGGATGCCCGTGGCGGATGGATTTCTCCCGGGCACAGGCGGCGTTGATGGCATCGAGCGGGAGGGCGACCTCGATGAGCTTTTTGGGGGAGATGACGGGGTGGTCGGACATGGGCGAGAGTTATTTCCAGCGTTCCGGCCGAGTGAGTACATAGCCGTTCGCAGTGACAATGGAGTCGGCGAGTTGGCTGTGTCTGAGTTTTGCCTCGCCGATAGTGAAGTGAGCAGATGCAGCGGCTGTGAGTTGATGCGAGTTCCGGCCGGGGGGTTGAGCCACGATCACTCTCTTTTGAGGGAAGCGTTCGCGAACTTTTTGCACGGGAGTGGTGAGATCGCTGTCTGCGGAGAGAAGGAGAGCACAATCAAAGAGGTCATCGAAGGCATCTGAAACCATTTGGACTGCAATGTTCACGTCGGTCATTTTCTCCTCATACCCAACCCATTCAGCCTGACATACCCGGCATTTGTGTTTTTTCGGCAGGTAATGACCTTGGTGGATGGTGAGTTTGGGAATGGTCGCCAACGCGTCCAGGTAGAGGGACTGCCGCTGCATATCGGCCTCGTTTCCGCGGATCGGGCGTATCCGGGCGGTGAAGTAATGCACCGCCGAGACCGTTTGTCCTTCCTTGAGGAGTGCCTGGACCAACGCCATGAGATTCAACCAGTAATACCGCTTCCAGCCGGCGTTTCGCAGGCCGAAGTAGAGGTTGAATCCGTCGATGTAGGCGATGACCCTGCTCATGCAGCGAGGTTTTCAAATTCTGGTAATTGACAAGACCGGGGGCCATGGAAGAGATTTCCACCATCAACCCCGCCAGTGTGAGCAGCACTGGCCCGACGCCTCCTTGGTGAAAACCGGGAGGCGTTTCTTTTTTTGAGGGCGGCAAGGTTGAGGGCGGCAAAGAGGAGGATTCCATCTCTGCCCAGATCCTCACCGGGTCCGTGGCCGTGTTGACGCGCATTGAGCGGGAGGGCGACCTGGATGAGCTTTTTCCGGGAGATGACGGGGTGGTCGGACATGGGAGGAGACGGCTACGAGGTAATCTGTCGAACGCGGTCCCGCAGATCCTTGAGTTCCGGGCAGATCTGAAACAGGGCGGACATCTTTGAGAGAGCCCTCGTGACGAGGGTGTCACGGCCACCGCCTGCTCTTTGGACGGAACCGTGTTTGCCGAGGAGGGGTTGGAAATAATCCTCTTTCATTCGCGCTGAGGAACGTACGGTTTTCCATTCTGCGCCGAGCTCGGTGCGATAGGCCGCGCAGCAGTAGATCTCCACCTCCGGTTGGGCTGGACAGCAGAGCAGGCGGATTCCTCTGGCGTGCATTTCCCCTTCGAGTGCACGCATGGCCTCTTCCGAAGCGCGATCCGCGTCCGGCATAAAAATCCAGAGATCCCAGTGGCCGTATCTGTCTGGCAGACCGTCACGGATGGACCGCATGGCTTGATCGAAGCCGCCAATCCTTGGGTTGGTGAGGATCGTGACCTTCGCTTGGGGTTTGTCGGCCTCCGCCAAGATGGCCTCGACCAGCGGCTTGAGTATGTAGCCGTTGAAGGTCGGGTCTTCCGGGATGACAAGGACCTTGAAACTCATAGCGCGGCTTCCATCCAGCCCTCTGAAAAAAGATCTCCGATGGGCTGTTTTTTAACCAGTTCGGTGAAGCGCGGGATCTGGGTTATCGGCAGGATTCGCGACTCTCCGGTTTCCTCGTCCCTTTTGCAAAAGAGCGTGTGGGCGTATTCGGACTCCTGAAGCCACGCGAGGACAATCGGGGAATGGGTGGTCGCGATGACCTGGGTGGTTCCTGCGGATGTGCAACTGCGAAGCAACTCGACCAGCAAACGCATTCGGCTGGCGTGGATCCCGTTTTCGATTTCCTCGATCTTGAGCAGCGCCGGCATATCTGGCTGGAGAAAGGCCGCCACGATGGCCGCAAAACGCAAGGTGCCATCGCTGAGAACCGGTGCGGGAAACACGGCTCCGCTGGTTTCGGTGAGTGAAAAAAGGGGCTCCCCGACCGCGCCCTTGAGGATGCCCACATCTCGAATTTCATCCGGGCGAAGGTGTCGGAGCCAGGAAAGGTAAGCATCCTTGAGTTTCGGCCTCTGGCAGATCGTGTGCACGAGGGCGGCAAAGTTTTCGCCCCGCTCACCCATGCGCGAGATCTGTTGGGCTTGGGAATACGATCTCAGGATGGCCGGGGCGGGATCGATCCGCTGCATGTTGGCGAGGGCAACGCAGACGGCCTGTGCTGCATCGACGTGTTGAGTGAGATATTTCCCGCCATTGCCGTGGGCGATCTGGCCAAGAACCGTGCGATTCGCCGCAAACTGACGGATCGGTGGCTGGCCTTTTTTGCCTTTGGAATAGCGAGCCTTGAAAACAGGCGCGGTTGAGTCCTGCTCGATCTCCCTCGAGTCGAAGACGCTTCTCTTTTCGATGGTCAACCATTCATTGAGAAGACGCTGGGTGTTCGCGTCGAAACTCAGGCCATACTCCGCAATTCCATCTGCGCCGTTGAGTTTCACTTGGAAGGAAACCGGTTCCTGGGACGCCCCAGCAAAGGTGGCCTTGGCGCTGCCGCCCCGAATAGCCTCCCACACCTCGCTCGTAGCGCTTTTGGGTTTTCCGTCCAGCACCTCGCCAATGGTGAAGCCGTATCCAACGCCCTGAAGGACTCGAAGGGCATCAAAGAGGTTCGACTTACCGCTGGCATTGGTTCCGATCACAAAATTGAGCGGTCCCAGTGCGAGATGCACATCGCGGAGGCTCTTGAAGTTTTGAATGTGGAGGGAGGCGATCATGGGCGCGTGGCTCTCTCAAGGAGAGCAGAGAGATCGAAGTTCTGCGAGGTGACACCCCAACCGGGCTCCGTGTCGAAGGGGTTTTGGACGTAGTGCGGGCCGTCGACGTTGCCCGTCTCGTCGACGAGCACGATGGCGAGCAGGAATTTGTCGGCCTGATTCAGGGCGTAAAGGATCTCGTTTCGGGTCACGGTGAGGGTGTCGGCCCCCTTGGCCCGGCCTTTCACTTCGATGTGGCGCTCGGGGGGCAGCTTTCCATCGCGCGGAGGCGGATAGGCGGTCATGTCCCAACCGCATTTCTGGGCGGAGACATCGACGACTCGGTGCCCCATGGCTTCCTCGGCCCGGCGGACGGCTTCCATCGCGAGGCGCTCGATGCGGCTTCGCGCGGCTGCATCGACGCAAAAGGTTGCGGGCGGGGTTTCCCCCCGCAACTCGCGCAGCAGGCCCGCGGGAATCACAAACGCCCCACTGAGCACCAATGGAGGAGCCGAGGTGACATGGCGCATCGAGTTCAGCTCCCGTTTGCGCGTCTCCAGACGCGTCTCCAGGTCGTTGAGCGTGCGCCGGGTGTTTTCAAGGTTGAGACGGACGTCTTTGCCGGCTTCACGATCCTCGGTCAGTTTGAGGAAGCGGTCGGTCCAATGGTTGATTTCCTTGGTGAGCCGGTCATGGACGGCCTCCATGGTCTTGTCGACATGGGCGATTCTGCGACCAGCCACTTCCCGGAAGTGCTCCGGAACCAGCGAGTCTGCCGCGTAGCTCATGGCCTTTTGCTCCAGATTGGTTTTGAGCCAGTCCGCCTGGAGAAGTGGGTCGGCCAAGGGGCGATCCGCGTCGCTGAGATGCTCCAGATCCAGGTGCGGCGCCCAGCCAGCGAAGCTCGTCGAACCATCCGGGCGCACCCGGATAAACTGCATCCGTTTGGAAAGCACGTGGCCGTCTCCGGATTTCACCTCATGGGTGAGCAGGAAAAGAAGGGAGCATTCCCGGCCGTCATCGGAGGGATCCACCAACACAGCGCCTTGGCGCAGGATGTGGGCGTGTTTTTCCAGGATGACATCGCTGAGCGCCAGCATCAGGGGATGTCCGGGGTGCAGCATGACGGCTTGAGCCGCTTGGGGCGCCGTCTGTGAACGGAGCGCATCCTTGCTGAAACAGACGCGTTCGTAACGTTTGAGAACGGGCGCGTGGTCGCGGCGGTTGCGTCCCGTGATCATGCGATCCCTCTCGCGCAGGATGGCGGGCACGAACGTGATTTCCCAGCGGCCATCTTCCCTTGGGTAGATGCTTCCGCCCACGGCATCGAACGCCTTTCTGAAAAAGGAGCGGATGAAATACGGCTGCAAACGACGGGCCTCCGCTTTTTCCATTTCCTCACGGACGGCAAACAAACGCTCCGGGCTCATGGATTCCTGAGCCAGGGCGTTGCGGTTCATGAGGTCGAGCAGGTGGGTGTGATCCAGCGCGTGATCCACCTTTTGCCAGAGTTTGGTGCGCACATCCGGGCGGTCGCCGTAGCAAATGGCCTCGATGAGGAGTTGCTTGAGGTTGGTGTCTTCGAACACCTCGCCCAGAATGTCGAAAACGCGACCTTTGAGGGCGGCGCTCTCGATCTCGATTTTTTTGAGGAGCCGATGATAGACCTCGCCCTCCCGGGTTTCTTTGGCGACGAGGTTCCACAGGTGACAGACCTCCTGCTGGCCGATGCGGTGAATCCGCCCGAAGCGTTGCTCGAGTCGGTTGGGGTTCCACGGGAGGTCGTAGTTGACCATGAGATTGGCGTTCTGGAGGTTGACGCCTTCGCCCGCCGCGTCCGTGGCGATCAAAACGCGCACGTCGATGTCGGACCGGAAGAGTTCCTGCGCTTTTTTGCGTTCATCGCGATGGGTCCCGCCGTGGATGGTCACGACCGCGTTGGGGTTGCCCAGCACGCCGCTGATTTGGTCCCGGAGATAGTTGAGGGTGTCGCGGTGCTCGGTGAACACGATGAATTTGCGCAGACGCCCATCCTTGTCCCGGGTTTGGGGGTCGTCGTGTTGCAAGATGCGCGAGAGTTCATCCCATTTGCGGTCTTGTTTGGATGCAACGAGTTCGCGCGCCTGCGCGACCAATTTGCCTAGGAGAAGGATTTCACCTTCGAGTTCCGCGATGGTCTGAGCCGCGGTGGCTTGATCCACCAATGTCTCCTCGAGTTGTTCCTGTTCGTCGGCGTTGAGATCGTCTTCGTCCTCGGGAACTTCCGACTCAGGGGGGCTCAGAAGGACATCTGAAAAAGCCCGGCCACGCTCGCCGAGCTGCGCTTCGCGGAGCTTGTTCTGGAGGCGGTCCCGGCGCCGTTGAAGGGACTGGAAAATGGCTTCGGGGCTCGATGCAAGACGGCGCTGGAGCGCCGTGAGCGCAAAACCCACCGAGCCTTTGCGGCCGCCCTCGAGTTGCTCCGCTTTGCCCATCTCGGTTTTCACGTAGTCGGTGACCCCGTGGTAGAGGGCGGCCTCCATGGGCGAGAGCGTGTAGTTGACCGTGTAGGCGCGGCGCTCGGGGAAGAGCGGGGCGCCATCGAACTTGACCAGATCCTCCTTCACCATCCGGCGCATCAGATCGCTGCAATCGACCTTGTGCGCGCCATCCCGGAATTTGCCGTAGAAACGATCCGAATCGAGCAGGGCAAGAAACAGCTGGAAATCCTCCTCTTTCCCGTTGTGTGGCGTCGCCGTCATCAGCAGGAAATGCCGGGTGTGGCCCCCGATGCGTTCGGCGAACTTGTATCGGCCGGTGCGTTTCATTTCCGAGCCGGAGAAATGGGCGGATAACTTGTGGGCTTCGTCAAACACCACCAAGTCCCACGACTCGGCACAGACTTGGTCCTGGAGTTCTTCGTTCCGGCTCATTTGGTCGAGGCGAACGATGATCTGATCGAGGTTCTCGAAGGGGTTGCTGTTGGGGTGTGCCGCCTGGAGTTCCCGGGAGAACACGTGAAACTCGAGCCCAAACTTTTCGTTCAACTCATCCCGCCATTGTTCGGAGAGGCTGCCGGGCGAAACGATCAAGATGCGGCGGGCGTCCGCGCGCATGATGAGTTCGCGGATGTAGAGGCCTGCCATGATGGTTTTTCCCGCCCCCGGATCATCCGCGAGCACGAAGCGGAGGGGTTGCCGTGGCAGCATGGATTCGTAAACGGCGGAGATCTGGTGCGGCAGGGGCTGCACATTGGCCGTATGCACGGCCATCATCGGGTCAAAGAGGAAGGCGAGATCGATCCGCTTGGCTTCCACGGCGAGCCTGAAACTCTCGCCATTGCCGCTGAATGACCATGGGCGCTCGACTGTCGCCTGGGAAAAAGCTGCGACTTCAGCTTCCGTCACCAAACGATCGCGAAGGCCTCCGTCAGGCAGCTTGTAGACCAGCGTGGCGGTCCCCGCAGAGAGGGGGACAACAGCCACCAAGGACACGATCGCGCCGGGGTCAACGCCGACGAGTGCCATTCCTGGGGTAAGGGATTCAAGTTGCATGGAAGAAATCGCGAAACACTGCGCCCGATCAACGTGATAAAACAGCGGAAACATTGATCTGACGCCGCTCGTTTGGACAGGGCGATTGGTGCGTTTGGGGAGGTTTTTCAGGGGATCAAGAAGTCCGAAACACCCCGCGCCCCCCCCGAATCCGCTGTTTTCGGCCCGCCGTGGATGCGAGGCACGGTGCCAGGCCGGGTTTTCCTCCTGCGCCTGAGAAGGTCGTTCCCCGAAGATGCACAGCCCAAAGGCTCCCGTCCCTCATTTCACGGTGAACGCGGCGGAGTGAATCTCGGATCCGGCGGCGACCCGCAGGTGGATCTCCCGCGCTTTTTTGATGACCACCAACCCGGCATACGAACGACCGGGAAAAACGGTGCTGAGAGCGAAAATTTCCCGCGCAGCCTGCAGGCTCTGGGCCAGTCCCGACTGGATTGCGCCGGCGCTGGATATCGCGTTTGCCTGGATTGCCTGCTGGGCCATCACCGTGCGAGCCGGGTCGAATGTGGTGGAGTTGCCGTAAACGCTCCCGAACTGGCTGCCTGTGACCGTGCCCAAAGGTCTGCCCTGAGGGTTGGAGACGTTGTATTGGCTCGTTCCGTAGTACCCGCCGCTGGTGTAAGTCGTGGTGGGTTGGCTGGCCGCGAAACTCTGCGCTCCGGCGTTGATCCCGACCGCAAACGCCGCCATTGCCGCCCGGGTCCGGGCCTGCTTTTCGAGGTCCGCACGACTGTAAATCCGCAGGGGGTGTCCCGCATCGGAGGTGGCGCTGATGTGTTCCAAGCCGACGTTGAATGGGGCCCGGCTTTTGTTGCTCACGACCACCTCCAGCTGCACCCTGCCGTCGTTGTCGGTCCCGGCGGCACGCACCGCCACGGTGCTCTGTTTTTTTTCGCTGAGCACGATCCCGTCGCCGTTGTGATAGAAAAGGGTTTGCCCGGGTTTGGGCGTGATTTGGGTGGAAGCGCAGCTGCAGAGCATGAGGGGAAGGCAGATCAGCAGGAGACGGCGGATGACGGAAGCGGGTTGGTGAGCATTCATGTGAGGGATGAAAGCGCTCGGAGGGGGACAACGGCGGTCCTACCCCCGGGGAAAGGGGTGAGGGGGGGGAAGGGGTGAGGGATCAGGGGTGAGACTGATCTCTGGCTCCGCTCTCTCCGGACTCGGGCGGGCCGGCCTCCGTCTCTTCTTTTCTCACTCCTCACCCCTTTCTTACCCTCACCCCTGACCCCTCACCCCTTCTCCCCTCCTTCCGGCGCGAGAAACCACGGGATGGCGGGGATCAGTTCGATTGGGGCAGGGACTGATGCGTTGGCCGGGAGCGGTTCCAGGAGGATGAGCTGCGCCCGCGCCTCGGGATGTTCGGCCTTGGCCTCCAATAACGCGCGCACTTCGCGATCCAACGTCCCCGGGTCGCTGGCGTTGGCGCAGACTTGGATGAGCAGCGTGTTTCGCGCGGCGTCAACGCTGTGGAAGTCGACTTCTAGGCCCCGGGCGGTGCGAAGGTAATGAACGTCGCAGCCGCGCCGGAGCAGTTCGATGAACACGGCGGTTTCAAGGCCTTGGCCGAGATTGTCCCGGCCGCCGCGTTCGTAAATGGGGATGAGCCCGGGATCGATCGGATAAGCCTTGCGCGGATTGACCATGCGTTGGCGCTCCGAGGCGGTGAAAAGCGAGGTGGTCCGGATCAGGAAAGCGTCTTCGAAATAGGCGAGAAAGGCGTGGAGACTGTCTTTGGAGACGGGCAGCCCCTGGGATTTGAGCGCGTCATAGAACTTCTGGATGCTGAACGGCGCGGCCGGGTTTCCCAGGAGATGGCGCTGGAGCCATCGCAGCGCGACGGGATTTGAAATGCCGTGGCGCTCGATGATGTCCCGGAGCACGGCGACATCGACATAGCCTTGGAGCAAAGGGCGCCGGTCGCGGACGTCGAGTTGTTGGGCATCGGGAAAACCGCCTTCGTGCAGGTAGATTCGGAACGCTTTTTCCAGGCTGGACCGGGCGGCTTTGGGCAGGGATTCCCACTCCTTTTCCGGCAGCCTGCCGGCATGGCGCAGGGCCTCGCGGAAGCTGAACGGAAACACGGTCACCTCCATGGCTCGGCCGCGCATGCTGGTGTGGACCTCTCGGGTGAGCATCGAGGCGGAGGAACCCGAGAGGAACAGGCGAACGTTTTCGCTGTCGAGAACGCGCCGGGCGAAGGTTTCCCAGCCCGGGGGATTCCTTTTTTGTCCTTTTATAAAGGATAAAAAAGGAATCAGGGGTCAGTGGAGGAAGGAGAACAGGGGTGAGGGGGGAGGACAGGGGTGAGGGCCAGAAGGGGTGAGGGCCAGAAGGGGTGAGGGCCAGAAGGGGTGAGGGCCAG
>JBEIUI010000026.1:0-33291 GCA_040374425.1 Verrucomicrobiia bacterium | reverse complement strand
GACGCGTTTCTGGATTCGGTGCGCACCCGGAACGTTAAACGTCCAGCTGCCCTGTTTCACATGAACATCTAGTAGCGCCCCCCCCCCCGAGGCCCACCGCAACGCCGCCCGCCACCTTGGGCACGTTCATCTTGCCGACAGCGACCGGCGCGTAGTCGGGTTCGGGTACACGGACATCCCGCCGATCCTCCCGGTTCCCGACTCACTCATGGCGGCCACTCAGACGGCCTTCCAGAAAACAATGAGCCCACGTGTACATGAGAGCGATTCAACTCGAAAAACCGATGGCGTTCCGAACCCTCGACATCCCGCAGCCAAGCCGTCCCGGCTTAGGGGAAGCGCTTGTCCGCATCCACCGCATCGGCATTTGCAGCACGGATTACGGCGGTTACTTGGGCAAGATGCCGTTTTACTCTTATCCATGGATCCCCGGACACGAGCTGGGGGTGGAGGTGCTGGCGATCGGCTGCCACGCGGTCGATCGCGGCAGCCCGCAGCCCGGCGAGTCCGTGCTCATCATCGGGTCTGGCCCGATCGGGCTCTCCTCGCTGGAGTTCGTCCGCGTCGCAGGCGCCCGCAGCATCGTGCTCGACATCAACGAGGGACGCCTGGATTTCTGCAAAAACACCATGGGCGTAGACCAGACCATTCTCGCCAAGGGAGATGGCTCCAAGTTCTTGCGGCTCGCTGAAATCACCGGGGGCCAAGGCGCTCACGTCGTGATTGATGCAACCGGCAGTCATCACTCCATGAGCAATGCTCTGGAATTCTGCGCATTCGGAGGACGCCGAGTCTACGTGGGCATCACTCAGCAGGACCTTCAATTCCCTCACGCCCCCATGATGCATCGCCGGGAACTCTCCATCATGGCCAGCGGCAACGCGCTTTCGCGCGATTTCGCCCGAATCATCCGGCTCATTGAGCAGGGGAACATCAACACGGCCCCGTGGATCACACATCACGCGAAATTCGAGGAGATGATCGAGGCATTTTCGACATAGCCCAAGCCGGAGACCGGAGTCATCAAGGCCATCGTGGAAATGCTCTGACCCGCCCCTTCGCTCTTCCTCTCAAACCGCAACTCGCCTGCTCAATTGAGGCAGCCGCCAGGTTGTTGGAACGTCTCCCCGAGCAACGTTCTGTTGTCGATCACATCGCCAAGCCCTGCATCCGCCAGCAAACGCTTGACCCGTGGCGTGAAAATTTCCGTGCACTGGCTCGCTTCCCTCACGTGCACTGCAAGGTCTCGGGAATGATCACCGAGGCGGCTCACGCGGGCTGGGTTCCCGAGGATTTGCGTCCCTATCTGGACACCGTTTTCGAAGCCTTCGGTAGCGAGAGGTTGAAGTATGGATCCGACTGGCCGGTGTGCCTCCTGGCGGGGAGTTACCAACAGACGGTGGAGCTGGTTGAAGAATATCCCCGGCAATTCTCGTCAACCGCGCGCGACGCGATCTTTGGTGGCAACGCCGCGCGCTTCCACCGCATCAAAGACGAGGCGGCGGCTCCTCGATCACGGCGCCCCTCCCCCGAAAGATGACCACGCACCTCCGTGGGAGCGCGCATTCGGGTGCGCAACCTCAAGCGACAACCACCACCACACGCGCCCCTTCCACCTCGATGATCCGGACGGGACTTTTCGCCTCGATAAAATCACTCGAAGACACCACATCGACGAGACGCTCCCCGAAAAACGCTTTTCCGCTCGGACGCAGATCCGTATGCGCAACACCGAGAAGCCCCGGCGCGATGAGAGGGCCATGCACAAGCACCGCCGAGGCCGGGCCGGCCGGAACGGCTGCGGAAAGCACAAAAGCCTTGTATATCCGAGTTTGAGGCAGGAACCGGGCGAGGAAATAGATAGCCACGGCCGTTCCCGCAAACGTGAGGCTCAGATTCACCAGGGGCCGCATGAGCATGTCCGGGCTGGGCCAGACGGGCTCGGACGGCAGCCGATCAACCATGGCGTAGAGGATTGCCCCGACGACGAGGAGCACGCCCAAAAGCCCCGGGAGAATCGTACCCGGCAGGACAAGCTCCAGGACGATGAGTCCGACTCCGGCCACAAAAAGCAGCAGCGCCTCCCAACCCGCCAATCCGGCGATGTAATGGCCGCCAAAGTAAAAGCCGAAACAAACCAAGGAAGCCACGCCCGGAAAACCGAACCCGGGAATCTTGAACTCAAGGTAAGCGCCCAGAATCCCACCCAGCAGGAGGAGCGGGGCCAGTCGGGTGATCCACACCGCCAGCCGTTCCATACCCATGGGCTGGATCGTGATCACAGGCCCTTTCAACCCAGCCTGAGCCAGCATGTCTTCCAGCGAGGTCGCCATGCCCACGGCCAGCAACGGTTTGCCGTCATACGATGCGGCTGCCTCCGCAGCGCTCAGGCTCAGCAGGCTGCCCGCGGCGTGGACGATCTTTTCCCCGAGGCGCACTTCCCGGGCTTTATCGACAAACGCAGCCGCCACGTCGGGATGGTGTCCGTTTTTCTGGGCGGCCGCCCGAGCCATCGCTGAAAGCATGGACGCGGTTTTGTCTTTCATGGTGGAAGGCAGATCCTCGCCCGCTTGGGCCACGGGTGCCGCCGCCCCAATGACGGCATCCGGAGCCATGTAAATTTTCTGGGTAGCCAGCGCGATCAAAGCCCCGGCGGACACCGCCCGGGAATGAATGAAGGTGTAAGTGGGCACCGTCGTGCGGAGCAGCGCGTTCATGTTGTCGATGGCCGCTTTGACCTCCCCGCCGTAGGTCTCCATCTCGATCACAAAAGCGCTGGCCTCCTGGCGTTCCGCGTCTTTCAACGCGCGCCGAAGGAAAAAGAACTGCGCCTCGGAAACATCCGTATTCAAGGGCACCACCACCACGGGCCGAAGTTCCGCGGCGTTCACCAATGCGGGCAGAAGGATGCTCAAAACCAGCCACAAGCAGAGTCTCATCCCGGGACTATGGAAAAAGTTCCGGTGCCCGTCCACTGAGGACCACGCCCCCTTGCGCAAGCGGAGCCCGGACGCCACCCTCCGCAAAGCAGCCGGAGCAGGTACCGGAGCGTAAGATAGATCAGGACTCAGAGTGTGGTTTTCCCAGGAAGCGAATCCGGATTGGGCCGCACCACGGCGATCACGTGGGGCTGCTCGATGAAGTATTTTCGGGCAACCCGGCGCACTTCCTCGACTGTGACCGCCTCGATTTCCTGGCGCAGCTGGCGATAGTGCCCAAACCCCAGACCGTACAACTCGTCGAGCGCTGCGCTGAAGGCGAACGCATCATTGCTTTGATTCCGGATGTCCTGCTGGCCCAGGAGCTTTTCCTTGGCCCGGTGAATCTCCTCCTCGGTCAGGCCGTGCTGAGCCAAATTCCGGATCTCATCGAGCAACTCGGCTTTGACCGCCGTGAGTTTGAGCGGATCGGTGCCGAGGTAGAAAATGAAGGGGCCCCGCGCCAGCCCAATCGCGTGGCTACTTCCCACAAAATAGGCCAATCCGAGCTGCTCCCGGATCCGGATGAAGAAACGGGAGCCCATGTCGCTGGAGGCCTCATCGATGAGGTCCAAGGCAGGCCGATCGGCACTTGAAATGGAGCCGCCGTGATAACCCACCATCAAAATGGCCTGCGCTTTATCACGCTGCAGCTCAACTTCCAATGAACGCGCGAGGGGCTCGGGCTGTGGCACCATCTCCAACGCGGGCTCTCCCGCCGGTATACCGGCCAACTCATGCTCCACCTGGGCGCGGACCTCCTCGGCCCGCACATCGCCAAACACCGCCAGAACTCCGTTGCGCCCCACGATGTGCCGCTCTTTGAAAGCGAGCAGGTCCGAGCGCGTCAGGGCGGCGATGGATTCCGGGCTTCCGAGGCTTTGCAGGGCGTAGGGATGGCCGGCCAAAAGATGCCCGCGCAAGAGCTTGCCTGCGACGCTGGTCATTTCCTCCTCCTGCGCCTTGATTCCCGCCAGTTGCGCCTCCTTCTCCCGGGCCAACGCTTTCTCGGGCACAATGGCATCGCGAAGCACCTCCCCGAGTAAACTCAGGCCCAAAGTCAGATCCGGGCGCATCACCCGCACCGCCACACTCAGGCTGTTGTTCCCGGAATCGCTGGAAATGCTGCCTCCAACGGACTCGATTTCACTGGCCAACTCATCCGCGCTGCGTCGGGAGGTCCCTTTGAGCAGGGTTTTGGAGAGCAGCCGGGTGATCCCATTGGTGGCGGGCGTTTCGGCCAAAAGCCCGGCCTTGAAGGTGGCAACCGCCGAGACCAGAGGCAGCCGGGAATCTTCCCGCACCAAAAGCCGCAGCCCGTTGGAAAGCTCGAATTTCTGGATCTCTCCCGCCTCAATTTTTTCCACCACCCGGGAGCTCTGGCCCAGAGATCCTAGGGGATTGAGAGACGTGATGGTTCGGTTCCGGTCCACCAGATAACGAACAACACAGCGCCGGACATCGTCGGGAGTCACCGCCTGGAGGGCGTGAAGGTATTCCCGCGAAAAATCCAGGTTCCGGGTCAGCATCCAATTTGAGCCGAGATCGCTCGCCTTACCCCGCATGGTGGTGAGCTGGCGGAGCTGCTGGTTGAGCGAGATTTTCTTAGCTTTTTCGAGCTCGGCCTCCGTGACCCCAGCCGACCGGATCTCTGCGAGCATGTGGAGAATCTCCGCCTGGACTTCCATGCGTTTCTCGGGATCGAGCACGGCATCGACGCCGAAAAGGCCCGGGTGTCCCGGCGAATAACACCACGCATCAATCCCGTGCACCAAACCGCGATCCTCGCGCAGAACCCTGTAAAAACGGGAGCTGCGGCCGGATCCGAGCACCACCGCCAGCAAATCCAGCGCCGGCACGTCGGGATGCGTAAGCTCCGGCACATGCCACGCGAGGGAGAGTCGGGTCAACTCCGTGTCGAATTCGCGATGCTCCTCATGGGCGCCCCATTGAGGGGGTTCCTCGGGAATCCACACAGGCGGCAACGATTTGCGAGGCGCCTCAGCGTAAAGCCGGGACAACTGGTCGTGCACGGCTTGGGCGTCCACATCCCCCACTACCACAAAGAAGCAGTTATTGGGGACGTAGCGCGTTCTGTAGTATGCCATCACCTCCTCGCGACTCAGCGCGTTGAAGATGTCCAGATGCCCGATGACCGGATGCCGGCAGGGATGTTCCCGATAGGCGGCCGCAAAAAGTTGGCGCCCGGCCACGCGATCCGGGTCGTCCTCGCCCATCGCAAACTCACGGCGAATGACCTCCTGCTCCTTCACGTACTCCTCCGCGGGCAGTGTGGAGTTCTGGAGGGCGTCCGCCAACAGATCCAGAGCTGTGGAGACGCCCCTAGCGGGGATATCAATCCAGTATACTGTCCGATCAAAAGACGTGTATGCGTTGATGTAGCCTCCGGCGTCTTGCACGGTCTGGGCGAAAGTGCTCGGGGAACGGGTGGGCGTACCTTTAAAGAGGAGATGCTCCAAGAGATGGGAAAGCCCCGCGCCCAGATGGCGGTCTTCATGGATGGATCCGGTGTGGACCCAAGCCTGGACGCTGGCCACCGGAGCGCTGGAGTCCTCTTGAACGATGAGCACCAGACCATTCGGCAAGGTCCACAAACGGGCCGCTGGAGGCGGGCACTGGAGAGGCTGGGGAATCGCTGGCATTAGAGGGGAGCTGGTAGGGTCCATCATTCGATCATGCTCGATTCGGGGCTGAGCAAGGCCCTCCGCCACTGGAAAAACTCCACCGAGCAGGGCACACGGGATCGGGGAGGTTTATTGGAAAGCTCCAGGCCGCCTGAGCCGGGAAACCCCAACCCGTTAGTTGAGTTCTTTGGCCGGCTGCTCCATTAACGCCCGGCGATGAGGCTGGGGAGAGTCAGGAAGAAACGGGACAACAAAGGCGTCCTTGAAAGTATAGCCACCCTTGAAGTCCTCCACAGAGTCGGTCTCGTTTTTACCGAAAACGCCCAAGGCAATCAGATTAAAAACTATCTCCCCAAAGTCTTCGCATTTCCGCACGCCCCAGTCATCGAAAACGGTGGGAACCATCGGCCCAAACTCCTTCAGAGCGTAGATCCGGATCCCGTCGAGTAATTGCTGCCCGGTCACATGCGCCGAGGCCAACTGCGGGGAAACATCCTTGAGTTTCCGGCGTTGTTTGAGAGTGAAATCCAGGGCTTCTCTCAGGAAATGATAAGCTCCGCGCCCGTAACGGGTGTCCCGGCTGAGCACAAGGTCCAAGGCTTGGTCAAAATCGAGCTTTTGCATAGAAATCCCACTGAAGTTGTTTGAGGTTCGCCCGACGCCCCGGACAGGAAAACCCCGGGGAACCGGGGTGCGGAGCGGGTAAGAAGGCGGACCAAGGAGTAATGTTCACGCAAAGGAATCAGCGTGCGGAAGGTATGCAGAGTCTGCCTGAGCGTCAACCACCCGCTCCGATTCATTGTCCGGGACGCGCCCCCATTTTTAACGGGACGCGCCCCCTTCGGAGAAGATGCCGGCCGATCGCGGGCGGCGAGAGACCGTGAGGAGCCCCTGCTTAAACCGGGGGTGGATCGAATGACGTGCATTTCCTCAAAACCGTTCATTGACGAGCGAGATTGCGAGTCCTACAGTCATCACCCGCTCGAAACCCGATTTTTTTTACAACCGTCATCTTCAACCAGAAATAAGGGAACACAAATGCCTGAAGTCATTGTTCGCAAAGGAGAGCCTATTGATCGCGCTCTCAAACGCCTGAAGAGCAAACTCGAAACCGAGGGGATCATGGAGGAAGTCCGGCGCCTACGTGCGTTTGAGACGCCTACCCAGAAGTCCAAGCGCAAGGCCAAGTCCAACGCGAAACGCGCCAAAGCGAAGTTCCGTTTTAATACCCCGGCTTAATACCCCGGCCTAATCGGCCATCAGGTTCAGCCGATTCCCTATTACAAGCTAGCCAGCCCTCATTCGGGGGGCTGGCTGGTTCTTTTTTGGGTGGGCCTCGTGGTTGCACCGGGTGGCGCACTCACGGGGTGGCACACTCACAAACCACGCGGAACCCAACGTCGTTGGAGGAATAGCTGGGGGCATTAAAGTGCCGGGCGCAAGCCCGCAAACTATGCGCCCGGGATTTCCAGCTGCCCCCTCGGTAAACCCGCTTGAGACCTTGCAGCACGCTCCTGGGATTCACGCGTTCCCGGCCTTTGTAAGCCTCAAAGTCGTCGAGACACCATTCGAACACGTTCCCGGCCATGTCCTCGATTCCGAACGGGCTGGCTCCGCCGGGATAACATCCGACCGGGGCTCCTTGGGCATAACCGTCATCGATTTGTGGATCGCTCCAAGCAAAAGAGGTTCGGCAATCCGCGAAATTCGCATAATGACCGGCGTCGAGAAGGCCACCCCAGGGAAACACTCGCCCATCAGTTCCTCGGGCGGCATACTCCCATTCCGCTTCTGTCGGGAGCCGGTATTTACGCCCCTCTCGCTGGCTCAGCCACTGACAAAACCGCCCGGCATCCTTGGCACTGACAGACACAACCGGATGGTTTGCGCCGGCCCAAGGTGGCCGTAACGCGAGGTGGGCCGGGTCATACTGCTCGAATTGAGCGTTCGTGATCGGAAATCGCCCCAGGAAAAAACAGGCGAGCACGACCGGTGTCAGCGGACGCTCGTTCTCCAGGGCATCAGGCGAATCGCTCCCCATCATGAACCTGCCCGAGGGAACGCAAACCATTTCGCCTCCCAAAGAATTGCGATAATCCGGTTGACGTTGCCCATCTTCAGCCGGATTCACGCCCCCACTCCAGGGTGTTCCAGGAGCGGTCTCCCCAGAGAAAGAGACCGACGGTGCAGGCGGGATCCCAGTTGAAACAACCGGACCCCGGGGATGAGAGCCCAGCAAGGAAATCTTATCTTTCTGAGCCGGTTGCGGAACCCCGGCACCCGGCGCCGCTGCCATTTGCTCCAGATACTCATCGATGAGGTCCTCAGCCTGCCCCCCTGTCAACCCCAGGCCCTCCCCAATGTTGCACATGGCATCCCTCTGATCATCGCTCATTTCTTCCCCGTCCCGGCACAGACGGGAAAGCCGCAGTGTTCTGCGGAACTCGTCGGCAGGCGTCTCAGGTGAAGTCGAAAGAGCGCTGATTCCGGCCAAGAACGATTCGTCGGCGGCAATCCGGCGAACGCCCATGCGTTGGAGTTCTAATTCCAAGCTCCTCTGAAAGGCCTCGGCGGAAATTCCCAGCTCTGCGGCAGCCTTGGCCAGTCGCGCCTCCGCATCCGCCGTGAGCGCTTGGTTTACCACGGCAAACGAAAGCCATTTCCTAAGCTCCTGGGCAGCAGACTCTTGCGCAGCCACCTCCAGCGCAGCATCCAACCGTGAGCGGCTCGCCGGATTGAGCAACTCCGCTCGCGCCTCCGCCAGCAAGACGGGAGCCTCCTCTAGACCCGCCCGGAGAAGCTGTGCCAACGGATTGCTGGGTTGGTTTTTGAGGGGCAATTTTTTTTGCCACCAAACAAGGAGCTGCCGACAATTCTCTTCAACCTGCGCATTGGTTGGCCGGGCTTCCCTGGAAAGACAAAGCCGTTCGTAGAAATTGGGGGACCGAAAATTTTTCCAGCCCTCCCAGCGCAAGGGGTTATCTGGAATTGATTCAGGCAGAGCCATACGCCCGGATCACTCAAAAACCGTGCGCCATGAAGCGGCCTAGGAGCAGCGCAGCCATGGAATCCTCAAATGACGGTGATGAGTTGCAGATCCGCTGTCGCCGCTGCCAATTCCAAATCCGATAATCCCGTGTTTCTGGCGATGCGGACCCGGCTCTGTCGGCCATAAGCTTCCACGATCACCTCCAGCAACTGATTTTCGTTGTAGAAGTAGGTCAACTCCACGGCAGAGCCTTTGGGCAAGAACGGCGGCAATTCGATGTCACAGATCCCCAACGGATTGCACTCCGCAGGCACGGAGCTCTCCCCTTCCACGATCCGCACAAGGGCATTTCTCATGTTGGGCTTCGCAGTGCCGAACGAGTTTTTCATCGTTGCCGGGATGGGCGTCATTTTGCGGATCATCGGGAACACGTATTCCTCCACCTTCGCGTCATCCCAGAGCACGACCCCAAGCGTGTGCGTGGTGATATTGGTGATCCGGATCAAGCCGCCATCGTTGGCGGAATACTGGCCCCGGACTTCCTGAGAGAGAACGCGCTCCCCCTTTTGGTCTTCCTCGGCCAGCAAGCTGAGCATGCCTTGGATAGACGCCCCCATCGCCACTGCCTCATCCGGACTGAGATCCTCGGCCAAAGGGGCCTGAGTCAAACCCGCGATCATCTCGCGAACCGAGGGCATCCGGGTCATGCCACCTGTCAGCAGCACACGATCAATCTGGGGCCAACCCAAGCCCGCGTCGTTGAGTGCGGTTTCGCAGAGTGCCTTGCACTTCTCGATGAGCGGCCGGCAGCGGGCTTCATACTCGGCCCGTGTGATCTCCAGCTTGAGACTGTGCCCATTGAAGCTGAGCACGAGGGGTGTGCGATCGCGGCTTGAGAGCTGGATCTTGGCGGCCAGAGCCCGGCTATAGAGGTCCTGATACGCGAGTAAATCGAGAAGCGGGTTCTCCCCATGGGCTTTATCAAATTCCGCAGCCACCCAGTTCACCAGCACGTCATCCCAGTCCTTCCCGCCCAACCGGTGATCCCCGCTGCTGGCCAGCATCCGCAGATGCCCGCCCTCAATTCGCATCAGGGTGACATCAAAAGTACCCCCTCCCAGATCGAACACAAACACCGTCTGTTCCGTATCGAGTTTGTCTAGACCGTAGGCCAGCGCAGCTGCGGTGGGTTCATTGATAACTTTGAGAACATTGAGCCCGGCTAACTGGCCGGCATGCACCGTGGCGGTCCGTTCCGCATCGTTAAAATAGGAGGGCACCGTGATCACCGCGTCGGTGACCGGTTCCCCGAGATGTTTTTCCGCATCGTTTTTGAGCTTCTTAATGATCAACGCCGAAAACTCCTCGGCCGTGTAAATCCGCCCATCAAACTCCCGGTGGAACTGGGCTTTGCTCTTGCCCATCTCGCGCTTCACGAAATCGACCACCTTTTCGGGCTCCGCCACCGAGTTCTGCTTGGCCAAGGTGCCGACGATGGCGTTGCGGCCATCGAATAAAATCACCGACGGAGTTAGTCGTTCGCTCTCGGCGTTGGGAATCAACTGGGCCCGGCCTTGCGCATCGACGTGCGCGATGGCACTGAAGGTCGTTCCGAGATCAATCCCCACCACCTTGCGCTTTTTCCCGGGTATTTCCTGGAGCATCATGGCAACACCAGTCCGGAACGCTGCGCTGGATTCCCCGCTCCCCAAAAAACACGGTTTCCGCGGACGGCGCGACTCCTCGATTCGGACGGGATCCGATCTCCGCCCACAGGTTGCAGATCGATTTTTTGAGTGGCTGGAAGATCGGGGAAATCACCGGTTTGGAGCTGCGGCATACCCCGTTAGGAGCCAATTTCTTGCCAAGCCACCCAACTATTGCGGCTTCGCTAAAAAACCGGAGCACCGCCGTCACGAATGAGCCGAAAGATAATACTCTCGGATCGCCGCCAACAGGCCGGGAATGTCGTATTGTTTGGCCTCGATATCCACAGCCAGCCCGAGTTCGCGCACGGTTTTGGAAGTGATCGGCCCGATTGAGGCCGTTTTTAATCCCGGAGGCAACGGGAGGTTCAGCGCCATGAAATTCTCCACGGTTGAGGAGCTGGTAAAAGTCACCAAATCGGCCCCTTCCTTCCGGAACCGAGCCGCTGCGCCGGTGAGATCCTCGGTTTCCGGCACCGTCTTGTAAGCGAGCGCCTCGTCCACAATGGCTCCGCGCCGAGTCAATTCCTTGGGCAACAAGTCGCGAGCCGCCTCGGCGCGCACGAGAAGGAAACGCAGGTTTTCCACACTGCCCTCTTTTTCAAAAGCCTCGAGAATGCCTTCGGCCACGAATTCCTCGGGCTGCAGATCCACTTTGAGGTGATGACTGGCGAGCCGGGCGGAAGTTGCCGGCCCAATCGCTGCAAACCGCACTCCGCCGATTTCCCGGATGTCACTGTAGATTTTGAAGAACAATTCAAAGAAAGCGTCCACGCCGTTGGGACTAGTGAACACGAGCCAGTCGTAGGAGTGCGCGTCTTGGACGAGCTGCCCGAACTCCAACCGGTTGGTTGGAGGATCAATCCGGATGGTCGGCAGCTCGAACACGTCGGCCCCGAGCTTCCGCAACGCGGCGCTCAAACCGCCCGCCTGTTTGCGCGTCCGTGTGACAACGATCCGCTTTCCAAAAAGCGGTCGCGTCTCAAACCAGTTGAGAGTGTCGCGCAACTCGACCACGTCTCCAAAAACCGCCACGGCAGGGGCTTCAAACCCGGTTTGCAACACTTTCTCCGCGATGTCTCCCAGGCATCCCCGCAAAGTGCGCTGCTGGCCGGTGGTGCCCCATCGCACCAGGGCCACGGGCATCTCCGCAGGCGCCCCGTGAGCCAGGAGCTGGGAGGTGATCTTTCCTAACCTTTCCACCCCCATGAGCATCACCTTGGTCCCCGGTTGCGTGGCCAGACGCTGATAATTCAGTGAACTCTCCTCCTTCGTCGGGTCTTCGTGTCCGGTGAAAATGGTGAGCTGCGAGGTATGCTCCCGGTGGGTCACTGGGATCCCGGCATATGCAGGAGCGGCCAATGCGGAAGTCACCCCGGGAACGATTTCAAAAGCGAGCCCGGCTTCGGCCAGGGCCACCGCCTCCTCTCCGCCCCGCCCGAAAAGAAAGGGATCACCGCCCTTGAGCCGCACCACGCGTTTTCCAGCGGCGGTTTTCTCCACGAGCAAAGCGTTGATTTCCTCCTGGCGCAGGGTGTGTTGGCCCGCTTTTTTGCCAGCGTAGATGATCTCCGTGCCCGCCGGAGCCCAGCCGAGAATCTCAGGGTTACACAGGTAATCGAACACGAGCACCTCGGCCGTGCTGACGATCTCCTTGACCTTGAGGGTGACCAACCCCATGTCGCCGGGGCCGGCTCCTGCGAGGTAACAGATTCCGGCGGTGGATGGAGGAGTCGGTTTCATGAGAACGAGAAAAAAAGGGGTGAAATAAAAACAGTCAGAGTCAATCCAGCTCAGCCGGCGCGTCAATGCGCCGGGTGCCCGGCTTTCTCCAGTTGAGAGAAAATTTCGGCAGCCAATGCCTCGGGCTCGGACGCCGCCCCGGAGGCGTGGGCTAGGGCCGGTGGCCGATCTTCAGCCCCGAAAAGAATGGCCCGCATCTCGAGCTGCGGTTCGCTGGCACCGGGCTCCCAACGGAGTTCAGCGCGGACACCTACCGGCAGCGAACAGTCACCCGAGAGGAACGCTTGCAAGGCGCGCTCGGCCCGGATGCAGATCGCCGTGGGCTCATGGTGAATCGCCCGCAAAACGGAGCTCACCTCCGTGCGCTCAATACAGCTCTGGAGAGCGATGGCGCCCTGACCAATCGCGGGAAACATTTTGTCCGCCAGCGAGCTGACCCGAAACTGCCACTGCTCAAACACCAAGTTACCCCCGCTCAGATCGAACCCCAGCCTCTCCAGCCCAGCCTGAGCGAGCAAAATACCCGCCACTTCCTGGGATTCCCCCAGCTTCCGCAGCCGCGTCTGAACGTTGCCCCGCCATTCTTGAACCCGCAGATCCGGCCTCAGCCAGCGCACCTGCCGCGCCCGGCGGATACTGCTCGTACCCAACCCCGCACCGACAGGCAGTGAATCAAAATCGGGGGCCGCCCGCGCGATGAGCACATCGCCCGTAGCCGCCCGCGGGAGCAAGGCGGTGAGAGCCAAGCCGGGAGGATTGTGCCCAGGCAGATCTTTGAGGCTGTGGACCGCGACATCGATGCCGCCGGCCAGAAGCGCCTCCTCCAGTTCCTTGGTGAAGAGTCCCTTTCCTCCCGCCTCACTCTTCTGAAGCAAATTGAGGTCAAGCTTTTGGTCGCCGCGGGTGGTAAAAGTTTTGAGTTCCACCACCAGCTCGGGGAACGCACGGGAGAGGGCCTCCCGAGTCAGGTGCGCCTGGGCCAAAGCCAACGGCGAAGCACGTGTGCCAAGGATCAAACGATTCATGGCCGGACTCCCTTTGCGGAGCCATCCAGCGGATTGGGCAGAACGTTTGCGCCCCCGGCGGAACGGCTCTGCGCCGCCCGAATCGCCACCTCGCGATCGCCACCAGAAAGCCATCCGTGAAACTCCCCAACATGGCGCTCGATCAGGGTCTCGCAGACCCCCAGTTCCTGGCGACGATTCTTCATGGATTGATCGGCAATGGTCTGAAGTGAGTCGATGTCATAAAGGTAAACCCCGTCGATTGCGTTCACCGCCGGGTCGATGTCGCGGGGGACAGCCAGATCGATGCAGAACAGGGGGCGATCCCGCCGGGTTCGCATAACGGGGGCCAACTTCGCCGCCGTCAGCACGGGATGCGGGGCGGCCGTCGAACCGATGAGGATATCCACCTCGTGGAACTCATTTTGCCATTGGTCGAAATGAACGGCCTTGCCTCCCATGGCCGCCGCCAGCGCAGCGGCTCGGTCATAGGAGCGGTTGGCCACAAAGATCGTCTCCACCCCACGTGCCTTCAACGCCCCGGCTGTCAGCTCGCTCATCTCCCCCGCCCCGAGAATCATCACCCGACAATGAACGAGTTTGCCGAAAATTCTCTCGGCCAGATCCACCGCAACCGAACCCACCGACACCGAGCCCCGGGTGATGTTGGTTTGGGTGCGCACTTCCTTGGCAACGTTAAAAGCGCGCTGGAAAAATTTGTTGAGATGGCGTCCGGTGGCCCCCCCCAGTTGCGCCGCCTGATACGCCTTCTTGACCTGCCCGAGGATCTCGGTTTCCCCCAGCACCATGGATTCCAGCCCGCTCACCACGCGGAAGAGATGCCGGAGGCTTTGCAAAGTAGAGAGCCTGTAGAACGCGGATGCGCCGAGGTCTGCCTGGGCGCTCTCCCCAGCGACAAACTGATGGAGAGCCAACATCCCGCGGGAGGCGTCCTCAGCCACAACGTAGAGTTCCACCCGGTTGCAGGTGGACACGATCACCGCCTCTAAAATGTCCGGGCACTTGGAGAGCGCAAGCGCGCGGGCGGCGAGCTCCCCGTCGGGAATGGCAAACCGCTCGCGCAACTCCACGGGAGCGGTCTGATGGCTCAATCCCAAGCAAAGAATTTCCATAGCTCAGGGCTGGGGTGAATCCACAATGAAATGAAGCCCCCAGAGAGTGCTCAGAACGACAAGAAACGCGCCGGCTGAAAGCCAAGCCACCCGGCGCCCTGAAACCTTATGAAGAAAAATCGCCCCCAAAAGCCCCGCGTAGAGAAGCCAAACCCCGCTGGACCACAGGATTTTAATCCACTGGGATTGGATCTCGCCGATGGCGAACCCGGCTCCCAATCCGAAGCTGAGCAGGGTGAACCCGGCGAGCAGAAGGCGGCGGTTGGCCACTCCCAAATCGCGGATCGGAGGCAGGTGATAGAAAATGGAATGTAGATTGTGGGATTTGAGCTGGCGCTCCTGGGCGAGGTACATCACCCCGGCGACACAGGCCAGAGCGAAGGCGCCATAAGCGATGATTGAAAGCGCCGCATGCAGTTCCAGCCAGGTGTTGTGTAGGAGCTTGGCTTTTGAGGGCAAATCCAGCCATGGCACCAACAAAAGCGCCGCTATCTGAAGAAAGAAGACGAGGGGCGACGTAAACGCGCCCATCAAAGAGAGCCGATAGGTCGGCCCAGTAAGCAGATACAGGAGTACCATCGACCAACTCAGAAAGATAAGGACCTCAAAGAGGTTGCTCAACGGACAACGCCCCAACCTTTGCCCGCGCAGATAAAGAAAGGCGCTCTGAAATGCGAACCCGGTGAGAATCGCAAAGAAGTTGAGAGGCGAAAGGCGGTACACCCGGGCGCCTAGGGCGTGCATGGTGTATGCGAAGCCAAACAGAAAACAGAACGTGGAGATGATCAGCAGCAGACGATCCATCGGGGTGGGCCAGATTACGTATCGAAAAGCCAATTGCAAACCGTTGCTGCGCCGCATTGGGGTCACCCGAAGGTCCGGGGTATATCGTCGAATAAAGGAGCCAAAGCCAACCGCCCCCTCGATGTCTCAAGCTGCCCTGCGTGCGCTTTGGCCCGGCGGAAGAACATGGGGGGCCGGGGACATCGCGGTCCCCAGCCCCCCATCATTTTGAGTTTTTTATAACCAGCGCCTGCGGGACGCCCGGGATTCTAAGCGGGCAAATCCGTCACGGCACCAAGGCTCGCGCTGGTGACTGTGCGCGCGTATTTGGCCAAAACGCCTCGGGTGTACCGGGGCTTGGGAGCTTTCCATTTAGCTAGGCGCTTAGATATGTCCTCGTTGCTGATCTCCAAGTTGAGAGTGCGCTGAGTAGCGTCGATGGTGATAGGATCTCCGTTTTTGACGATCGCCAAGGGCCCGCCCAAAGCGGCTTCAGGGGTGATGTGGCCCACCACAAAACCGTGGGAACCACCGCTAAACCGGCCGTCAGTAATCAGCGCTACGTCTTTTCCAAGGCCCTTTCCCATAACCGCACTGGTGGGGGAGAGCATCTCGCGCATTCCCGGCCCGCCCACTGGGCCTTCGTGGCGGATGACGATCACGTGACCTTTCTTCACCCGGCCATCCAAAATCGCCGCCAAGGCGTCCTGTTCGTTTTCGAAAACGATCGCTTTGCCCGAAAACTTCAGACCCTCTTTGCCGCTGATCTTGGCGACCGCGCCTCCGGAAGCCAGATTCCCGTAAAGGATCACCAAGTGACTCTCGGGTTTGATGGGGTTGCTGAAAGGCCGGATGATGTCTTGGGTCTTCGGGTAAGGTTTCACGCGGCGTAAATTCTCCGCCAAGGTTTTGCCCGTCACAGTCATGCAATCCCCGTGGAGGAGGCCTTCCTCCAGAAGCATTTTCATCAGAGGCGTCTGCCCGCCGATGGACACCAGTTCGCTCATCAAATAACGGCCACTGGGTTTGAGGTCTGCCAGCACAGGCACCTTTTTGCCGATTCGCGTAAAGTCATCGAGCTCCAGCTTCACACCCGCGGAATTCGCGATGCCCAGCAGATGCAGCACGGCGTTGGTGGATCCCCCAAGGGCAATCGTCATCGTGATGGCATTCTCAAACGCCTTCTTGGTCATGATGTCCAGAGGCCGGATCCCCCGTTTAATCAACTCGAGCACAGCCGCGCCCGCGGCACGCGCATCCTGCGATTTGGCGGGGGAAACCGCGTTTTGAGCGGAGCTGTTGGGCAGACTCATCCCCAGCGCCTCAATGGCACTGGCCATGGTGTTGGCCGTGTACATCCCGCCGCAGGATCCCGCGCCCGGAATCGCCTGCTCCTCGATGAGCCCGAGCTCGCGTTCGTCAATCTGTTGGTTGGCGTATTGACCCACCGCTTCAAAGCAAGAAACCACGTCCAGGTTGCGTCCCACGAACTGATCCCGGCGCTCCTTACGCAACCGCTTTTCAGCCAAAATACCCGTGATGCAGCCGGGCAAAATCGTGCCGCCATAAACAAACACACTCGGCCGGTTGAGCCGCGCCATAGCGATCAGACAGCCGGGCATGTTTTTATCGCAACCACCAATCGCCACCAACCCATCGAACCCCTGACAGCCCATCACCGTCTCAATCGAGTCGGCGATCACTTCACGCGACACCATCGAATACTTCATCCCCTCGGTGCCCATTGAAATTCCGTCGGAAATGGTGATGGTCCCGAAAATCACGCCCTTCCCGCCATCGCCATTGACCCCAGCCTCAGCCTGCCTGGCCAGCTGATCGATGTGCATGTTGCAGGGGGTCACCATGCTCCATGTGGACGCGATGCCTACCTGCGATTTTCGGAAGTCTTCCCGGGCGAACCCGACTGCATGCAACATGGCGCGGCTGGCTGCGCGCTCGTAACCGTCCACAACCAGAGAAGAATGGACGCGGTGAAGGGAGGAGACGTTTTTCCTGCCAGCGCCTTTTATGGCGGCAGGTTTCGGGGTGGTTTTGCTCATATGTGAAAAACCGCGGCAACGTAGCCAATGAGCCCACCGGAAGCAAGGCAGGCGTCATGCCATCAACAACACGGGCGCATCGCCCGGGCACGGCGCGCTAACGATCCTCGGCCGTGATCCGAAACACTTCCTCCAGCGTGGTGATCCCTTCCCTCGCTTTATCGATCCCCACCCTGCGCAGGGTCCGCATCCCTTCGTTGACCCCCTGGGCCTTGATCACCGCCGCCGAGGAACGCTTGATGATCAGCCTTCGAATCGCCTCGGAAATCGGCAAAACCTCGATCAGCGCCGCACGCCCGGAGTATCCCCGGCGTTTGCAGCGGTCGCATCCGGCACCTTGATAAAACACCGAGCCCGCTTCCTCGGTAATCCCCAGCTTCTCGAGCAACTCCGGGCTGGGCACGAACTCCTCCCGGCAATTGGAGCACACGCGCCGCACCAAGCGCTGGGCACAGGTCAAAAGCACGGAGGAAGCGATAAGGAACGGCTCAATGCCCATGTCGTCGAGCCGGGTAATCGCTCCGGCGGCGTCGTTGGTGTGCAGAGTGGAAAGCACTTGATGCCCCGTCAGCGCGGCTTTTACAGCGATATCGGCGGTTTCATGGTCGCGAATCTCGCCAATCATCACGATGTCCGGGTCCTGTCGGAGGATCGAGCGGAGCGCCTCGGCAAACCCCAGGCCGATCTCGGATTTGACGGCCACTTGGTTGACCCCGGCGAGCTGGTATTCGATGGGGTCCTCGACGGTAACAATGTTGTATTCGGGGCTGTTGAGCTCCCCGAGCACCGAGTAAAGCGTGGTGGTTTTGCCCGAACCGGTGGGCCCAGTCACCAAGATCAGGCCGTGCGGCGCGTCCACCGCCTTCTTGAAGTTGGCGAAGGTGTCTTCATCCATCCCCAACTGGCTGATGCTCCCACTCAGCGCCCCCTTGTCCAGAATCCGGATCACCACTTTTTCCCCGTAAATCGTAGGCAAAATCGACACCCGCAGATCCACCTCCTGGCTGGACACGCGGATGCGGAATCGGCCGTCCTGAGGGAGGCGCCGCTCGGAGATGTCGAGCCCGGCCAGGATTTTGATCCGCGAAGCAATCGGCAGCTGCAGGGCCTTGGGAGGCGCGCCGGCCTCGATGAGGTTGCCATCGATCCGGTAGCGCAGCTTGATGGACTTCTCAAATGGCTCAATGTGGATATCCGAGGCCTTTTCCTTGAGCGCTTGGACCAGCATCAAATTGACGATTTTGACGACCGGCGCGTCCTCGCTGGCCACGGCCAGACGATCCAAGTCGATGTCTTCGCCTTTGAGTTTGAGCTCCTCCACGGCGTCGGTCTGTTGTGCGACATCCTTGAGCATCTGGTCCATGCTCGCGGCCGAGGAGCCCACTCCGCTGAGCGTCTCGGCCACCGCCCGTTCGGTGGCGATCATGGGGACTATCTCCAGCTTGGTGCGCTGACGCAAATCATCCAGCGCCAACACGTTGAGCGGGTCCGCCATGGCCACAAAGAGCTTCCGGCCCAGCTTGCAGATGGGCGAGAGCTTGTAAGCGCGGGCCATTTCCCTAGGCACCAACCCCAGCACCTCCTCGGGCACGCGCACCTTGGAGAGGTTCACCGGCGCGGTGTCCAAACAGCGTCCCATAGAAATCACCATGTCCTGCTCGTTCACGTATTTCTTGTCCGTGAGAAGCTTAAGCAGGCGTCCTCCCTGCTTCTTTTGGAGGTCCAGCACCTCTGCCAGCTGAGCGGGCAGGAGCAGGCCGTCCTCGATGAGGACGTCGGCGATGCGTTCTCCAAAGGATTTAATGCTCATGCGCTAAAACTCGGGAGTCTCCGGTTCATTTTGAGATCCGATAGACCTCTTCGAGGACTTTGGTGATGGCGACCGGCGAGGCCAGGTGCCACTGGATATGGTAATCGAGCATCTGCTGTGCGGCCTGCCTTCCGGCCGCGTCAAGGGGGTTGGGTGTGGCCACCATCAGCGTCCGACTCATCAGATCAAAGGGCACGATCAACCGACCCAACGTCAGGGATTCAGGCAGCATCTTCACGACCTGCCGATCCACCTCGTAACATTCCAGGGGAATATACGCGCATTTTGATCGGTCCAAAATCCCGCAAAGCAGAGCCTCCATGTCTGCCCCACCGCGCTCGGCGAGTTCTCCCAAAAGCGAGACAGCGCACTGGTGGGGTAAGACTCGGGCGTTGGCGTTCTGAACCCATTCCAGTGTCGATCCGATCAAGTCCGCATCGAGCAACCGGTGCTGCATCAGAAACTTTGCAAGAGCCTCGTTGCCGTCCGGCAAGACTCCCAAGGCACCCGGCACCCCGGCATCCAAACCGGAGGCACCATCCGCATTGAGGGTCCGCGACGTCTCCATCAAAACGCTCCTCTCTTGGCCAGCGTCGCTTTGCGCCCGCCCCGCCCCCGCCACCTGCTCCGAACCGGACTCCCGTTGTTCCCTGCCGTTTTGGGGAACGGGCCCTCCCTGCAGCCGACGCTGCAAATCGCTCAGCGCCGCAATGACCTCCAAATTCCCCGGGGCGAGTTGGAGAACCCCCTCCAACTCGAGCATCGCGAGGGAAAGCTGGCCAAGCTGCTGATAAGCCGCCCCCAACCTCTGCGCCGTGCGCAGGGTTTCATCCAAAAGTCCCAGGCGTTGGTAGGCTTCCTTCAGGATCTCCAGGGACTGGCAATCCTGGGGGTTGGCCTGCACCAGGCCCTCGAACATTTCGACGGTTTGAAGGATCTGCTCGCGTTCTTCCTGGAGGACTGGAGGAGAGCTTGAGTTCATGAGAAAAGGCGCCCTTCGACCGGTAGCCAGAACAATGCCCGAGAAGAAGAATTCCTAAATTTGACAGCTTTTTTAAGCCGCCCCCGCTGCGGTTCACGGGCCCACGGGCACAGGAAAAAACATTTGCCCAGCCAACCACGCAGGCATATATGCAGCCCGTGAAATTCCTCCACGGGTGGCATTGCTAGACGGGCTGGAGGCTCGGCTCCTCTTTGGAGTCGGTCCGGTCGTCGCCTCCCGTGCGCCGAATCAAGTCCCGATGTATCCCCTTGCCGGATCGTCGGGTTTTTTCATTCTCCTCTCCATCACTCCATGAATGTTCCGCTGAAATACAACGCCGAGGGCCTCATCCCCGCCATCGTCCAGGATGCCCGGTCGCGGCGGGTGCTCATGATGGCTTGGATGAACGAGAGCTCCCTCCAATCCACACTCCAGACGGGGCTCATGCATTATTGGAGCCGGTCTCGGAAAAAATACTGGCTCAAAGGGGAAACCAGCGGGCACACCCAGAAAGTGCTGCGCTGGTCTGTGGATTGCGATGCGGATACCCTGCTTTTTGAGGTCGAGCAGATCGGCGGCGCCTGTCATACGGGCTACGAAAGCTGCTTTTTCCAAGCTTACACCGGTGAAGGTGCCCCGCTGCCCATTGAAGAAACACCCGTCTTCGACCCTCAAAAAACCTACCAGTCTTAACCCGATCGGCCGAGCCCCGGCCATTGCGGACTCTCCTTACCCATGCCCTCGATTTCCCTGAAGCCCTCTCTGGCCGAGTTCCGTGAACTGGCCAAGCAGGGCAATCTCATCCCGGTCTGCACCGAGCTTATTGCCGACGCGGAAACCCCCGTATCAGCCTTCCAGAAGATGGACGACGGGGGCTCGTGTTTCCTGCTGGAGTCCGTCGAAAAGAGCGATCAAGCAGGACGCTACTCCTTTGTCGGCAGCCATCCCCGACTCACTTTTGAGAGCCGCGGACGTCAGATCCGGATCACTGAAAACGGCCAAGTCCGCGAATACACCACGGAAGGCGATCCGCTCCAGGAACTCGAGGCCCTGATGGGGCAATACCGGTTTGTGCATTCCCCGGCCGCCGGGGAATCCCGTTTCCTCGGAGGTGCGGTGGGTTATCTGAGCTACGACATGGTGCGCTTCTTTGAACCCACCATCGCGCCCCCGCCCAAGGACGAACTCGGCCTGCCTGAAATGCTCTTTCTCATCGCAGACAGCGTCCTGATTTTTGATCACCGCACCCGGCGGTTGCGGATCGTCAGCAACGCCTTTGTGGAAACCGACGACGTCGAAGCCGCCTACGCCAAAGCCGAGCAATCCATCCGGCGCATCGCCGACCGGCTCGCGGCGCCCTCCCTGCTCCCCCGCCTTTTTGTGGACTGCGATGCGCCCTCGCTGCCCCCAGCCAGCAACACCGCCCCGGAGGACTACATGGCCATGGTGCGCAACGGCCTGGAGTACATCCGCGCGGGCGACGTTTTCCAATTTGTCCCTTCCCAACGCTTTGAGACAGATTACTCCGGCGACGCCCTCACCCTCTACCGCTCTCTGCGGTTCGTGAACCCGTCGCCTTACATGTTCTGTCTGAAGTTTGGTGGCGGAGCAGAAGCCTCCCCTCAATTCGCCTTGGTGGGCAGCTCCCCCGAAGTGCACGTCCGCGCAATGAACGGCCAGGTGGAGATCCGGCCGATTGCGGGCACCAAACGCAGAGGCAAAACAGAGGAGGAAGACGAGGCCAACGCCCAAGCTTTGTTGGCGGATCCCAAAGAACGCGCCGAACACCTCATGCTGGTGGATCTCGCCCGTAATGACGTGGGGCGGATCGCCAATTTCGGCACGGTCCGGGTCACCGATTTTTTCACGATCGAGAAATACAGCCACGTCATGCACATCGTCTCCAACGTGGTGGGCGAGTTGCGCGCGGACAAAACGGCATACGACGTGATGCGCGCGACCTTTCCCGCGGGCACGGTAAGCGGCTCGCCCAAGGTGCGCGCCATGCAGGTGATCAACGAGCTGGAACGCAGCAAACGCGGTGTGTATGCCGGGGCCGTTGGGTATTTCGGATTCGATGGCAACCATGACTCCTGCATTGCCCTGCGCACGGTGGTGCTCAAAGACGGCAAGGCGTATGTGCAGGCTGGAGCCGGGGTCGTGGCCGATTCTCTGCCTGAAGCCGAGCACCACGAATGTGTCAACAAAGCCATGGGCATGATGGCCGCCATAGCGCGGGCCAAGGCCGAGTCGGTGCCCTAAATTTCTCCCCCTGTTTTCCCGAGCCCTCTTCCTTCCCCGAGCCCTATGCTCCTTGTTTTAGATAACTACGATTCGTTCACCTACAACCTCGTCCAGTATTTCGGAGAACTCGGCGCCGATCTGATGGTCAAACGCAACGACGAAATCAGCCTCGAGGAAATCGCCGCGCTGCGTCCGGAACGCATCGTCATCTCCCCTGGGCCATGCACCCCCAACGAAGCGGGGATCAGCAATGACGTGATTCGCAACTTCGGGCAGAGCACCCCGGTCCTTGGCGTCTGCCTCGGCCACCAATGTATCGGCCATGTGTTTGGCGGCGAAGTTGTCCGGGCAGGACGGCTTATGCATGGAAAAACCTCTCCCATTCTTCACAACGGCGAAGGGGTTTTTGCCGGTCTGCCCAACCCGTTTGAAGCCACCCGATACCACTCGCTGCTCGTCAAACGGGAGACTTTCCCGGACTGCCTCCAAATCACCGCCGAGACAGCCGAAAAAGAAATCATGGGATTACGGCACAAACAGTTCCCGATTCATGGGGTCCAGTTTCACCCTGAATCCATCCTCACGGTCGAAGGCAAACGATTGCTGGAAAACTTCCTCAAGATTTAACCCGAACTCCGGAACTACAGAGATAGAACATTTTCACGCGGTGGATCGGAGACGCGGAGAGCGGATTTCCCCCCTGAAAGCCAGCGTCTTTTGCTCTCCCCACTTCCGCGCGCACTTCGGTTTTCAGGTTGAAGGAGCCACACCCCCTGGAGCGGACTCGGGGAGAAGCGCGTCCAAGCGGCTCAGGAAAATCTCGCCCACCTTGGAAGCCACTTCCCGGGGGCTCACATCGCGCCCCGCCTCAATCGAAACGCTGGTCATGCGGACTCCAGCAATTCCGCAAGGTGTGATGTGTTCAAAAGCCGTGAGATCCCGCTGCACATTGAGGGCGAACCCATGCATCGTCGTCCAACGGCGGACTCCCACCCCGATGGAAGCAATTTTGCGTTCCCCAACCCACACCCCTGTGCGCCCTTCGCTTCGCTGGCCAAGCACATCCCAACTTGCAAGAGCCTCGATGAGCACTTCCTCGATCACCCGCAAATACCGATGCAAATCCTGGCCGCGCGACCGCAGATCGAGGATCGGATAGCCGACCAATTGTCCGGGCCCGTGGTAAGTGGCTTGGCCGCCCCGATTGATGTAGACCACCGGGTGCGGCAAGAGAGCGCTTTCTCCCAAACTCGACCGGTCCGGATTCCGTCCCATCGTATAAACGGGATCATGCTCCAGGAGGAGCAGTTCATCGGCGCTCTGGGGCTCCGCCAATTTGCGCCTCACGATTTCTTCCTGTAAATCCAGCGCCTCCTGATACCCCATCCGCCCCAGCCAGCGGGAAATCAACGCACGTCCGCTCATATTTGCCCGAGTTGAACCAAGCCCCGTTGTGCACTTTCGGCAAACTGGAAGTGTGTCAGAGCGATCGCCAAGGCGTCCGCAGCATCCGGAGCCGGAGTCTCGGTCAATCCCAGCAGCGCACGCACCATGAAACCCACCTGGTCTTTCTCCGCCCCGCCTCGACCGACCACCGACTGTTTGACACGGCGCGGCGCGTATTCGTAGATGGGCAAACCCTTGGTCGCGGCAGCCACCAGAGCGGCGCCCCTGGCACTGCCCAGGGTGATGGCGGTTCGAAAACTCTGCACATAGATTACCGACTCAAAGACAGCGCAGCCCGGCTCAAATTCCCGGATCAATGCGGTGACCCGCTCATGAATCGCAAGCAAACAACCTGATGGCAGAACTTTGGGAGCGTTTTTGATGACTCCATAGGTGATCGCCCGAAGCTGACCTGCGGTTTTCTCCACCACGGCAAAACCCGTGCAGCGCAGGGAAGGATCAATCGAGAGAATGCGCATCGTAAAGCGGGAGCGTAAGCCCTGCCCCAGGGGCGAGGCAAGGCGCGCGCGCCGCTTCATAGCCCGAACTCTCCCAACTGCATCTCCCCGCGGCTTTCTAAAGCTCAATGAGAAATTGGCAGCTCTCCCAGAAAATCGCGAAACCCAACAAAACCAAGAGCCCATAAACAATCCGCAAACCAATCTGAGCCCTTCGGTAGCGTCGCAATCTGATGTAACACTCCCGCAGCTCCTGGTTTTGCCGGTCGATCATCCCGCGCAACGTGGCGTTGTCCTCCCGAAGCGCGTCGATGTCGGCCGCCCCCGCATTCGACAGGGGCGCCCGTTTACGAGGCTGCGGCTCAACGCCCCGCCCGCACACACCCTCTTCCAGCGTATAGGCCTCCTCTGCCCCCAAAAAGTCCGCCCCTCCGGCCGGAGGCAAAGCGGCGGCCCCCACCCTCCGCCCCGCGGAACTAAAGCCGAGCATTGAACACTGCCCTGAATGCGATTCAAGGAGCGCGGGACCGGGGACCCTGCCGGACTGGGGATCTGTCCCTCTCATCGGGCCACAGGGCCCAGAGAGGTTTTCCGCGCGCTCGTTATTGCGGTCTTGATGGATGAGTTCGCTGCGTGCCTCCTCCAAAAGCCGGCGCACCAAGCCCAGTTCCCGCGCCAGAGAGAGGCGTTCGAGAAGGAAAAACCGGCTTTCTCTCTGTTTGCAGGCCAAATACACCCCGAGCCGGGAACAGGTTTCCGCGGTGGCCTCCAGCTGTTCACGCACATAAGCGAGTTGAACCTCCGCCTGCAGGGACGCCTTGGCCTCCGCTCCCTCACGCAGCCCCTCTGGCGGACGAAACTCAAAATTTTCGGACTCCTCCCGATGCGCAGGGGGAGGAATAATCAAGGGACGCCGGCAGTTAGGACAGTCCGCCCGCAGTCCCACCGCATTGCCGTCCGCGACGATCGGCTGCCCGCATCGCGCACACCAGAATCGAATATCTTCCCCCATGGCTTTCGTCCTCTCCAAACAGGCCCCCGGGAAAGATATCCCGGCCGAGAAAGCGGCTTCCGTTGCGTGCATTCTTAGAGCCACATTGAAACGGGAGCCAGACCTCCTTTCCCTCCCCCACTCTCTTTTCGAAAACCGAGCGCTCAGCGGCGGGCCGCGATCCCCCTTTTTTTCTCGCGGGTCGGCGACTTTTTTCTCGAAGCAAAAAAGGATGAGGGCGTGAGCCTCTGTCGCCCTCCCCGGATCCGCGCCGCAGCGGGTGTAAATGGGAGAATTCCTCCGGGCACAGGGAGCGGGCCCATTTTAAGGCGCAGCGGAGGTGCTCTTGCCACGCCCCGACCCATCCCCTATAAACGCCCCCAAATGATCGATTACATGCAAAAGGGAGGGCCGCTGATGTGGCTGATCCTGTTCTGCAGCGTGCTTGCCGGGGCGGTGTTCCTCGAGCGGGTGAGCTATTTTCATCGCGCTTCCATTCGGGTGGGTGAATTCATGCGCGGGCTCAATAACCTTCTCCAACGCCGCAGCTTTTCCGAGGCGCTTCACGAGTGCGCCGCCACGCCGGGCCCGGTGCCGCGTGTGATTCACGCGGCGATTTTGCGGCATGACGCGCCTCGGCAAGACTTGAAAGAAATCGTGCAGGAGGCGGGCCAACTCGAGGTGCCCCGGTTGGAAAGACGCTTGGGGATCCTCGTCACGCTCGCCTGCGTGGCGCCGCTACTGGGGCTTCTGGGCACCGTCATGGGGTTGATTGATGCGTTTGTGAATATCTCAACCCAGAGCGGGTTTACGAGCTCCACCGACATCGCCAGCGGGCTCTATCAGAGCCTGCTGACCACCGCCGCCGGGCTCGTTGTCGCTATTCCCTGCGCCGTGGGATACGGATACCTCTCCTCCCGGGTCAACGCACTCATGCACGACATGGAGCGGGCCGGGATCGAGATCGTCAATCTGCTCTGCGACCATCGCAAAAGCCCCGAGATCATCGGGTTTCCACCCACCAACCCCAACGCAATCGCCCGGCAGCGCCTGGAGTAGTCCGGGTTTCGCTGTGAAACTCACGCGCCAACTCAAGATCCATCCGTTGATGATCGGGGTCATCCCCGCCATCAACGTGCTTTTCCTTGTGGTGATTTTCTTCGCCATGAGCTCCCGGTTCGTGCTCCAGCCCGGACTCGCGGTGAATCTGCCCGGGTCCGCCTTTACTTTGGAGCCCCGGCCCAACGCCCAGCTCGTGAGCGTCATTTCGGCGCCCACTCCGACGATCTACCACCGCAACCGGAAGGTCGGCCTCCAAGAACTCGCCGACCAATTGCGCGACTCCTCCAAAGAGGACCGTTCGCTCATCATCCGCGCGGATCGCGGCACGCCCGTTGAAACGATCATGCAGATCATGAACGAAGCCCTCGGACAGGGGTTTTCCGTGGTGCTGGCGACCAATCGCGAACGGCGATGAGTGTCCTCAATGCGCCACTGCCGCAACGGGATGGCCGCTCCCCAGGGCTGCTTTTCGGCTGGTATCGTCCCCGGGGCACGTTCTCCTGGCTGCCCGCGTTTCTGGTGCTCTCAGGTTTGGCGCATGCCGGCACATTTTTTCTCTTTCGCGTGGTTTACCCCGAGCACGCCACGCTCCCGGCACCTTCCCCCAAGGTGGCAGTGCTCTCAGAAGATAACCCCGCCCACGCGCATCTGCTGCGCTGGATAGAGGCGGAGGACCCCGCCCTGACCGCCACGGCGTTCCCCCAGGATCCACCGCATCTGCTCCGGACCCAATACACTCCCTCATACGCGGAAATCCGAACCCCTGCCCGGCCGCTGAGTGAGAGACCGGAGCCTTTCGAGGAAATCGCCATCCGCTCCTCGCTGGCCCTGATCCGCGGCGGAAACAACCGGCCTGCGGTCGATCCTCCCGAAAAAACCACTGTCCCCACGCGCCTGCGCTTTTCAGCGGAGTTGGCGCGCCTGCCTCTGAAGGAATCCGCACCCTTCACGCCCGCCCCCTGCGAGGCAGCGCTGGAGCCAGCGCGCTTCCTCATCGGAGTCAGTGCTCAAGGGGAAGTCCGCCACGTGTTTGCTCAGAAATCCTGCGGCAGCCCGAAACTGGATCTCCAAGCCATGGCACATCTCAAAAGTCTCTCTTTCGGGGCCCAGGATGCGGAGCTGCTCTGGGGTGAGGCCACATTTTATTGGGGAGACGACCTTTACGCCGATGGGCCTTCCAGAAATGGACCCAAGGATCACCGATGATTCCGGTAACTCTCAACCATCTCATTTTCATTTATCTGGCCGTGATGCTCACCCTGGTTTTCGGTGCCTGGGTCATTTCAGCCTGGAGACGGGAGCGCCGGGAACGCCATGCTTTCCGAGAGGTGCTCCACTGCAATATTTGCGGATTCGACTTTCGAGACCTTGGAAACGGGTCCCTTTCGCGTTGCCCGCGTTGCGCGGCACTCACGGAACGCAGCAGGCGCTCCCGGCTTTAAATGCGCGGGCTCACACGGGCGCACCCGTCCGCAGTGGCCATGAAAATCTCGGGTCCCGCGAGCACTTTGGCCTTTTCAGTCGCGAGCTCCTGCTGGCAGATTTGCTTATGGCAGAACCCTCTATCGACAGCGCCTTCTACAAGCCGGCTGACGCATTTTTTCGCGACCAATCGGGCACCGCGCTGACGTATGACGACGTCACCTTGGCGACCCTGTACTCGGACATCCTGCCGCGGGACGCCGTGCTCGAAACCCGGCTCCACGAGCGCTTGGATCTCAACCTGCCCATCGTCTCCGCAGACATGGACACTGTGACAGAGTCGCCCATGGCCATCGCCATCGCGCTTGCGGGCGGCTTGGGGTTGATCCACTGCAACATGCCCGAGCGCCAGCAACTCAGCGAGGTGAGCCGGGTGAAAAACCACATCCACGGGCTGATCCCCGACCCGATCCGGGTGGGCCCCCATCAGACCATTGGGGAAGTGCTCGCGCTGATTGACTCCAAAGGATTCACCTTCCGCACGTTCCCTGTGGTGGATGAAAGGGGCAAGTTGCTCGGCCTCCTGCCGGGACACGTGATGCGGCCGCGCTACGCCGCGATCGGCGTGGCCCATGCCATGACCCTCCGCGCCCAGGTCCACACGATTCATGAACGCGAGCTGGGCAGCGATCCCATCGCCCGAGCCGACCGCTTCTTCAACGACCACATCGGCATCCACAAACTGCTCGTGGTTGACGACTCGGATCATCTGCGCGGACTTTTCACCGCGAGCGATATTGAACGCATCCTGCACGAGCGCCATTCCCAGCTCAAACCCGCCCGGGACGACAGCTTCCGGCTGCTCTGCGGAGCCGCTGTCATCGCCACGCGCACTGCGAACGGGGAACTCGACCGGCCCCGCATCCTGCATCACGTGGGCGCGCTGATCGAGCGCGGGGTGGACGTGGTGGCCGTGTCCACTGCCCACGGACTGAGCAAAGGGGTGGGCGACACCGTGCGCCTGATCAGGGAGGGGTTCCCGGACCTTCCCATTATCGCGGGCAACGTCACCAGCGCGGCGGGCGTGGAGTATCTGGCCGATTGCGGAGCGAACATCATCAAGATCGGGCAGGGCCCCGGCTCCATCTGCACCACCCGGGTCGTCGCCGGCGTGGGCATCCCCCAGCTCACCGCCCTTTATGTCGCCTCCAAGGCCGCCGCAGAGCGCGGGGTCAAAATTCTGGCCGACGGCGGCATCACAAAATCGGGAGACATCGTCAAAGCACTTACCCTGGCCCACGGCGTCATCTGTGGAGGGTTACTGGCTGGGTGCCCGGAGTCCCCGGGCCAAATCATCGAAATCAACGGTAAACTCTACAAACAATACCGGGGCATGGGCAGCATCGCGGCCATGCAAGCAGGCAGCGCCGCCCGTTATGGGCACACGAGTAAAGACACCGCGCGCAAAGTGGCTGCGGAGGGCGTGGAAGCGCTCAAAGAGGTCAGCCCACCCTTGGACACTGTGCTCACCCACTTGGGAGGCGGTCTCCAAAGCGGCATGGGTTACCTTGGGGCGCGCACCCTCCCGGAGCTCCGCGAAAAAGCCCGCTACGTAAGGGTCACCCCCGCTGGACAACGCGAGAGTTCACCGCACGACATCATCGAGGTCAAAGCCGGGGCCTGACAGGCTCGATGGAAAGCTCGGGGACCGAGTTTCGGCGGCAGATTGGGAAGCCCGCCCTGCACTCCTATGCCACAGAAGCCGGTTCCTTTCCGGCGTTTGTGAACAACGACACCCAGCCGTGCTTTGAGAGAAAAACAAGCCGCGGCGCTTTCGGAGAACCCAAAGCCAAAACGCCCCCCACAAATTCGATTTGCATCAACCGCTGAATCCCCTAGTGGTAGCGCCCTTTTTATGAGTCACCCTCGCAGAGTCGTCATTACAGGCATGGGCGTCATGTCGCCAGTTGGGAACGATCTCCAGACATTCTGGGAGGCCCTCACCCATGGAGTCAGCGGGATTGGCCCCGTAACCCTCTTCGATGTTGCCGAATACGACTGCAAGATCGCCGGCGAGGTCAAAGGCTTCGAACCGGTCAAATGGTTTAGCAACCCCAAGGATTCGCGCCGGGCGGACCGCTACTCGCAGCTCGCCATGGCCGCAGCGCGGATGGCGATTACCGACGCCGGATTGCTCCAGGTCAGCGACGAGCAAGCGGAACGCTGCGGGGTGATGATCGGCAGCGGCATCGGGGGCCTCAAAAGCCTTGCGGACCAACACATCGTGCTCATGACCAAGGGCCCCAGCCGAATTTCGCCTTTCATGATCCCGATGATGATCTCCAACATGGCCAGCGGTCTGGTCTCCATGGAGTTTGGATGGCGCGGCCCCAATTTCGCCCCCGTCTCAGCCTGCTCCACCGCCGCACACGCCATTGGTGAAGCTTGGCGGATGATCCGGGACGGCGACGCCGACGTGTTCGCCGCCGGCGGTTCAGAGGCGACTGTGGTTCCCCTCGGCATCGGGGGCTTTGCCGCCATGAAAGCGCTCTCAACCCGTAACGACGATCCAACACGGGCTTCTCGGCCCTTCGACAAAGACCGCGACGGCTTTGTCATGGGCGAAGGCGCCGGCGTCGTAGTGCTCGAAGAGCTCCAGCACGCTTTGAAAAGAGGCGCCCAAATCTACGGGGAAATCGCCGGATACGGCCTCACGGCAGACGCCTATCACATGAGCGCCCCCCATCCAGAGGGCCTCGGAGCCACTCGCTGCATGAAAATGGCGCTGCATAAAGCGGGGCTCAACATCCAAGACGTCGATTACGTCAACGCGCATGGCACCTCAACGCCCATGGGCGATATTTGCGAGACCAAGGCCCTCAAATCCCTCTTCGGCGTTCACGCCAGACGCGCCAACACGCCGGGCAATGAAGGGGCGATGGTGAGCTCCACCAAATCCATGACAGGCCATCTCCTGGGCGCCGCGGGTGCCGTGGAAACCATCGTTTGCGCAATGGCCCTCAAGACGGGCGTGGTCCCGCCCACCATCAACCTCGACAACCCAGATCCGGAGTGCGACCTCGATTACGTTCCGCACCAAGCCCGCGAAAAGAAAATCAAGGTGGCCATGAACAACTCCTTCGGATTCGGTGGGCACAACGCCACGCTGGTAGCCACCGCGTTCGAGGGGTAATCACAGCCCCAGTTTTTCAAACCGAAGTTTTTTACAAAAAAGGGGTTCGTGGGGCCCGGTTGGGTTCCTTCCGTCAGCCCTACACCGGCTTCTCGCATTGGAAAGACCGCCTGCATTGAGTCCTTCCATTGATTACTCCGACGCGGAGCGCGAGTTCCCGGGCGACCAAAGCGCGATCCGATCACAGCCCAGTGCCCAGAGGAACAGAACCGGGGAGCACAAAAAAGCCCGCAAACCGAAAGACCCCGGAAAGAATCCAGGTGATCCATCGGATGCGGGCCGGGTTAAGATCAATGAGACATGCGACCAGCGGCGGTCGCTGAGATAAAAAGAAACGGGGTTGGCAGAAAAGACCTCCAGCGAAACGGCTGGAAGTCTGGTGCACCAGCCAATTACGGCCTAGCGGCCTATTCGTCGGGCTTGGTTTTCTTCAAACCGATCACTTTGTCACCGGCTTTGAACTGCCCGCGTTTCTTGAGCACTTCGACGCGCTCGAAGCGCTTCAAAACGTTGCGTTTCGCCGCAATCGTGCTGGCTCCTTTTAGGCTGCGATGTTGAGACATAAAAATAGGGCTCCAAGTTGAGAAAAGGCGGGCACTATAGGGGCCCGAGTCAAAGTGGGAAGGGTAAATTTCACATTCGCTTCGCTTTCCTGTTTCCCAAAGCGCGCGGCCTTTTTTCACAAACGCTTTTCAAAATCAATGCGGGGTGGGGTGCACAGGCTCCAACCGGGCCAGCATCCAATCTAAAACATCCTCAATGACGCGCTCCCGCCCAATTTCATTGTGCGTCTCATGCAACATCTCCGGATAGGTCCTGAGCGTCTTGTCGCGCGAAATCGATTGATCAAAGAATTCCCGTGTCGCCCGCACGCAGGTCACCGGATCTTCCTCCCCGTGCAGAAGGAAGAGCGGTGTGTCGATTCGTCCGGCAGCGAGCCGGGCGTGCTCAGCCCCCCGACAAATGGCATCAAACATCCGAACCGAAATCCGCCGATGCATCAGCTCCGGGTCAGGCATGGAACTCAGGTGCGCCAAGTCCCTTGAAAGATGCTCGGCGCGCACACTGGGCTCCTGAGTGAATGCGGGCCACAGCGTGCCCACGAGCCGGGCCAAAACCAGACGCCAACGCGGCGGCGCGAACGCCAGGCGCAAGTAAGGCGAAGCCACCACCGCTCCTTGGCAACAGCGCGGGTGGCGATCCAGATAATTCAGTGTGATCTGGCCTCCAAGGCTATGGCCGAGCAGAAAAACAGGGCGTTTCTCCCCGCGCACCAACGCCACCACCGCATCGAGATCCGCCAACAAAAGCCGGTATCTCAGCAAATCCCCGCGTCGGCCGCTGGAACGGCCGTGTCCGCGCAGATCGTAGCTCCAAAGCCGCAAGCCGCGCGCTGCACAGGCCTCGCCTACGTGGCTGTATCGGCCGCAGTGCTCTCCTCGCCCGTGGGTGAGCACCACCTCGCCCCGGACATCTCCGCGAACCAGGTGAGTCCTGACATAAAGCCTGCCGCCCTCGGCGGATTCCAAATGCTGCTCCTGATATTGCATAGATCAATCGCGCCTCACACGCGACCCAAGGCACTGCGTATTGGAATTTCAATTGTCAACCGCAACGAGTCCAGTAACTTTCCTTGGAGATTCTCTCCCCATGAAACTATCCCTCCTGTCGTTGTCGTTCACCCGGCACAACAAGTCTTTCTCCGACAAGCGCCTCCGAGAAGCAGGCTGCCACGCTCGAGCCGCCCTCGCTTTCACGCTGATTGAGCTCCTCACCGTAATCTCAATTATCGCGATTCTCATGGGCCTGCTATTCCCAGCGGTGGCGGCCGTCAAAGATTCCGCGCGCAAAACCCAAGCCAAGAACGACGTGACGGCGATCGTGGCGGCGGTCAGACAATACTACACAGAATACGGCAAGTACCCCCCAATGACACCTGCAGCTGCAACGACCGATGAGTATGTCGGGGTGTCGCAGGGAGGAAGCCCTTCTCTTTATACGGGGAACAACTCCAGGCTCTTTTACGTTTTGCGGGGCATCGACGATAATACCGTCACGGCTGCGCCTGCGCCCAAAATGAACACTTTACACGTCAACAACCCGCGGCGGATCGTTTTTTTCGAAGGCAAATCGGTGACAAATACAAGCCAACCCAGAGGCGGCTTTCTGGATCCTGTGGTGGGCCCAGCCGCCGGCCCGGGGAGCGCTTTCACAGGCAGCTTGTTTGATCCTTGGGGAACACAATATTGCGTGATGGTGGATTCCAATTACGACAACGTCTGCAATCTCACGGACGTATACAATCTCTACGCCTTGGCTACCAGCCCGCGTACGGGGGTTCTAGCGTGGTCCGTCGGCAAAGACCGGGTCCCTGGCGCCCCAATTAGTGTGGGGTCCACAACGGGAAACAAGAATTTGCTGAACAGTGACGATGTTGTGTCTTGGCAATAGCTCGAGGATCTGATTCTCTGACATTCCCCGCGGAACGAGACGGGACGACTGAGAGCCGTGGATCGAGACTCATGGAATGAGTTTTTTGCGGGTGTAGTTCAATGGTAGAACGGCAGCTTCCCAAGCTGCATACGAGGGTTCGATTCCCTTCACCCGCTCTCCCCCTGATTTTCAGGGACTTACGCAAGGGG
>JBEIUI010000076.1:0-16686 GCA_040374425.1 Verrucomicrobiia bacterium | reverse complement strand
GGCTGGAGACCCCAGCGCGAGGAGACAAAGTCGTAGGTGTCCGAGAGATCTTTGAGGTGGAGTTCACCAAACGCTTCTTGGAGCGCAAAAAAATCGCGTTGCCGGACGGTGTATCGGGTTCCGGCGAAGTCCTTGCGCCGGCTTTTGGAGGAGGAAGATTTCGCGTTGGCAGGGGCGTCGTTGGTGGAGGCGTCCACGGGGGCCAAGTTGTTGGCGCCTTCGAGCGGCTTTAAATGCGGCGCGATGAAGTTGAACGCGTCGCCCGGGTTGATGGTTTTTTCGAAGTTGGCCGGTTGCCCGGTGGCCGGGCTGTAGTTGGACCCGGAAGCCGGCACCCCTTCGATCCGGCGCGTCTGCGGGGCCCGGTTGTTTTCGCGGAAGTTGGTGCCGCGCGGGTCGGGATCGATGAGGTTGTTTTCCCGAACCCGGATCCAGTTGTTGTTGTAGACTCCTTGGAAACGAACCAGCCACTCGACGGGTTTGAAGGATGTCTCACCCTTGAAGAGATCTACTGCGAGGGATGTGTCGTTGGCGAAAAGGAACTGCTGGCTACGCCCGTAAAAATCGAAGCTGCCCGCCGTGGCGGTGCTTGATCCGCTGGGCACAGGCAGTTTGCGAAACTCGAACAGGGAAAAGTTTTTGGCGGTGATGTTGGCGAAGATGTCCTGACCGAGGATGGGCACGTCGCCCTTGAGCGTGCTTTGCCGGTAGGGATGCCACAGGTGCGGCGTCTCATACTGATAGGGGGTTTCATTGGCAGGATCCCGATACCGCGTCCATGCGGGAAAATTGAGCAACCAGCGGTTGGGCACGGGGCGGCTGTTGGGCGGGAGCCCTTCCCCCCGGGCCGCCAAAGGGTATTGCTGCAAATGCCAAACTTTGTCTGGCTCCTCGCGGCTGCGGACCCGATTGCGCGGCAATTGCAAAGAAAGCGGGAGTGGTTCCGTGCCGAAAGCCGGCGGTAAAACGGGTTCCTCCGCAAAAAGCAAAGGAGTCGCTTCCGGTGCGACGCCGGGAGTCGGCCCTGCCCCTCCGCCGGGATCCGGATTAAATTGTCCGGGGGCTTTTGGGAGAGGCTCGGGAGCGGTCGGCAGGGCCGGGTTGGCGGAGGTTTTCTGCAAGGCCGCTTCGGGCGCTTTTTTTCGAGGAGCCGCTTCGATGTCGGGGCCTGAGGCCAAGATAAAGAGCCACGCGACGCCTGCCGCCAAACAGGTTTGGAGAGGCGCTCTCAAGCGGGAGAGTCGAAGTGGCGGGACGGCGGCCATGATCTGAGAAGCTCCTCTTACCGGGCAATCGATCTTCCCGGCAATTCATTTGTCCCTTTGGTTTGTGTTCTGCGCCCAGAACCCCGCTTCGGGATTGTCGGTGAGCGGCGCGCTGTTATTGCTTTGCACCGTGAATCCATTCGCTTTGAGGGCAGTTCCAGCACTCTATGCGCTCGCTTCGGTTTTGGGCGGGTCGTCTCAGGCTGCCGAGTCGTTGACTCGGGAGGATGTGACGCGGGTTTTGGCGCAGGCGACGACCAAGGCGTCGTTGATGCATCCCAATGCAGTGATTGCGGTCACCGATCGGGAAGGGTTTGTTCTGGGGGTCTGGGATGCCAAGGGAAGGTTGCCTCAGCCGCTGCCTTCGCCGTTGCCGCTCAAGAAACCCAGCATTCAACTCTATGGGCTGATCGCGGGCGCCATCACTCGCGCCGGCAGCGCCGCGTTTTTGAGCAGCGACCAGAACGCGTTCACCTCACGAACGGCCGGTTTCATCATCCAACAGCATTTTCCCGTGGGCGTCCGGAACACCCCTCCCGGGCCGCTTGTCGGTGTGGGTTTTTCCAATCTGTTTTATTCCGACGTCAACCGGTTGAAACAAATCCCTCCGGGCTTCGATCCGCTGGATCTCCGCGACCCGGCGCGTCCGGGTAAGAACATCTCGCCCGGGATCCGTGGCAACGCGGTGTTGTTTGGATCCCTCAATGATTCTCCTGGGGGAGTCCCACTCTACAAGAACGGGAAGCTCGTGGGCGGAATCGGTGTGACCGGGGATAGCTCGCCCACCGATCTGGCCCCTGCGGCGGCCCTCTTTACCGGATTTAAACAGGCCTCGGCCACGACAGGTTTCAAGTTCGGGCCGGACCGCGATGAGCAGGTGGCTCTGGCCGGGCAAACTCATTATCGTCCCGCCTCCGAGATCTTGGCAAACCAAGTTCTTCTTGGCGGGATCCGGATTCCGTATGTGGAGCCGCGTCCGGAGGACATCGAGGATGTGTCCAGCGTGCAGCCCCTTGGGACAATTGGAAGAGCGGTGGATGGGTATCCCGTCCAAGCTGCGCCGGAAGGTTATCCGTACCAGAAGGTCACTCTCTCCGGAGTGGAGGGCGAGCTCCGCGCTCCGATCGTGGATGACCCGCTTCTTGGGGATCCGATTCGCGGACTCATCGGCAAGGCCCGGCGACTGAGCGCTTCCGAGGTCCGCGGGATTTTGAGTAAGGCGGCTGAGCGCGCTGCAACGACCCGTGCGGGGATTCGCCTGCCTCTGGGCACCAGCGCAAAAGTGTTCATTTCGGTGGTTAATAATCCCTTCCGCGCGGGCGAAGCGCCGCAGGTGCTGGGCACGTTCCGCGTGGGTGAGGCGACTCTCTTTTCCTGGGATGTCGCAACGCAGAAGGCCCGCACCGCCGTGTTTTTCTCCAACCGCCAGCTCGCTCAGTCCACCCGCTGCGTCGGCTTTCTAGCCCAGCGCTTTTTCCCGCCGGGATTGGATGGCAGGGCGCACGGTCCGTATTTCGGTTTTCAAGAGGCGGTGAGCCTCCGCCAAGCGCCCGGAGGAACCGCCTCCCAACCCTCGTTTCCCGGCAACCCGAATCTCCCCAATGGCATGACGATTTTCCCCGGGGGCTTTCCGTTGTATCGAGACGGTTTCTTGGTCGGGGCCATTGGTGTCTCCGGCGATGGCGTCGATCAGGACGATCTCATCGCTGCAAGCGGCTGCGTGGATTTTTTGCCGAATGAAAAAATCCGCTCCGACTCTTACACCTACCGTGGAGCCCGGCTGCCATACGCCAAATTTCCGCGGGACCCGGTCCAGTGAGATTCCTGTGGCCACGGATGAAATGTCCCTCTGCGAACCTCTCCAAGATCCCGGCGGTCCGCGGTTTGCATTGGGAAGTCCGGCATCACATGCCCCTCAACGGATAATTCTCCACTGATGATGAAAACCGTCCGGTTCTCTCGTACGCCATTTGTCTGTCCGGTTTGTGGTCAGGTGCTCGAATCCACCGATCGCGCATGTCCGCAATGCGGTGCGTGCGAGAAGTCCGGCTGGAATCAGAGCGGAGACTGGGAGGAGTGGGACGAAACGGAAGCGTTCGAGAATCCGGCGTTGCCCGGGAAGGCGCCGAGTCGCGGGGGGATCGGCAATTTCTGGTGGTGGATGTCCCTTGCGGTGCTGTTGAGTTTTGTCTGGCTGCTTCTCAAGCAAGCCGGATTGTGAGGGGGTCGTGAGTGCCGGAAGCCGCGTTCCGGGCTGAGACGCTGTGGATTAGAGGACGGGCTGCGCGCGGTGCCATTCTGTGGACGCTTCGTATGCGTGGGCGATCTTGAGCAGCTCGGCTTCCCGGAAAGGTTTGCCCATGAGTTGTAGCCCGATTGGAAGGGATTTGCCGTCCACGTTGGCGAATCCGCAAGGCAAACTAATCCCGCAGATCCCGGCCAAGTTGGCCGCGATGGTGAAAATGTCGGCCAGATACATCTTCAGGGGGTCGTCGCTGCGTTCTCCGGCTTTGAACGCGACCTCTGGCGATGTGGGGCAGATGATGGCGTCGACCTTTTCAAATGCCCGGTTGAAATCCTCGCGGATGAGGGTGCGCACCTTCTGCGCCCGAAGGTAAAAGGCGTCATAATAACCGCTGCTGAGCATGTAGGTGCCAAGGATGATCCGGCGTTTGACCTCGGCTCCGAAGCCTTCCTCACGGGTGCGGCCGTATTGTTCAATGAGATTGGCGGCGGGCGAACGGTAGCCGTAACGCACCCCGTCAAATCTGGCGAGGTTAGCGGATGCCTCGGCGGTGGCCACAATGTAGTAAACCCCCACGGCGTGTTCGGTGTGGGGCAGGGATACCTCCACGATTTCCGCGCCGAGGGATTGATAGTGGCTGATCGCCTGGCGAATGGCCCTGTCCACCTGGGGGTCGATCCCGTCGATGAAATACTCACGGGGCATGCCCAGGCGCACGCCTTTGAGGTCCTGCCCGATTTGGGCCGTGAAATCCTCGGCCGGAGCCTGGAGGCTTGTGGAATCGAGCGGGTCTTTTCCACAGAGCACATTGAGGAGCAGACCCGTGTCGCGAACGGTCTTTGTGAAGGGGCCGATCTGGTCCAGGGACGACGCGAAAGCCACCAGTCCAAAGCGGGACACGCGCCCGTAGCTGGGTTTGAATCCGACGCAGCCGCAGAGCGCGGCGGGTTGGCGGATGGAGCCGCCTGTGTCGGAACCGAGGGAGGCAAACGCTTCATGTGCCGCCACCACGGCTGCGGAGCCTCCGCTCGATCCCCCGGGAATCCGTGTGAGGTCCCACGGGTTGTATGTTTTTTGGTAAGCGGAGTTCTCCGTGGAGGAGCCCATGGCGAACTCGTCCATGTTGGTGCGTCCAAACGGGATGGCTCCTGCGGCGCGGAGTTTGCCGATCACGGTGGCGTCGTAGGGCGCCACGTAGCCCTCCAGAATTTTTGAGGCACAGGTGCAGGGTTCTCCCTGGACATTGATCACGTCTTTGATGGCGATGGGCACGCCACCCAGGGGAAGCTGGACATCGGCGGTTCGCGCTTGGTTCCGGGCCGCATCCAGGTTCCGCGAGAGGTAACCGCCCACCCGGGGGTCCACCTCGGCGATCCGGGCGTCGAGGGAGTCGATCACTTCAAGGGGAGAAACCGCTCCGGCGCGCAGCTGGAGTTGAAGTTCGGCAATGGAGAGAGAAGTCAGGGACATTCGGAGAAGGGCAAAGTGGCGTCGGCCGGTTCAGGGGCGGATGCGGATTTATTCGATGACTTTGGGCACCACAAAGAGGTGGTTGGCTTGGCGCGGAGCGTTGGCCAGAGCCGTCTCGGAGTTGAACCAGGGTATGGGCTCATCGGCTCTGAAAACGTTGAACACGGGGCTGGTATGCGCCGTGGGTTCCACGCCCGTCACGTCCACGGTCTTGAGTTTCTCCACGTAACTGAGCACCTGGGAAAGTTGACCTTGAAACTTGATGGCTTCCGCTTCGCTCAGGCTCAGCCGGGCAAGTTGCGCGGTGTATTTGACGTCTAATTCGGCGCTCATAGAGCCGCGTATTGGAGAGAAAATCTTTCGCCGAGGAAAGGGGAATGACGCCGGTGTCCCATGTTGCTTCGCGTTTCCCGGGCAATAGAGCGGCGGCGGGACGCCGACACGGCTACTCGCTTTCGAGCTCCAAAAGGCGCTCTTTCCACGGGATGCCGAGTGCAAACCCTCCGATCCCCGTCTCGGCAATCACTCGGTGGCAGGGCACCGCCAGGAGTCGCGGGTTTCGTGCGCAGGCCTGGGCCACTGCGCGGGCGGCGCCCGGAGTTCCCATGGAGACGGCCAACTCGCCGTAGGTCATCGCGCTACCCCAGGGGATTTCGCGCAGCCGTGTCCAAACCCTCCAGGCCCAATCCGAATGGGCGTCCGCCGCGAGCGGATACCTGTTTAACTCCTTCATCGCCTCCCGCAGGGTCTGGGCGTGGAGAGACCCTGGAACTTGTGGCGGCAACGTGACTGAAACGAGGGCGCCCTCCGCGTTCAAGGTCAGAGAGAGGGTGAGATCCGCAACGCGCAGTTCGCGCCGGGTCATGCCGCTCCGATCACTTTGGTGTAGAGCCACACCAAAACTGCGGCGAGCACAACGCAGAGCAGGAAAAAGGTGAACATGCCCTGGTTACGGTGTTTGCGAAGGGATCTCGCGGGAGTCGCGGTGTTTGCTTCGTAACCAAAGCGTTTGTCTGCCAACGCCAGCGGAGACCCGAACCGGGCTTCCCCGCGGCTTTTACGCTGGATGAGTTCTTCCCGGCGGCGACGGGCCGCCTGTTCAGCGAGCCGAGGAGCCTCGGCGATGAGCTTTTGACGCCGGGCGATTTCGTCGTTAAGACGGGCCTCCTGTGCGGCCAGATCGATCTTTCTGGCGTCCAGCGGGGTAACAATCTTGGGGGACTGTTTCGAAGAGGGTTTCGAGCGCATCAAAGGTTATTTCTGGGAGGCGACCAGGACGAGGATGAGGATCAGGCCAATGCAGAAAAGAGGCAGGGTGAAAGCGAAGCCGGCTTTGAGCCAGTAAACAAAGTCTCTACCGGTTTCCTGGTGTAAATCGTGGGGGTATCCGCCCGAGTCATCCAATTCATCGTGGCCGGTGACGGCGCTGACCTTGGGCTGGGAGCGGTTGTATTCGGCCCGGGCATCGTCCACGGCGCTAAGCGCGCGGGTGAGTTCTTTTTGGATGTCGAGGCCCTCCCAGTTCTTGGGGTTGATGCCTTCGAGCACGTCGAGGTGCTGGTGGAAGGCGTCATGAATGCCGTGCAGTAGTTCGAGTCGCTTTTGGGCGTCGTAGGTCTCGCGTTCGAGTACCACCAGCGCGCGGGTGAACTTCTCCACCATGTCGGATTTGCCCGTCTGGAGCTGTTCTTGGCGACGGCTCAGTTCCTCAAGCTCCCGCTTCTGTCGTTCGATGAGTTCCTGCTGCCGTTTGAGGGCGAAGATTTGTTCCTGGGCTTTCTGGACCTGCGAATCCAGGTGTTCTCCGCTAAGTGCTTCGTCCTCGGGCAGATCCAAAAACTGTTCGTCGTGGCGGGTGCGATCGGGCATGGAGAGAAGGTGGCCGAGAACCTAGTGAGGTGCCCCGGAATTTCCAGAATTTTCGCGGGAATCGCTGCCTTTTCCTTCGCCCGGAAACCTGCTCCCCATCCGACTTGCCCGCGGAGCCAAGTGCCGGGGGCTCTCGATACGGGTTTTGTAATAATGATCGATGTTGCGCTTCGCGCCGTTGAGGTTCATCGGGGCGAGTTTCGCAAAGTCCGGCAGCTTCGGGTCGTTCAAGTCGAAAGATGGCTATAGCATCGAGGGGCCGCGATGCCCGGATCTGATTTTGTCGCCGGTGGGCTGTTTGCCGTTCCACAATGCAGCCATGCTCGCGGGTGCGCATGAGAGGCCCCTCTATACGAGGTTGGTTGATCAGATTTCCGTGGCGGATTTGAACACCGCTTTTGCAACGAACTTGATGCCAAAACGGCGCCAGGGGATTGTCCGGATCCATCGTATAGCGCGCTCGATGCAGGCGGAATCACCCCAATCCGGTGTCATTTACTTCTCTGCTGGCTTGTTGCACGCTCAACGAGATTCCGGCCAAGGAGGCAGCAGTCGCTCTTTGCTTAGGCCCTCTGGGAGGCGGGCAGCTGGCCGTGCCGGTGGCGGGTTTCTGAGAGGCTTTGTTCCCGCAGCCAGCGGGTGAGTTCCAAGCGGCCCTCTGCCACGAGGGGCTCATGGATCCACTGGAGCCCCGCCGCGAAAGCGGCCTTGAGAAGCGCGGGGGCCGGGGTGTGCGGGCTTCGCAGAAATTCGGCCCGCTCTGTGAGGGATGGCAGTCGCCGGGCGAGAGCTTCGTCGGGTTCTTCGCTGGCAACACTGATCTGGAGCGGCACCCCGCAGAGACGGGCCGCATGCCGGGCGCGCTCCTGGGCGAGAGGATCGGGTTGCTCAAGGCGGAGAATGACACCTCGGCAAGGCCTGTAGCGGAAAATATTCGATTCGGCTCGGAGTCCGGCCGGATCGTGCTCGCGAGAGAAGTGCGTTTCCCAAGCACGGGCATAGCTCTGGGCCCAGGCTTCCTCGTCCGGAACGATGCGGTCCTTCAAAGCGCAGAAGAGAGCGACGTAATTGGGGCCACCGGCTTTTGCGCCCGGGCCTGTGCAGGAGTTCTTCCAACCGCCGAAGGGTTGGCGTTGGACGATGGCGCCGGTGATGGCCCGGTTGATGTAGGCGTTGCCCACCTCCACTCTCTCTCGCCAAACTGCAATCTCGGTTTCATCCAGCGAATGCAGGCCGCCGGTCAGCCCAAAAGCGGTGGCGTTTTGGATCTCGATGGCCTCCTCCAGCGTTCGGGCGCGCATCAGCCCCAACACCGGGCCAAAACATTCGGTGCGCTGAAACCAGCTTTCCGGTTGAACGCCCAAACGGATTCCGGGGGACCAAAGACAGTCGTTGATCCGGCGCGGCTCCAGAAGCCAGGATTCTCCGGGCTCGAGCCGCGTCAGCGCGCGGAGCAGGTCGGGCCGGGGTTGGCGTATGAGCGGGGTGACGACGGCGGCGGGATCCTCGCCCACGCGCAGGCTCGCCGCGGCGTCCCGGAGCTGGCGCTGGAAATCGCTGTTGTCGTAAACCTCTGCTTCGAGGATTGCGAGGCTGGCTGCGCTGCATTTCTGGCCGGAATGACTGAAAGCGGATCGCACGAGGTCTTTGATGGCCTGGTCGCAGTCGGCTTGAGCGGTGACGATCATGGAGTTTTTGCCGCTGGTCTCCGCGATCAATCGAAGCTCGGGACGCCAGCTATGAAACAGAAGCGCCGTTTCATAACCGCCCGTGAGCACTGCCATTGCCACCCGCGGATCGGTCAAGAGCGCCCGGCCTTGTTCCCCGTCGGCACAAGGGAAAAACTGGAGTACATCACGGGGCACGCCGGCTCTCCAGAGCTGTTGTGCGAGGTGCCATCCCGTGGCGACGGTTTCCGGAGCCGGCTTAAAGAGGACGCTGTTGCCTGCCATCAACGCCGCTGAGATTCCGCTACACGGGATCGCGTAGGGAAAGTTCCAGGGCGGGGCGATGACCACCACGCCGCGGCCCGCGGAGTGCAGGGTGTCCGGCGGCCGGTAGCCCGAGTAGTAATCGGCAAAATCGATCGCCTCGGAAATCTCGGTGTCGGCCTCCAACGCGGCTTTGCGGGCGTCGTGGTGCAGAATTGCGAGGGTTTCAAAGCGCTGTTCGCGCAGGAGCGCGCCGCAGTTGCGCAGACATACGGCGCGGGCCTCAAACCCGAGCGCGTTCCATGCGGGTTGAGCGTTTACGGCGACGTCGAGCAGGGACTCAAGAGGGGCTGCCGTCGGCCAATGCTCCTTGCGCCTTCTGCCGATCGCCGTCCAAAGCGCATCCCGGGCCCGGGGTTGGGTCCAGTCCGTGTCGGGTGCGTTTTGGAAAATTGCCCCGGTTCGGACCGGCAATTCGCTGCGGCGGGGCATGCTTGAAACCTTGGTCCGCGCCCGCCAAGAGCGCGCGAAGCGGTCGGCATGGACTTTCCAGCGTGCCGACCCGGGGCTCAGCGCGAAGAGATCCCTGAGGAAGTTCTCCGGGGCGGTGTTTTCATCGAGCCTGCGGACCAGATAAGCCATGGCGCTGTTGAAATCCTCGCGATGCACGACCGGGGCGTAAACCAGGAGGTTGCCGGCGGCTTTCTGGACCACCCTGGCCTGATGATTGGCCATGCCCTCGAGCATCTCTAGTTCCACGTGCTCGGCGACGCCGTTGCGTTCCCGCAACTCCAGCGCAAGGGCAATGTCAAAGAGGTTATGGCTTGCGACCCCGAGCCGGACCACGCGAGCGTTGGCCGGCTGGCAGCCAAACTCCAACATCCGGTGAAAGTTGGCGTCCGTTTCGGATTTGCAAGGGTAGGGAGCCGAATTCCATCCGTGGAGTTCGGCTTCCACCGTCTCCATGGCGAGGTTGGCACCTTTAACGAGTCGGATCCGAATCGGTGCGCCGCCGGTGGCCACGCGGCGTTGTGCCCAGAGGGTGAGTTGTTTCTGGGCCTCCCAGGAGTCCGGCAGATATGCCTGAAGCGCGATCCCGGCCCGGGCGCGGGAAAGGTCCGGGGATTCGAGGGTTTTTTGAAACGCGGCAACCGTGAGCGCGAGGTCGCGGTATTCTTCCATGTCGAGATGCACCCATTTTTCACCGTGGAGCGCCGCCCGATAAATGCGCCCCAAGCGTTCACAGAGGGTCTCCAGGGTGCCTTCCCAGTCCAAGAGCTGGATCTGGCTGAACAGGGTGGAAATTTTGACGGAGACATCACTCACCCTTGGATTCCCAAGGTGGCGCATCACCGTTTCGAGCCGGATGGCTGCTTGTTCTTCACCGAGCACGGCTTCACCCAGATGGTTGAGGTTGACCCGGGTGCCGGAGGCGCGCCGGTGTGCAAGGTAATCATCGAGCGTGGTAGGCGTAGCCGGCAGGATGACCTCCGCGCTTTCCTGCCGGAGTTTTGACGCCACGGCGCTCATGACCGGCCTGGGAACGATCCCGGCGGCCCAGACCCCCAACCGCATCAGCACCCGTTCCCATGGAGAGAGGTAATTGGGGACGCCCCAATTCTCCACGAGCCTTTTCCAGCAGGCGGCTTGGCGTGGGGCCGAGTGGCTCCGAAAAACGCGGTCCACCATCCGCAGGGTGAACTCTTTGCCCGCCGGGTCTTCTAACATCCGAGCCAGGCGCGCGGCTTGGCGGCTTTCCTTTCGGCTTTGTTGCCGCAATGCTTCGGACAGTAACTCGGCCGCCCGCTGCAAGGCGCTGTCGCAGGGATCGTTCATGGCTTGAGGATTCGCCTCCTTGCGGCTTGGCGGCCTTTACCGTTTTTGCGGAAAGTCCTGTCAAATTGGGCGCGCAGGGGATCCTCCATTCGGGAGCAGGACTTCGGCCAAATCTGAGGGCCAGTTTACTGGGCTCTGTAGCCTGCTTGCCTTGGAAGAGAATTCCCTGCCTTGCCGCTTAAAAATGCGATGACGCGACCTGTCTGGATCCGAATCTCGGGCATTCCCCTTCGGGTTCCTAAAACCGTGGCATTCTCTGATTGATTGGCCATATGCGGGGATGAAACGGGTTGGGCAATCTCTTGGATTCCCGGGCGTCTGTCTGCGTCTCGATGTTCGGGCAACCCTGGGCACTGAGCTTCGGGCGCGGTTTGGATGAAGGACTCAGATCTGCGGGGTGATTCGGCCACCGGGTATGCGGGCGGCCTCCGGAAACGTAAAAATTTCGGGCCGTGCTCCCCGGCGAAAGCGGATCAGCTTTCTGAAGTGCTTTTTAATGGATCGCCCGTTTTTGGGGTGAGCGGTCTGGAGGCATCAGCCTTGGTGAGGCTGGATGAGAAAGTTGTGTTTCTGGGTTCTGGAATGAGGCTGCCGGAGCCCTCTGGGACGATATTTGAGAGAGAGGGTGCGATTTGGTCTTTTCGCGATGGAACTCCAGATGATCGGGTGGAGAGAAGCACGGACGAAAACCGCAGCTTTGGGGGGCAGTTCATTGGCGTATTTTGTGGGTCCCCCGACACGGGGCGTGCGATGCGGGGGCGCGGCTGTGGCCAAAGGGGCGGTTTTAAATCTATGAACGCCATACCCGGGTCTGATCGGATTCATGTGCTGCTTGTGGAGGACAGCCCTGTGGATGTGTTGCTTTTCATGGACACTCTTCGGGGTGCTTTGGCGGAGTTTGAGGTGGAGACCGTTTCCTGTCTGCGGGACGCTTTTGCAAAGCTCGATGGGGGAGGCGTCGATGTGGTGATCAGCGACCTGGCGCTTCCGGATAGCACTGGCATTGATACTTTCCACCGACTGGCCGCCCACCCTGCGCGAGTGCCCATTGTGTTAATTACGGGGCTCAACGACGAGGCTTTGGCCCTTTCGATGGTGGAGGAGGGCGCCCAGGATTATCTCCTGAAAGGCCAGTTCGACCAAGCGCTGCTTGTCCGATCCATCCGGTATGCGATCAAACGTGCCGAAGCGGAGCGGGTGGTGGAACGCGAGCGCAATTTGCTTCGCAGCGTGATCGACAGCATTCCTGATGCGATTTACGTCAAAGACGCTGAGGGGCGGTATCTACTCTATAACGCAGCTCACATGCGGCAGGTCGGAGTGACGAGCCTGGAGGAAATGGTTGGTAAAACCTGTGCGGATTTCGCCCCGGCGGAGCGAGCGGCCATCTGCCAAAGCGAGGACAGCGAGGTGATCCAGACGGGGCGCTCGCGGGTGAATGCTCATGAGTTGCTCACCATGCCCGGGGGGGCTCGGCGCTGGGTTTCATCCACCAAGGTCCCGTTGCGGGATTTAGGGGGCCAAATTATTGGGATGATTCGAATCGCCCATGACATTACCGCAAGGAAAGCGACGGAGGAGCAGCTGGTCGTTTCGATGAGGGAGCTCAAGGAGAAGAACGCGGAAATGGAGGACGACCTAAACATGGCGAGGGAAGTGCAGTTGGCCTTTTTGCCGCAGCAATTCTCCGTCTTTCCGCGCCGCGCGGCTCCGCAGGAGATTTACCTGCGCTTCATAAGTAAGTATCTGCCAACGACAACCTTGGGAGGCGATTTCTTTCATATTATGCCAATTTCAGAGACCGAGGTTGGGGTTTTTATCTGTGACGTGATGGGGCATGGCGTCAGGGCGGCTTTGGTGACTGCGATTGCCCGTGGGCTTGCTGAAGAGCTCGAAGAGTTTGCCGCCGATCCAGGGGAGTTTCTCACCCAGATGAATGCCTCGATGGTCTCGATCCTTCGCCGAACCCGGAGCCCGATGTTTGCATCTGGCTTCTACATGGTTGTGAATGTGGAACAGGGCCGACTGCAGTTCGCAAATGCCGGGCATCCTTGCCCGCTCCATCTCAAGCGCGACCGGAACACGCTCAGTTTTTTGGAGGGGCCGGGTGCGCGCATGGGCCCCGCCCTCGGGGTTTTTGAGGATTTGAACTATGCCTCCCAAAGCATCAAAATCGCAAAACGCGATGTAGTCGTGCTCTACACCGACGGGTTGTACGAGGTGGAGGGGCTACACGGCGATTTTTTCGATCGGGACCGGCTGCTTAAAACCCTGGGGAGCCATATGCAGAAATCCACCGACGCGCTTTTCGAAAATACGCTCCGCGAGGTACGCAGTTTTTCTGCAAGTGGCGCCTTCATCGATGACGTGTGCCTCGTGGGGGTGGAGGTGGAACGGATCGGGGCTTGTGCGCTGGCTGGTTGCGGATCCTCAGCTTAGGGTGTCGCTGTGCGATAGCTTACCCAGGGGGGGAATCCCGTTCGTTTGCCTCATGCGGAGCCTCACGCGCACGCTCATCGCACGTTTCATGCGAAAAGAGGGGGATGAGTTGCTCTCTCCCTTCCATCCCAAGTGGCGAAACCGCCTCGTTCGCAACCAATGGTCATGCCAATCCCGTGAATGAGGCCGCTCGAGAAACCCCTGCGCGTCCGGAACAGGATCTTGAGGGCGCACCGGAAGCAGCTCCCGCTTCGCCGCTCGACCCGCCGCTCAGTCAGGGGCTATTCCCCGTGATTTCAGCGCCTGCAGCGCAGCCCCTTCGGATCTTGATGGTCGACGACGAACCGCTGGTTCGGGAGGTTGTGCGTCTCTTTTTGGAGGAGGATCGGCACTCGATTACGATGGCTGTGAACGGAAGGGACGGGCTGGCGCGGTTTTGCGACGGGGAATTCGATCTTGTCGTAACGGACCGTTTTATGCCCGAAATGAACGGAACCCAGCTCGCCCGGGCGATCAAAAAGCTCAAGCCATCCCAGCCGATCATTCTGCTGACTGGTTGTAGCGGGGGCGCGGTAGAAAACTCGGCCGCGGACTTGGTGGTGCCGAAGCCGTTTACAATCGATTCGCTGCGGCGTGCGATCAGGCAGGTGCTGCAAGAGGGCTGACGAACCCGGGGCAGCACTCTCGGCAAAGCTCGGCAACCCATCGGTGTCGGGTTGCCGTTTTCCAGGAGAATGAGGCTCGGTTCACGGACCGAGAGGAGACGGAGTGTCGACGCCTTTTTTTGAATCCGTTGGGCTAGGCCTCGCGGTTATCGGAATCCGTATTTTTCACCGAGCGCCAGGCATTCATCAAGTGGCCTCATTCCGCCCGTGCACGTCTCGTCGCCCAAGTTAGCTGCTGCCGCACAGACGCCCAGTTTGAGTGCGTCTTTGACCGGTTGGTTTTCATGCCAAGCGTGGAGCACGCCCGCAGTAAACGCGTCTCCGGCCCCGGCGGCGCCTTTGATGTAACCGTTCGGCAGAATGACGCTGCCATGTTCGTCCCAGGAACCATCCCGGCCGAGAGCGCAGGCTCCCTCCGGGAAGTGGACGACCACCCGTTCCCTCACTCCTGCGTCAATCAAAGAGCGCATGGCCTCGCGAAGCGCTGCCCGGTCGAGGGTTTCCCCAGAGCGGATTGTTTTGCCTGTCACGCGGCCCGCTTCAAACTCGTTCATGATGCACAGATCCACATGAGGCAGAGCGGGGCCGACTATTTTCGCGAATCGGTCGCTATCCTCGCTGACCACATCGATGGAGGTTTTGAGCCCTGCGGCTTGAGCACTGGCTAACACCTCCGCTGCAATCGTCCCGTGGCTCGCGCTCGGGGAATCCAGTCGGTCCAGCAAAAGCAAATAGCCCAAATGAAAAATTTTGGATTGAGTCTTTTGAAAATCAAAGTGCTCGCGATCTAAGAGAGCGTTGGCCCCGCGAGCGTGAAAAAACGTGCGGCGTCCCGAGCCCTGCACGGTCATGACGTCCGTGTAACTGGTGGGTTGTTTGTCGGTGGCCTGGAGCTGGGTGCGGGAAATCTTTAATCGGTCGCAGTCTGTAAAAATACTGCGTCCATCTTCATCGTCACCAACCAAACCCGCGGCCTCGAGAGGGAACGCCACCCCCATGACCGCTAAATCCACCAAGATGTTGTAGGGAGAACCCCCGGTTCCTCGGGAGCGGGAGGAGATATTTGCCAGTGCATCTTGGGAAGGCCAGGTGTCGATGATCTTCACCTGGTCGATGATCCAGTTGCCGCCTGCGAGGATGCCGTTTCGGAGATTCATAAAAATGGGCTATGACAAAGCACAGATTCTTTTCGCAGCGACAAGCGTTTAGTGACGCTCGGCACGATCAGGGAGGGCGGAAGCCGAGTGAAAGCACGCGTGGGTGGGGATCCGGATCCCGGGACGGGGGCGCACTCTGGTGGGGGGTAACTTGCCCAGCGGAGGCCGGGAGAGCGGCGCGGCGCGATCCTTTGGGGCGGCTTCGGCGAGAAGTGCGAAGAATGGCACAGCGGTTTCCGAGCGTTTCCAGCGGAGGGCCGGGCAAAAGAATGCTTGCTCGGGGCGTTGGGTTGGGTTGATTAGCGCACGTTGCCTGGTTTGCTTTCCCCGTATGAAGAATCTCTTTTTTGTATCGTTTCTGGCTCTGGCTGAAGGGGTGTTGGCTCAGCCTGCGGCTAAGATCGATGTGAGCCAGCTGCCTGTTCAGGCCAGGATGATTGACGAGGTGGTTGTCCCGGTGCCCAGTGAAATATTTGGGGTGCTCGACAAGTTGGGGAAGCCGCGATGGGAAGACGTGTTGCGTTCGTCAAAAGGGGCGGCGAAGCCCATTGGGGGAGCCGAGCAGACGGCCCTGATCCTCGGGACAGTGATTGCCGAGGGGTTTATCGCGGTGGAAGCGGAAAACGCGGAGGAGGTCAAACGCATTGGGAAAAGCGTGTTGAGCCTCTCGGAAGCGATTGGAGTTAAAAAAGCTGTGCAGCGGCGCAGCCAGAGCATCATTGAGTCGGCCGAGAGTAAGGAATGGAACAAGGTGCGCCGTGAGTTGGATGGTGCTTTATCTGACGTGAAAGAGGCCATGAGTGAGCTCAAAAGCGAAGAACTCTCCCAGCTGGTGAGCCTTGGGGGCTGGCTCCGGGGAACTCAGGCCCTTACACAGGTGGTGCGAAGAAACTTCACGAAGGATGGCGCTGAATTGCTGCATCAACCCATCCTGCTCGACTATTTTGACAAACGTATTTCATCCATGACTCCCCGTCGCCAGACGCCCTTGGTTTTGAAGGTGCGCCGGGGGCTGATTGAGATCCGTCCTTTGATGGGAATTGCGGAGGGAATTGAGATTTCAGAGAAAACGGTCCACCAGATCGGAGAAATCACAGACCTGCTCATTCAATCGATCGGCTCCAAAGCCAACCAACCGTAATCCCACTGTGAAGCGATTTGCCTCAATCCTCCTTGTTCTGGCCTACGCTCTTTTGAGCGGGCTGCCGGCCCGCGCCACTATTGATGACGCCCTCTCATTCGCCTTGGAGGCTGCCGACCCGTATGTGAAGGAGGGCTTTACTGTTCGGGAGGATTACTGGGGCGGAGATTTGCCGGTAAAACGGACCAAGGCGATTGTCCATCAGCTCTTCAAGGGGAATGAGTATTGGTTCTGGATGGGAACGGACCAAAACAACGCAAAAGTCTCGGTTCATATCTACGACAGCGAAGGGAATTTGGCTGAAGTGGAGTCATGGCAGAAGCCGCATATGTCGGCGGCTCGGATCGTTCCGAAAAAGACTGGATCTTATTATTTAATAGTGGAAATTGAAAAGTCGCCCGGCGATCGCACCTATTGGTCACTCGCTTACGGTTTCCGTTAATGCAAAGGATTCCATCCGTGTTCCGACTTTCAAAAGCAGTGTCTTCGTACCTTCGAATCCTGCGTTCCCGAGGGTTTGAGGGAATCAATGATTCCGATTCCAAGGGCATTCTCGGTGGCAATGAGGAGTGGGCTGGGCTTGGATTAATCCGGGGGCGCGAGGTGTCTTGGAGAGGGCGATGTGTTTGGATGCCCCCAATGCCCTCCCCATTCAGCGGCGGCTTGAG